>JBKHWB010000087.1:0-8024 GCA_046566745.1 Gammaproteobacteria bacterium
CAGGGTATTTGTACGCGAATCCACCGAGGCGGAGCCCCGATCCGACAACAGCTTGCTCGGACCATTGATCAGGCCCAGCATGTCAGAGGCCTTGGCATAGTTGATCTGGATGAACTCCGAGCGCAGCGACGCCAGCTTTTCCGACTGGTTGTTGCTTTCCATCTCCAGCCGCTCGCGAGCCGCGATTTCGTCGGCAGGCGCCACCAGCATCACGTTGCCGACGGTACGCTTGTCCAGACCCTTGGTCTTGAGAATGAGATCCAGCGCCTGATCCCACGGCACATTCTGCAGGCGCAGGGTGATCTTGCCGCTGACGGAGTCGCTGGCGACCAGATTCAGGGAGGTGAAGTCGGCAATCAGCTGCAACACCGAACGCACCTCGATATCCTGGAAGTTCAGCGACAGCTTCTCGCCCGAGTAGGCAAAATCCTGCTTCTTGCGCTTGTCATCCTTGGTCACCGGCTTGACGCTGACCGTGAGTTTGTTGTCGGTCTGGTAGGCCAGGTACTCGAATTCGCCCTGGGGCTGGATCACCATGATGCCGTCGGCACCTTCATTGTAGGTATCGACCGACTTCACCGGCGTGGCAAAGTCGGTGACATCAAGTCGCCGACGCAGGTTGTCAGGCACCTTGGCACCGATGAACTTGGCAATGATGCGATTGCCCTGCTGCTGCACGTCGACCGGGATGGAGCCCTGCGACAACTCGATCAGCACCTGCCCGTCGCCCTGCTCGCCACGACGGAAGTCAACGCCGCTGACGGCGCGCACGACCTTGGCGGGAGCAGAACCGGCCACCGTTACGGCCTTGCTGGCCGCATCAGCCGTGACCTGCGACTTGCCGATGGTGATGTAAACCTGATTGCCGTCCACGCGGGTATTGAAGCCGCTCAGTTCGCCCAGATTGACGATCACACGACTGCGGTCGCCACTTTCGACCACGGTCAGGCTGCGGGCATTTCCACTGCCCAGATTGACATACTTGCCCGGCAGCGCGCTGCGCACGCCCGGCAGATCGAAAACGATGCGCGCCGGTTTGTCGATCTTGTAGGCCACCGGCTGTGGCGCCACGCTATCGAAACCAAGGCGCACCTCGACCTCATCCCCGGGCAGGGTCACGGAATCGACCTGCTCCAGCATCACGCGATCAGCCGCAAACGCCATGCTCGCCATGACACCCAGGCCGATCACGGCAGTCCTTATCCAGCGCATCAACATGGTATTGTTCCTGGCTGCGTAGTTGTTGATTGTTTTCATGCTCGGAATCTCCACGAGGCCGGCTCGTTAATCATTCGCTCAGTGACAGGCTGCGGGGGCGTTCCACCCAGCCGTCACGTCCGTCAGGTACGATTTCAATGATCGACACCAGATTGGGAGCGACCTCCACAATCCGACCGTGGTTCTTGCCAAGATAGTTGCCTACCTTGACGCGTTGCACACCACCATCACTGTCCTCGATGAGGGCAAAGAGGGGGCCGCCGGGGCGCTGCATGGCGCCGCGGAACCGCAGGGACTCCAGACTGAAGCGCTCCAGATATTCCAGCGGACGGCTGACATCAGGCTCGACCTTCTTGCCGGAGCTCATCAAAAGTTGCTCGGCACTGATGGGCGGCGCAAACGGGCTGCGCAACTGGTGCGCAGCGTACGTAAACGTGGGCATCGGCGTGAACTCCGGCGGCGGCTCCACCGTCCCGCGCGGTTTCTGGCGGATTGCATCCATCTGCGCACGAACATCCTCGAAACTGGCCGAGCACCCCGTCAGGGCAGCAGCGGAGACCAGGCACACGGCCACTACACGCTTGAGCATCATTTTGCCCCTCCTGCTGCCGCGGCCGCACCCGGCTTACCCGGTTTGCCTGCGTCACCCGATGCTGCCGCATCGTTATAGCGATAGGTCTTGGCCTGGATTTTCATGACCAGCACCGGCGCGCCACCGTCATCCCGGCGGCTTCCGGCACTGGCCTTGGGGCCAATCGAGAAGTCATGCAAGGTCACGATACGCGGCAACGCCGACACGCCACTGACGAAGGCACCAAACGCGTGATAGTCACCGGTCACCTGAATGTTGATCGGCTGTTCCGCATAAAAATCCTTCGCGACCTCGTTACCCAGGTCAATGGCATCAAACTCAAGTCCGCTACCCAGGCCGGTGTGGGTAATATCCTCCAGCAGGCCCGGGACCTCGGTATCCTGAGGCAGCTGTCGCAGCAGTGCACCGAAGGAATCTTCCATGTCCTTGAGCTGCTGCTTGTAGGTATCCAGATTCTGCGCCTTGAACACCTTGGACTCGAACTCGGTCAGCAGCGTCTGCTGCTCCAGTTCGCCGTTTTCCAGGCTGGTCTTGATGCCGGACAGATCGGCCATGTACCCCAGCACCAGCACGCCGATGAACACCAGCACATACACCATCACCTTGACCGGCATGGGCCAGGAGCCCACGTTCTGCGGATCCAGGGTCTGGAGTGTGTTCATCAACTCCTGGATATCAAGATTCTTCAGGTCATTCATGCCCTTCATTTCTTGGCTCCTTCTGCGGCAGCCTTGTCGTCCACAGCAGGCGTCTCAAGTTCGACGGACAGCGCAAAGGCATTGCCGGCCTGGGTTGTACCAGGTGCCGCCTTGCCCTTGACCGTCTGGCCCGCAGCAGATGGCTGCGCTTCGGCGGCGACCTTGGACAACACCGGGCTCTTGAACCACTGGGACGCCTCCA
This sequence comes from Gammaproteobacteria bacterium, assembly GCA_046566745.1. Taxonomy (GTDB): domain Bacteria; phylum Pseudomonadota; class Gammaproteobacteria; order Pseudomonadales; family Moraxellaceae; genus UBA2031. The sequence goes on from JBKHWB010000087.1 coordinate 2,711, forward strand.
GATTACGCATCAGGGCCGACACCTGGTTGGCACTTTCCGCCACCCCGGCGATCGTGAACGTATTGCCCTTGCGGTCAATGGTGCGGAAATACACGCCATCCGGCATGGCCCGGACGAACTCGTCAAACACACGCACGATCACCGGCCGGTGACCCTGCAAGTCCTGGATGACTTTCATGCGCGACAGCAGTTCTTCACGACGCTTCTGCAATTCGTCGATTTCCTTGATCTGGGAGTCGAGCGTGGCAATTTCCGCCTTGATGTAGCTGTTGCGCTCCAGCTGGTCGCTCACCTGCTTGGACAAGGCCATGTGTGCAAACAGCACAAGACCCACGGCCAGCGCGGCTATCGCCGCCACGATAGTGACGAATTCCTGTTGCCGCTGCTTGCGCAGTTCCTGGCGCCAGGGGAGTAGGTTGATTCTGGCCATCAGTCAAAACTCCTCAGCGCGAGACCACAGGCAATCATCAGTGACGGAGCGTCATTGGCGATGGCCGCAGCGTTGACCTTGGGCGACAGCGACATGTTCATGAAGGGGTTGGCGACCGTCACCGGAGTTCCCAGTTTTTCCTGCACCATGGCCGACAGCCCATCAATGGAGGCGGTACCCCCGGCGAGCACGATGTGATCGACATCGTTGTAGGCACTGGACGAAAAGAAGAACTGCAGGGCGCGTGTCACCTGTTGCACGACGGCATCCATGAACGGACGCAACACTTCGGAGTCGTAGTCGTCAGGCAGGCCACCCTGCTTCTTGGCCATGCCGGCTTCCTCGAAGGACAGACCGTAGCGACGCTGGATTTCCTCGGTCAGCTGCTTGCCACCAAACAACTGCTCGCGGTTGTAAATGATCTTGCCGTCATTGACCACGTTCAGGGTCATCATGGTGGCCCCGATATCCAGGATGGCCACCGTCCCTTCAGGGCCGCTGGAAATGGCGTCGCCGATCAGGCCAAAGGCACGCTCCATGGCGTAAGCCTCGACATCCACGATTTTCGCCACCAGCCCGCCGATCTCGAGGGCATCCACGCGCAATTCGATATTTTCGTTGCGCGAGGCTGCCAGCAGCACGGTGCAGCGCGCCGGATTGCTCTCCAGCGGCTCGATCACCTCGAAGTCGATACTGACTTCTTCCATCGGGTAGGGAATGTACTGGTCGGCCTCCAGGCGGATCTGGGACTCGCGCTCGTCGTCCGTGAGCGCTGTGTCCATCTCGATCACCTTGGTAATGACCGCCGACCCTGCCACGGCCACGGCCGCCTGCTTGGTCTGTGGCTTGGCGCGGGCCACCAGCTTTTTGATGGCCTCGCCGACGCCCTCGACGTCATTGATGTTCTTTTCGACCACCGCGTTCTGCGGCAGGGGCTCGACCCCGTATGACTCCACACGGTAGCGGTCACCTTGCCGGCTCAGCTCCAGCAACTTGACCGAGGTGGAACTGATGTCCAGCCCGAGCAATGCCGAGTTTGTTTTCCGAAGGAAGGGCAGCACGATGGGATTCCCTTTTATTTTTTCTATGGAAAATGTGCACTTACGTCACATTCATATACAACTACATTAAATACTAGTCTTAGCACGAGCGCAATTGCTGCACAAGAGCGGGTTTCGCTTATAATGCCCGACACCCCCGGGGGGCACCCCCTGAAACTACGCAAGCAGTTGATTATCAATGAAAATCCTGAAAGAGGCCGGGCTCCGCGAGCGTATTGTCGCCGTTTTGGCTTTTCCGTTTTGTGGCTTGCTGCTCATTCTCGCCGGGCTCTACCTTTATCTGGCTCCGCAGCTTCCTGATGCCGATCAACTGAAAGAGGTGAGGTTCGAAACCCCATTGCAGGTCCTGTCCAGTGACGGCCAGCTGATTGCGGAGTTCGGAGAGAAGCACACCACCCCTCTGGCCTATGAGCAGATCCCGCCCCTCTTCATCAAGGCCATCCTGGCGGCAGAAGACGACCGCTTTTTCGAGCACGAAGGGATCAACTACAAGGGGCTGGCCCGGGCCTTCGTCGACCTCCTGCGCACTGGCGGCATCCAGTCCGGCGGCTCCACCATCACCATGCAGGTGGCCAAAAACTACTTCCTGAGCCACGAGCGCACCTTCAGCCGCAAATTTACCGAGCTCCTGCTGGCAAAGGACATCGAGGACTCGTTGGGCAAGCAGGAGATCATGACGCTGTACGTCAACAAGATCTTCCTCGGCCATCGTGCCTATGGCATCGGCGCTGCCGCCCAAGTCTATTACAACAAGAAAATCAACGAGTTGACGCTAGCAGAAATTGCCATGATCGCCGGCCTGCCCAAGGCGCCCTCGAAGTACAACCCGGTCAACAATCCCAAGCGCGCCATGATCCGCCGTGACTGGATCCTCGGACGCATGCTGGAGCTGGGCTACATCGCGCAGGAGGACTACGACTCTGCCATCAAAGCACCAGTCGGCCTGAACTTCCGTGCCACGTTTGCCCAGGTCAACGCTCCCTGGCTGGCGGAAATGGTACGTGAGGCGCTGGTCGAGCGCTTTGGCGAGGACATCTACAGCTCAGGCTACAAGGTCTACACCACCGTGAGTGCCAGCAGGCAGAATGCGGCATCACAAGCTGTCATCAACGGCCTGCTGGCGTATGACCGCCGCCACGGCTGGCGAGGTGCCGAGGCGAAAGGCAAGGACGAACTGGCTATCCGCTACCCCATCGGCGGGTTACTGGCGGCCAGGGTCACGACCGTGGAGGGACAGACCGCCACTGCGGTCCTCAAAAATGGCACCGAGCTGGCGCTTGACTGGGAGGCGATGCGCTGGGCCCGCCCCTATGTCAGCGTGAACAAGGTCGGGCCTCAGCCAAAAACGGCGTCGGACATTCTCGCTGTTGACGACATCGTGCGCGTGCGGCCCCGAGCCAACGGCGGCTGGGACCTTGTCCAGGTTCCGAAGGTACAGGGCCAGTTGGTAGCCATCAACCAGGATACCGGCGCGATCGAGGCCGTGGTGGGCGGATTCGACTTCACGGAAAGCAAGTTCAATCGCTCGCTGCAGGGCTGGCGACAGGCCGGCTCCACGCTCAAGCCTTTCATTTATTCCCTGGCACTGGAGCGCGGCTACACCCCTGCCAGCCTCGTCAACGACTCCCCGCTGAGCTTTGGCGAGGGCGCCAACGCCTGGCGACCCAGCAATTCGGACGGCGAGTTCTACGGCCCGATCCGCCTGCGGCGTGCCCTGTACCAGTCGCGCAACCTCGTTTCCATACGCCTGCTGCAGTCCGTCGGCATCGACAACGCACGCAGCTACATGCAGCGTTTCGGTTTCCCACGCGACCGCATGCAGCGCAACCTGACCCTGGCACTCGGCTCGGCCGAGGTTTTGCCCGTGCAAATGGCCGCCGCCTATGCCGCCTTTGCCAATGGCGGCTTCCACGTCACTCCCTACTTTGTCGCGCGCGTGGAAGACAGCAAGGGCAGCCTCCTGTTCCAGGCCAGTCCGGAGCGTGTCTGCCGAGAATGCGAAAATCCGCTGCCCGAGGCAGAACCGGAGCCAGTGGCCACCGAAATCACTGGCGAGGGCAACAGCATCACCGTAACCGAACCACCGGCGCCGGCCATGCCCTTTGTCCCGGATTATCCGGTGGCCGCACGCATCATGAGCGCGCGCGCCGCCTGGCAGACGCAGTCCATCCTGCGCGACGTCATCGTGCGGGGAACGGGGCGCGCTGCGCTCAGCCTGGGACGAGGGGACCTGGCCGGCAAGACCGGCACCACCAACGATGCCAAGGACGCCTGGTTTGCCGGCTTTGGGGGCAAGCTGGTGGCAGTCAGCTGGGTCGGCTTTGACCAGCCCCAAACGCTCGGCCGCATGGAATATGGCGGTTATGCGGCCCTGCCGCTGTGGAACGGCTTCATGGGGCCAGCACTGGCGGGCACCCCGGAATACCATCCGCCGCTACCAACAGGACTGGTACCGGTCCGCGTGCGCCTGAGCAACGGACAGCGCACGACCGATGATGACCCGGATGGTTATACGGACTGGCTGCAGGTGGAAAAGCTGCCGGCGGCGCCGCTGCCCGGCACACCGGAAGCAGACACCGAAGCCGTGCCGCAAGTGGCACCGGAAGACCTGTTCTGATCAGATTGCAGACATGAAAAAGCCCGGCAATTGCCGGGCTTTCCTGCTTCGGGAAGGATCAGGCCTTCTTGAAGCTGCGGGCGCCGAAGCGCTGCTTGAACTTGTCGATACGACCGCCCGTGTCCACCACCTTCTGGGTGCCGGTGTAGAACGGATGGCAGGCACCACACACGTCGAGGTGGATGTTCTTGCCCAGCGTGGAACGGGTGTTGATCACGTTACCGCAGGAGCAGGTAGCGGTGATTTCAGTGTATTCGGGATGAATGCCGGCTTTCATTTTCAATCTCCAGAGAATGGTTAATGAGCCATCGCCCCCCTGCGTCAGGGAATCTGTAGCAGGAACGACGGACACACTCTCTTGGCCCACCCCAACAGTCGCTTCGTCGGAGCCAGGCGCAACAAGGCCGCGAATACTATCAGGAGTGCCCCTGCAGGCCAAGTGCATGGCCATCGCCTGCCTGATGATTGTCAGGCCAAAAACGACCCGGTCGCGGAGGTGGCAGGTAGAATGCACCGACAAGCCCATCATGCCCGGTCGCCGGGCCACCAGCGCAGGACTTCCCCCATGCAGGACATCGCAGACGATATAGGTCGCGAGCGGGTCGCCCGAGTGGTCGACGTGTTTTACGAACACATCCAGGCCCATCCCACCCTGAAAGGCCCCTTTGCCATCGTGCACGACTGGCCGATGCACAAGGACATCCTGACCCATTTCTGGTGGGTGACCCTCGGTGGCAAACGCTATCTGGACTACCCCTATGCGGTGGCCCGCAAACACAATGAGGCCGGCTTTACCCCCGAACTGCTGGTGGACTGGCTGGCCCTGTTCCGGGAAGTGGTCCAGGCGGAGCTGCCACCGGAACTGGCCGCCGGCTGGATTCAGCGTGCCGAAGTGATCGGCCAGTCGCTGAACCACATGCATGAGATTGCCACCAAAGGCGGTATCGCGCGGCGAGGTCTTGGTCACCCGGCCTGAACTCGCGGGACAGGCAGACCAGCCAACAGCCTGCTGAGCAGCTGCCAGCACATGCCAACACAGGTAGTTTTTCAGCAACCTGTTAAGCTAGCCGCCATGACCCGGCGTTACCTGCAACTGGCCCTGCCTTCCCCGCTGCGCCAGACATTCGACTACATACTGCCCGCGAAAATGGACCCGCCCCCGCCGGTGGGTGCGCGCGTGCGGGTGCCGTTCGGCAAACAGACCCT
>JBKHWB010000088.1:0-7984 GCA_046566745.1 Gammaproteobacteria bacterium
GAGAAGTTCGTGCGCTACTCCGACAGCGGCAGCACCCTCTCGGCCGTGAACTTCCCGGAAGTGAACGTCCCCCAGCAGCCGGGCAAGCACCGCCTGCTGCACATCCACCGCAACGTGCCCGGCGTGCTGATGAACATCAACCGCGTGTTCGCCGAGAACAACATCAACATCAGCGCGCAAAGCCTGATGACCAACGAAGCCATCGGCTACCTGGTGATGGACGTGGACAAGGAATACTCCAGCGTGGCACTGGAGCAGTTGCAGAAGATCGACGGCACCATCCGCACCCGCGTGCTGTTCTGATGCACTGAACGACGCATAAAAAAGCCGGCGCAAGCCGGCTTTTTTATGCGCATGCATCACGCGGCCGCACCAGGGTTTGGGTCAATCACGGCCACGCCCCTTGTTGCCGTTACCCTTTCCCTGGTGGCCGTCACGTCCACCCTCCCTGTCGTCACGCCAGCCCCTGTCATCGCCACGGCGATCGTCCCGTCGATCCTCACGATGCCGCTCACGGTATTGCGGCACGTACACACTCCGGTACCAGCTGTCCTGCACGAAATAGGACGGCCGGCCGCAAGCATCGTACTTGTCACAGTGCTTGCGCCAGTTACGGGCATGCCCTGGCGGCACCCGCAGGTAGAGCGGATTCACCGCCTCACCCCTCGGGGCGCGCTGGATGTATTTTGGCTCGGCATAGACGAGCCGCGGCCGGGTATCACCTAGCTCGATGGTGCCGTAAAAACCCGGGTGACCAATCGTCACCGACACGCCGATGTCGGGGTCTGTCGCGAACGCCGGACTCAGGCCAGCGGAAAGCATCATGACGCCAAGAAAGCGTTTCATGGGAACACCTCCAGTCAATGGCTCACGAACCCACCGCGGCTTGCAGTGGCCCGTGCCCTATCCAACAGTGTAGGTAGCCGCCACCCCGGCACCAGGCCATCCGCTGCAGGCGCTGTGGTCCCGCATTGCCGTAACGGCCGCTACCACACCAACCGTCGCAGGGCCCAACCAGCCCTGGCCGCTCAGTCTCCCTCGCTGCCAATGAAGCGGTAGACACCACGGCCCCCAGCGCCGCCCCGGCGATCGGCGCCAGCCAGAACAGCCACAACTGCGCGATCGCCCAGTCGCCCACATAAAGGGCCACACCCGTGCTACGAGCTGGATTGACCGACGTATTGGTCACCGGAATCGAAATCAGGTGGATGAGCGTGAGGGCCAGGCCGATGGCTATCGGCGCAAAGCCGGCCGGCGCCCGCTTGTCGGTGGTCCCAAGAATGATGATCACGAACATCATGGTCATCACCACTTCCGTTACCAACGCCGCCTGCATGGAATAACCGCCGGGCGAGTGTGCGCCATAGCCGTTCGAGGCAAACCCGGCGGAAACATCAAACCCGGCCTTGCCACTGGCGACCACGTACAACACTCCGCCCGCCACGATCGCGCCCAGCACCTGCGCCGCGATGTAGGGCAGCAACTGGCTGGCCGGAAAGCGGCCGCCAGCCCAAAGACCCACGGAAACCGCCGGATTGAGATGGCAGCCGGAGATGTGGCCGATGGCATAGGCCATGGTCAGTACCGTCAGGCCGAACGCCAGCGAAACCCCGTGCAGGCCGATACCGACCTCGGGGAATGCCGCTGCCAGCACAGCACTTCCACACCCCCCCAACACCAACCAGAAGGTCCCGATAAACTCTGCTCCGTACGCTTTCATACCCTTTCACCTGATCGCCCGAGAACCTTGTGACACGCGTTTATGACAACGACTGCCATTAAATCTAGCCCATGTATCCGGCTTGGCGAGCCGGGGCCGGCTTCCCCTCTTGCCTCCCCCCCTCTAGACTCAGTGGCCTGTCATCACATCCTGTGCCCCGGGAGAACTCATGCGCCCTCTCCACCTGCTGCCTGTCAGCCTCCTTGCCCCCCTGCTGGTTCTGGGCGCCTCGCTGGCATCAGCCGCCCGTCCCACGCTGGCCGTACTGCCGTTTACCGTCGACCGACAGGTGGTCGTGGTGACGCCCCGCGCCGTCTTCGAAGGCACCGTTGAGAGCCAGACGTCGCTGCTGACCGACGAACTCATCCACCAGCTGGTCGCCACGCGCAAATTCGACGTCCTGGAACGGCAACGGATGGACGACCTGCTGCGCGAGAAGCAGTTCCAGGAGAGCGACTACGCCTCGCCGGATGAGGCCCCCAAACTGGCCAGGCTGCTGGGTGCCGACTATTTCGTGTTGGGCCGTGTCGATGACATGGGTGCCGAGACGGTCAGCAAGACCGTGCCATATTCCAGCCAGGTCGTGACGCAACAAGAGGGCTTCATCAAGGTATACCTGCGCATCATCGATGCCCGCACCGGGCGTATCGTGGCCGCCGAGAAGGTGTTGCAAGAGGCCGCAAGGCCGCTGGCGCCGCCGGATTGGCCGACCGGCAAAACGCCCGATCGCGAAAGCCTCGGGAGCCGCCTGCTGGCCGCTGCAGCGGCCAGCATGGTCAGCCGCATCACCGACAGCGTCTTTCCGCTGCGCGTGGCGCAGGCCAGCGGCCGCACGCTCTACCTCAACCGAGGCGCCGACAGCAGCGGCCTCAAGGTGGGCGACACGCTGGTGGTGATCCGCCTGGGCGACGCCATCGTGGACCAGGACACCGGCGAAACGCTGGGGCAGACAGAGACGGAGGTCAGCCAGGCCACCGTGACAGCCGTACAGGCCCGCTTCGTGAAAGCAGAGGCATCGACGGATGGTGTCGGCCCGGGCATGCTGGTGCGCAAGGTCGCTCCCGCACCCAGCACCCGGCCCGCCGCAGACACGCCGACCGGCCCGCGCTGGTAAGCAGGACCTGACAGGACTCTTCCATGCTGCTACTGCGCTCCGTCACCCTGTTGTTACTGCCGCTGCTGCTGGGCGGCTGTGCCGCCAGCTCGGTACTGACCCCCTACCCCGCCCAGGCGCAGGGCTGGCAACGGTCGCTGGAGCTGCAGCAGCCCGACACGGCGCTGGCTGCGCTGGAGAAAAAGCGGCGCAGCGCCGACCGGCTGCTGTACTTGCAAGAGCGGGGCCGCGTGGGCCAGCTGGCCGACCGGATGGATACCAGCAAAACCGACTTCGATGACGCTATCGGCGCCTACCGCCAGCTGGAAGAGCGCGCCACGCTGTCAGCCACCGCCTCGCTGGCCACCGGGGCCAGCCTGCTCACCAATGACAATGCACGCCCCTACACGGGCAGCCTGTTCGAACGGGTCTTCGTGCACCAGTACCAGGCCCTGAACTACCTGGCCGCCGGAGATGCCAGTGGCGCCCTGGTGGAGGTAAGGCGAGCCAACCTGATCCAGAACGAAGCACTGGCCAACAAGGAAAACAGCGTTGACAAGGCACGTGAGGAGGCCGACGCCAAAGGCTTCGACGCCACCCGCTACGACGGCTATTTCAGCAGCATGGACCTGGCGGCCGGACGCGTGAAGACCGGCTTCCAGAATGCTGCCACGTTCTACCTGTCGGCGCTGATCTACGAGGCCACCGGCAACACCAATGATGCCTACATCGACTATCGCAAGGCCCTCGAACTGGTGCCGGACAACCCCTACGTCCAACGGGACGTGGTTCGCACCGGCCTGCGCACCGGCATTGAGGACGCCCAGAAGCTGGCACGCAAGATCGGCAACACCCAGGTCGCCCCCCGGGTGGGTGAAGGCGAGCTGGTGCTGTATCTGGAGGAAGGCTACGTGCCGGCCAAATCGCCGCTGAGTATCCCGATCTGGACCTCGCGCACATTCAACAACGTCAGCTTCCCCGTCTATGCCGGCAACATCCCCGGCCCCGCCGCCATGATGGTGGACATTGACGGCCGTACGTACGATACCGCGCTGCTGGTGGACACCCGCGCCCTGGCCGTACGTACGCTCAAGGACCAGATTCCCGGCATGCTGGCCCGCGCCTTCACCCGCCTGCTGACCAAGCAGGAAATGCAGCGCCAGATGCAGCAGCAGGACTCCAGCGGCCTGCTGGGACTGGTAGGGACGATCTACAGCCTGGTGACTGACCAGGCCGACCTGCGTTCATGGCTCACCCTGCCGGGTAGTGGCCAGGTATTGCGCCTGCCATTATCAGAGGGCTCCCACCGGCTGGCCGTCCCCGGCATGGGTGCACCGCTCGAGGTCGAGATACGTAACGGAAGACCGACACTGGTGCACTTGGCGATTCTGCCCGGCAGAACGTACAGTCGCATCTATCCTTTATGACAGGCTCATTCCTCCGCCCCGCGGAGCACACCCCCTCAAGGAGAACCGCATGAAACGCCTCGCGACCGCCCTGCTCTTGGGCACCACCATGGCGCTGACGGCCTGCGCCACCGATCCGTCAAAGGCAATCGTCAATTATCGCGGCGGTGACATGAAGGGCACCATCGAAGTGGCCCGCTCCGCCGTGATCGAAACCGAAGGCGGCCTGCCGCGGGCGCAGGCCGTGCTGCGCAACCGTGCCGGCGTCACCCAGAAGTTCGAGTACAAGATCGTCTGGTTCGACAGCAACGACATGTCGCTGGATGAAGACAACCGCCCGTGGAAGGCTGCATCGGTCCAGGGCCGCGACGAACTCACCATCAGCGCCACCGGCCCCAGCGACAAGGCCAAGCGCTTCCAGATCCAGATTCGTGACCCCCAGGGAGTGACCCAGTAATGAAGCCTGCACTGATCCTTGTTCCCCTGCTCGCCGCCGGCATGCTTGGCATGAGCGGCTGCACTTCGGTGCAATACGGCGATGCAACTGCGGTGGAAACCGTCAACACCGACTTCGGCTCCACCGACCTGCAAATGATTGCGGAAAAGATGGTGGACGACATGCTGGCCTCCGGCGCCGTGGCCCAGATCAGCGCCGGCGGCAAGCGCCCCATCCTGTTCGTCGACCGCATCAAGAACAAGACCACGGAGCACATCGACACCGAATCCATCACCGACACCATCTCCACCAAGCTGCTCAACTCCGGCAAGTTCCGCTTCGTCGACATGACGGCGGTCGATGCCGTGATGAAGCAGATGGACTACCAGAAGAACAGCGGACTCGTGGACGAAGCGAAGTCGGTCCAGATGGGTCGCCAGCTGGGCGCGCAGTACATGCTGTATGGCAACTTCTCCAGCATCGTGAAGACGGCCGGCAACACCAAGGACGTGTATTACAAGTTCACGATGAAACTGACCGACATCGAAAGCGGCCTGGTGGAATTCCAGAGCGAAAAAGAAATCCGCAAGACGCGCAAGAAGAGCCTGATCGGCGGCTAACGCCTCCTTCATTCGTTGCCATGAAAAAGCCCGCTTGCGCGGGCTTTTTCATGTGAAGTGCGCGGTTCAGCCCGCGACCGAGAACCACCCCTGTCCGTGCCCCCAGACAGCACCGGCAACAATGGCCAGCAACAACAGCCACCACACCCAGCGATGCTTCTTGCTGGCGTACGGGTCCGACAGGGAGCGCTCGGCCCCGTCCGGCAGCTTCGCCAGCTGGGTCAGCGATGTGCCGAAGGCAATATTGATGTTGGCCGCGGCATTGACGGCCCAGCCATTGGCGTCCAGCAGCGGGCCGAGATTGCGCCGGCGCAGCTTGAACCACGCCAGCACCATCGACGGGCCAGACACCAGCAACAGGGCCCCGACCAGCGCCAGCGGCATCTGCCACCACTTCAGGGCCAGGAAGCCCGCCGCAACGGCAGTCAGTACAGTGCCGATGGCACCGACCGCCAGACCGATGGCGGCAAAAATACCGGCAAACTTCGCGATGTCGAACGGTGCCGGTGGCGCAGCCGGCGCACCCGCCGGCGCCGGTGTGACAGTCTCGGCCTTGGTGGCAGCCTCACCCACGCCGGCGGCCGCCTTTTCTTCCATGGCCTTGTCGCGGGACGCCGCCATTTTTTGCATCTGATCCGAAATCATCTTGCCGATGCGGCGATAAGGCGTCCAGAACGCCTCGCGTACGCTGATGGGGTGCTCGACCAGCTTCACCACGTGGGCATCCCAGTCCACGCCGTCACGGTCGTAGAAGATACCGTTGCGCCCGACCGCCAGACTGCCGGCATCCCCTGCCGTCACCGCCGCCACCACCGTCATTTTGCGGGCTTCTCCCGGTCGCGTGCAGTCGCAATACACCAGATAGCTGCCGCTGGCCGCCGCCTGTGCGCTGTGCTTGCCCATGTCGGCCACACGGATGGTCAGATCGCAGCTCTTGCCGTCGATGAAGAGCGTGCCAGCCTGGAATACGGCCTTGTCGCGACGCGTGTAGAAATCACGGAAAGAAATAAAATTGTTGAGCAGACTAACCAGGTTCTGCTGGAAGCGAACGATGCGATCCACGTCCAGCAGACCTTCCGCCTCCGTCGCCACCGATGCGTCATGCGCGACTTCGGCCAGCAGGCGCTCGCGCGTATCATCACCTGCCAATGCGGCCACACGACCCGGTTCCAGCACATCAATGGCCTGGGCAGGCTTCTCGGCCAGCCACGCCTGATAGGGGGCAAACCGGGCCGTCAGGTCCGCCCAGTCGGCGGCCGACAATGCCGTGCGTTCGCCCAGTACGGGCCGCACCACCTTGTCGAGGAATGCCGCCATGGCCGCCATCCAGGCCGGGTTGAGCCCGTCCTGCAAGGGCAGGTCGCGCCCGGCCACCACATTGGCCAGCGGCAGGCGTTCGGCATCCGATGTCCCTGACAGGTCGAGCGCCGCCAATCGCACCAGTTCGGCTTCGTCGCCGTTCATGACGGCACCTGCCCGAGGATCGAAGGCAGCCAGCCGCACACGATTGAAGAAGTCATCCACCTTGGCCTGCACGGCCTGCAAGGCCGCCGCCGCCGCCGGCGTGGCATCCCCCAGGGGGTGCAGCGTGGCATCGGCGGCCAGGCGTGCCTGCCAGGCCAGCAGCGCCCCGGCCTGCTCGAAGAAGGCATTGATCTTGTCGGCACTGATCCCGGGCTCGTTGCTGCGATCAGTGTCTGCACCCAGCGCCGTGATGATGTCGGCAATGGCCGCCTTGAGCGACTCGTCTTCCACCATGCTGGCCGGCACGATGCCATCGCCGTTGGGCTTGTCCGGCGGGAACACCTTGGCCATGTCCTCGGTGTCCGCCACCGTCAACACGGCGGCGTCAGCCTTGCCCAGGTTGGCCAGCAAGCGGCGGGCGGCAACCAGCAAGGCGCGACCTTCGTCATTGTCGGCAAACGCATTCAGCGGCAGGCCATCACCGCTGAACAAGACGCCGCGGTCGGCCAGACGCAGCAGGGTCCAGTCCACCGCATCCAGCAATTCCGGGGCACGGATGCGGCCGTCATGATCCTGATCCAGATAGGCGAGCGTGCGGGCGTCGAACTCGATGCCGGTTGCCGGACAGGCCAGCGCCGTCCAGAGTTTCTGATCCAGCGTACGCAGAGCCGCCAGGTCTTCCGGGCGATCAAGCCTGACCTGATCAAAGCCGCCAGAACGAAAAAAACGCCAGTGGTGCGGGGTTGCGTCCGTCATGGACTTCTCCTTGTTTTCATCAATGTTTTAAGCAACCAGGGAAGGTTGTCAGCGGTCGCCACGAAACAGCAACGCCATGGCATCGTGCACCGGCTGCCGCAGGTCGTCCCGTTCATTGGCCAGCTGGTGTGACGCCTCGGGCAACAGGACATCATGCACGACCCGGAAGTGCGAACGGACAAACTCCGTGTTGCCCCGCCACTCGACGGTTTCGTCGCGCTGCCCCTGTACGAGCAGCACGGGGAAATCACAGGGGGGCAGTTGCTGCATGCGCAGCACCCAGCTACGCAAGGCCCCTATCCAGCCCATGGGCACCCAGCGCTCCTGCAGTGGGTCGTCCTCGCGGACAAAGCGCAGGAAGGCGGCATCACTGCTGTTGCGGCGGAACACGCGCGGCACCGCCGCCCGGAAGTGCCGCATCAGCCAGTAGCCAAAACGGATCTGGCCCCACTGCGTCGGTCGCAGCAGGGGGGCGAGCAACAGCATTGA
>JBKHWB010000089.1:0-7828 GCA_046566745.1 Gammaproteobacteria bacterium
AGATGGTGCCCTTGCCGATGCCGACCTTGTCCGCAATCATCTCGACCGTGACCTTGTCCTCACCCTGCTCGATGAAAAGCTGCAGTGCACAGTCCAGGATTGCCTGCTCGCGCTGGCGGAATTCCCGCGCCTTCTGGGTGGCCTTGGCCAAGTCACTCATGTTGCCGTCCCTCTCAAAATCCGTTCTGGCTCAAAACGAGCCCTTAAAAGCGCGCATTGTCCTGCCTTCAAAGTGCGCCGACAAGCGGTGGTCACAGTATAGGCGCCGGCCACATGACGTGACCAGACAGTTTCACCGATTGGCCTCTGCAAACAATAAAAATTGATCCATTCATACGAAACAGGTCTAAGCACAGTGCCAGAATGACTGGCGATTGCCAGAATCTCATCAATACTGACACTCAGGTAACAAGAGCGCGGCTCGACGAGGCACTGTTTGGTCTTGGCCCGGTTTCCCCCCCAGGAACCGGGCTCTTTTTTGGTCGTCGTGACGGAGTCGTTCAGCCCACGCCAAACAGGCGCCTGAAGTTCCCGGTGGTTTGCTCTCCAACTGCCTCCACTGACATTCCTCTCAGATCAGCGATGACCCTGGCCACATCCACGACATAGGCCGGCTGGTTGGTCTTGCCCCGATAGGGTACAGGGGCCAGCCAGGGCGAGTCCGTCTCGATCAGGAGACGGTCCAGCGGTACCTTGCAGGCAACATCCCTCAGCTCTGCCGCGTTGGCAAAACTCACGATGCCCGAAAACGAAATGTAGAACCCCAGGTCAAGCGCGGCCCGGGCCATGTTCCAGTCCTCGGTGAAACAGTGCATGACGCCGGCAGTCGCTCCCTCCTCCCTGAGGATGGCAATGGTGTCGGCACGCGCTGCCCGGGTATGCACCACCAGCGGCTTGCCGGTACGGCGAGCGGCCTCAATATGCTTGCGGAAGCGTCGTTGCTGGTCGGCCGGACTTTCCTGCTCATAGTGATAGTCGAGACCGGTCTCGCCGATCGCCACCACCTTCGGATGCGCCGCCAGTTCGATCAGCTGCTCAATTTCCGGCTCCAGCGAGTCCAGGTGCAGCGGATGCACGCCGACAGAAGCCGACACGTCATCATGCGCCTCAGCCACCGCCAGCACATCGGGCAAGGTCTCCAGATCCACGCCGACGCAGAGGAAGTGCTGCACGCCGCGGGCTCGGGCAGCGGCCAGCGCGCCGGCAAGATCCGTTCCCAGCTTGGCAAAATCCAGCCGGTCCAGATGGCAATGAGAGTCAATAAACATGAAAACATCCTGCCCTGCAGGGCATCAAAACAACGGGGCCGGCTAACGCCGGCCCCGTTACACCCGAAAAACGGTTACATCGTGTGGGTCGGCCGGTCTGCCTGCAAGGCCCCCGCCAGATAGGTCTCGATCTTGCGGCGCGCCTTGTCGCCCTCCTCACCCGAGAGCTGGATACCGATACCCGCCGCCCGCATGCCTTGCTGCCGCGGATTGATCCAGATGACCTTGCCCGTGACCGGGATGCGTTCGGGGTCATCCATCAGGGTCAGCAACACGAACACCTCCTCGCCCAGCTTGCACTGGCGGGTGATGGGCAGGAACAGACCACCGCCTTTCACGTAGGGCATGTAGCAGGAATACAGGCTTTGCTTGTCCTTGTAACTCTGGTTGATGATACCGCCGGCACGGGGCATGTTCATACGCAACAATCCTGATGTGGTTCCTGGGCAAGGCTCAACGCGAGGTCAGCGCCACCCAGTCGGAAAAAGTGGCATCAATCAATGCACTGCCTTGTATGTTACCGGCCAGCAGGCGCTGTCGTTCTGCCAGCCCTTGCCGAAACCGCAGCAACGCCGCCGGCGCAAACTGCACCGACATGCGTCCGATTATAGGCGCGAGATCACGGTGTTTGACAACAGCTGCCGCTCCCGACGCTGCCACTACCAGATCATCCAGCAGGCTCAGCAGCGCCGTGAGCAATGCGTCTGCTCCCAGGGAATGCCAGCGCTGTGCCGTGGCGAGTGCGGTTTGGCGATGCTGCCCCAACTGCATGAGGTCACGCAACAGCGCCTCCCGCTGCGAGAACCAGTCCGCCTCCTGCAGGGCAAGTGCCGCCAGTGGTGCGCCACGGGCAAGGGACAGCAAGAGGCGCGCCCTCTCTCCATCCCCCACTTGTGGCGACAGCCATGTCATCGCTTCCGCTTCGGTAGGCACCGGCAACGGACGCTGCTGGCAGCGGCTGCGCAAAGTCGGCATCAGGCTCAGTGGCTGCGACGTCACCAGCATCAGTACGGTCTCGCGTCCCGGCTCTTCCAGCGTCTTGAGCAGGGCATTCGCCGCCTGCACATTGAGCAAATGGGCCGGCGTGACCACCACCACGCGCCAGCCAGCCATCTGCGCCGACTTGGCAGCAAACTCCACCAGCTCGCGCACCTGGTCTACCTTGATAGCCTTGGCAGTCTTGCCCTTGTCGTCCGTCTCCAGTGTCAGCCACAGGAAGTCCGGATGGGTGCCGGCTGCCAGCAGGTTGCAACTCTTGCACTGGCCACAAGCCACGCCATCACGCGGCGACGGGCAGAGCAACCGGGCGGAGAATGCCCTGGCAAAACGCTCCTTGCCGATGCCATCCACACCACTCATCAACAAGGCATGCGGCATGCGCTGCTGGACGAACAGGTCATCCAACTGCCGCCAGACTACCTGCTGCCAGGCGTAGGGATGAAACGGAAACGGTGACCGGACATCGGTGTCGCTCATTCCGCCTGCTCCCGCAGCCAGCGCTCAAGCACCTCGGCAATCTGTTCCTGTACCTGCGCAAGCGGGCGACTGGCGTCAATCACGCGGAAACGACCCGGCTCGGCTGCCGCACGCTCGCGGTAGCCCTGGCGGACGCGCTCGAAAAATGCCTCCTGCTCGGATTCGAAACGGTCCTTCTCGGCACGGGCAGCTGCTCGGGCAAGACCCTCCTGCACAGGCAGGTCCAACAGCAGCGTCAGCGCAGGGCGCAGGTCACCCTGTACCAGTCGCTCCAGGTCCCCGATGATCTGTACCGGGTGGTGACGGCCATGCCCCTGGTAAGCGTAAGTTGCATCGGTAAAGCGATCACAGAGCACCCAGTCACCACGTGACAAGGCAGGCTGGATCACCTGCCGCACATGTTGCGCGCGCGCTGCGAACATCAGCAGCAACTCGGCCATTGGGGCGACCGGCTCCTCGCGACGCGCCAGCAACAGGGTACGGATTTCCTCGGCCAGCGGTGTGCCACCCGGCTCCCGTGTCACCACGAGCGAAAGCCCGCGCTGCTCGAGAAACTCGCGGATGAAGGCAAGGCAAGTGCTTTTGCCTGCTCCTTCCCCGCCTTCCAGCGTAATGAAGCGATTCAACGTCATGCTCAGTGTTCCGGTGCCGAACGGTAGTCGGACTGTCGCTGCAACTGGTAACGGCGAACGGCACGGTTGTGTTCTTCCAGCGTGGACGAGAACTCATGCGAGCCATCTCCTCGTGCCACGAAATAAAGCTCGGTCCCTTCCGCCGGATGCAAGGCCGCACGAATGGCCGCCCGGCCTGGCAAGGCAATCGGTGTCGGCGGCAATCCGCTCACGCGATAGGTGTTGTAGGGCGTGACCTGCATCAGGTGGGCCCGCGTGAGGTTACCATCAAACGCTGGCCCCAGGCCGTAGATGACGGTCGGATCCGTCTGCAGCCGCATGTTGCCCTGCAGGCGACGGACAAAAACCCCGGCAATGCGGGCGCGCTCGTGGGCAACGCCGGTCTCTTTCTCCACAATGGAGGCCATGATCAGCGCTTCGTAAGGCGAGGCATACGGTAGCCCCGGGGACCGGCCGGCCCACTCCTCGGCCAGTATCCGCTTCTGGCGCTCATAAAGCCGTCGCAACACGTCCACATCCGTCTCGCCGGGGCCGATGTCGTACGTGTCGGGCGCAAACAGGCCTTCCGGGCTGGCCTCCTGCACGCCCAGCATGCCCATTAGCGCCTCATCATCGCGGATGCCGGTGGCACGAATCGCATTGCGCCCGGCCAGCAGGCGGCGCAGATCCCTGTACGTCGTCCCCTCGATCACGGTGATGCGTGACTCGGACGGCAAGCGCCCCTCCACCAGCAGACGGAGCAATGAGACCGTGGTCTGGGGCGGCGTCACGGTAACGGCACCAGCCCGCAGGCTCTTGTCCGCAGGGCGCAGCCTGAGCCAGGCCCGTGCAAGCCAGCGGTCAGGAATGACACCGTCGTCAGCCATGCGGTCAATGACCGATGCAAACGATGCTCCGCGAACAATCTCGAGGCGATAACCCTCGGCCGGCAACGGCAGGCGCGAGAACAGCCCGTGGTAGATCCACAGGGTTGGCAGGAAGGTCAGGAGAAACAGCGCCAACGGCAGCAGCCAGCGGCGACGGGAGGAGGATGTGCGCGTCATGATGCCCGTAGCATCGCATCCCAGCGCTGCTGAAGTCGACGGGTCAGCGGCCCCGGCTGGCGTACCTGATCCGCCATCTGCCGGACTGGCCATATCCCGTACAAGCTGTTGCAGAAAAACATTTCGTCTGCGGCCAGCACATCCGCCAGGCAGTAGCGCCCCTCGTGCACCGGCACACCCTGTTGCGTCAGCTCCTGCATGAGGAGCTGGCGCATGACACCCCGCACCCCGGCGCGGTCCAGTGCAGGCGTATGTACCACTCCGTTACGCACAAAGAACAGGTTGCTGAAAACGCCCTCGGTAACATGACCTTCGACATCAGACACCAGCGCCTCATGCGCTGCCGGTGAAGCGGCCAACTCCTGGCGCAACAGCACCTGCTCGAGTCGATTGAGGTGCTTGTGCCCGGCGAGCAGCGGACTGATGCCGAGTGGCTGGCGGCAGATGGCTGCGACAACTCCCTCTGCCGCCAGCGCCGGCGACCAGATGACCGCCGGATACAGCAGGAACACCAGCGTCGGGGCGATACCGGCCTCAGGCAGGTAGCCACGACCACCAGCACCTCGCGTCAGCAGAATCTTGGCCACGGCATCACCCGCATCCCGAATGAACGCCAGGAACGCCCGCTCCACCTCAGACCTGTCGAAGGGAATGCCAAGGGCCAGCGCACTCGCCGCCATGCGCTGCAGGTGCAAGGCGAACAGCACCGGACGCCCCCCTTCTATCCGGAGGGTTTCGAAGAGACCGTCACCGTAAGCCAACCCGCGATCGCTGACGACGACACTGGCCGTGTCACCATCCTCGTGCAGCACTCCGTTGACCCAGGCTCGACGAATCATTCACACCCGCCGGAAGATAAGCGAACCGTTGGTGCCGCCAAAACCGAAGGAGTTCGACAGGGCCACATCAATGGGCATGGCACGCGCCTTGTTGGGAACATAGTCAAGGTTGCAGCCTTCGGCCGGATTATCCAGATTGATAGTCGGCGGGGCGATATTGTTGACAATGGCCAGTATCGAAAAGATGGCCTCGACAGCCCCGGCCGCACCGAGCAAATGCCCCACCATCGACTTGGTCGAGCTGACGGCCAACTGGCGGGCATGCTCGCCAAACACCGCTTCGATAGCCTGGGACTCCGCCACATCTCCTGCCTCGGTCGAGGTGCCATGGGCGTTCACATACTGCACGGCGTCCGGGGCAATACCGGCATCATGAAGGGCATTGCGCATGGCTGCTGCAGCGCCCTCGCCGTTCTCGCTGGGTGCGGTCATGTGGTAGGCATCATCACTCATGCCGAAGCCGATGAGTTCGGCATAGATACGCGCGCCCCGGGCCACTGCGTGATCGTAGTCTTCCAGCACGATGACCCCGGCACCATCTCCCAGCACAAAGCCGTCACGATCGCGATCCCAGGGACGGCTGGCCGCCTGCGGATGGTCGTTGCGGGTGGACAAGGCCCGCGCGGCGGAAAACCCGGCCATGCCCAGCGGCGAAGAGCCCTTCTCCGCCCCACCCGCCAGCATTACGTCCGCGTCGCCGTAGGCAATCATGCGGGCGGCCAGGCCGATGCAGTGAGTGCCGGTGGTGCAAGCCGTCGCCAGGGCAATGTTCGGGCCCTTCAGGCCCAGACGGATCGCCAGCATGCCGGCCGCCATGTTGATGATGGAGCCGGGCACAAAAAACGGGGAAATCTTGCGCGGGCCATCCGCCATCAGGATTTCCTTGTTGCGCTCGATGGAGCTGAGTCCGCCGATGCCGGAGCCGATGGACACGCCGATCCGCGCGGCATTGTCTGGCGTCACGACCAGGCCGGCATCCTGAAAGGCCTGCTGGCCCGCCGCAATACCGTACTGGATGAACTCATCCATGCGCCGGGCTTCCTTGGCGGGCATGTAGGCCTCGACATCGAAATCGCGCACGATGCCCGCAAACCGCGTGGAGTGATTCGTAGTATCGAAATGATCAATCAGGGAAATACCGCTCTTGCCGGCCACAATACCGGCCCAGGTGGACTCCACGGTATTGCCCAGGCCGGTCAACATGCCGAGACCGGTTACGACGACACGACGACGTGACATGACTACTCCTGTCCTGCTGGATTGCCTCTCTGCTCTACACCCCGTCCGGGCATACTGGCACCCGCCGGCGAGCAACGGGGCCCCATGCCCCGGATACGAAAAAGCCGCAGCCTACCAATGCAGTGCTGCGGCTTTTTGACAACAGCGGGAATTACTTGCTGTTGTTGACGATGTAATCGATCGCGTTCTGCACGGTGCTGATCTTCTCAGCTTCTTCGTCAGGGATCTCGAGTTCGAATTCCTCTTCGAGAGCCATCACCAGCTCAACGGTGTCGAGCGAATCAGCGCCCAGATCATCCACAAAGGATGCTTCGCTGGTAACGTCTTCCAGCTTCACACCCAGCTGTTCGGCGACAATCTTCTTGACGCGTTCTTCGATAGTGCTCACGTTTTTCTCCTCGTTGGACAGTATCCCTTGCAGGAACGGAGGCTAGTGTATTGAACCCCCCGGAGGGAGGCAAGCCGGCATGTTCCGCAAAGGGTAAGGGTTTGTTGCAGCCAAAAAACAGGAAAAACTCCTGTTATTCCATATACATACCGCCATTCACATGGAGCGTGACGCCGGTAATGTAGCCTGCCTCCGCCGAAGCCAGAAAGCCGACGGCGGCCGCAATTTCCTCGGGCTGGCCCAGTCGACCGGCCGGAATGGACGCCAGCAACCTGTCTTTCTGCTCGTCCGGCAGGACGTTGGTCATGTCAGTGGCAATGAAACCCGGAGCCACTGCATTCACGGTAATGTTGCGGGATCCGATCTCGCGCGCCAGCGCACGGGAGAAACCCTCCAGCCCGGCCTTGGCCGCCGCATAGTTGGCCTGACCCGGATTACCGCTGGAGCCCACCACGGAACTGATGCTGATAATGCGCCCCCAGCGTTCCTTGGTCATGCCCTTCAGGCAGGCCTTGCTCATGCGGTAGATGGCCGTGAGGTTGGTGTTGATCACGCTGTCCCACTCGTCATCCTTCATGCGCAGCATGAGGTTGTCGCGAGTGATGCCGGCATTGTTCACCAGAACAAGGGGCGCACCGACATCGGCCGTCATGGCCGCCATGCACGCGTCGATGGAGGCCGGGTCAGCCACGTTCAGCACATAACCACGACCGGCATTGCCGGCTTCCTTCAGATACGCACTGATGCCCTCGGCACCCGCCTCACTGGTTGCTGTTCCCACCACCACGGCACCGCGTGCCGCCAGCTCAAGGGCAATGGCCTTGCCGATACCACGGCTGGCACCGGTCACGAGAGCAATCTTTCCTGCAATCGACATGCTGCATTCCTTCTTCTTGTGTGCTCAGACTGCCAGTGCGGCAGCAAAACTGTCGGCCGACTCCAG
>JBKHWB010000090.1:0-7771 GCA_046566745.1 Gammaproteobacteria bacterium
AAAAAGAACGGCATCCTGATGATCGACTTCGCGCTGGAAGCGCAGCGGCAGCAGGGCCTGACCCCGCAGGAAGCCATACACCTCGCCTGCCTCAAGCGCTTCCGTCCCATCATGATGACCACGATTGCAGCGCTACTGGCCGCCATTCCGCTCATGCTGGGATTTGGTGCCGGCGCCGAACTGCGGCAACCCTTGGGCGTGGCCGTGGTGGGCGGTCTGCTGGTCAGCCAGCTACTCACGCTCTTTACCACCCCTGTGATCTACCTGGCGCTGGAGCGCGTGTTTCACGCCCCAAAGGCAACCACTGCCGAGACATGATCCTGTGCTACTGCCGTCGCGCCGCGCGCGTGGCCACCCGTCATCCGACGCCGGCGCACCGGGCAACAGCCAACCCTCGATAGATAAAGGCTATCAATAAAAACAACAGATCGAATTGGAGCAATCAAAGCCCGCCGACTACAGTTAACCGGCACAATCATTCAACAATCAAAGGAGCAAATGATGGACAACAATACAGGTGCACCGGGCAAATGCCCCGTCATGCACGGTGGCGCCACGTCAGCCAGCAGCGTGAACCAGGACTGGTGGCCCAAGGCACTGAACCTCGACATCCTGCACCAGCACGACAGCAAGACCAATCCGCTGGGCCCTGACTTCAACTACCGGGAAGAGGTCAAGAAGCTCGACGTGGAAGCGTTGAAGAAAGACCTCAAGGCCCTGATGACCGACAGCCAGGACTGGTGGCCGGCTGACTGGGGTCACTACGGCGGCTTGATGATCCGCATGGCCTGGCACTCGGCGGGCACCTACCGCATCGCCGACGGACGAGGCGGCGCCGGCAACGGCAACCAGCGCTTCGCCCCACTGAACTCCTGGCCCGACAACGCCAACCTCGACAAGGCCCGCCGCCTGCTGTGGCCGATCAAGAAAAAGTACGGTAACAAGCTGAGCTGGGCCGACCTCATCATCCTGGCGGGCAACATGGCCTACGAGTCGATGGGTCTGAAAACCTTTGGCTTCGGCTTTGGCCGTGAAGATATCTGGCACCCTGAAAAGGACATCTACTGGGGCTCCGAGCGTGAATGGCTGGCCCCCAGCGGCAGCCAGGGCAGTCGTTACGCCGGCGAGCGCGACCTTGAGAACCCGCTGGCGGCCGTGATGATGGGCCTGATCTACGTGAACCCCGAAGGCGTGGATGGCCAGCCCGATCCGATCAAGACCGCCAGGGACATGCGCGTGACCTTCGCCCGCATGGCCATGGACGATGAAGAAACTGTCGCCCTGACCGCTGGCGGCCACACCGTGGGCAAGACCCACGGCAATGGCAGCGCCGCCAACCTGGGTCCCGCACCGGAAGGTGCCGAACTGGAAGAGCAGGGCCTGGGCTGGAACAACCACACCGGCCGTGGCGTGGGTCGCAACACCGTCACCAGCGGCATCGAAGGGGCCTGGACCACGCATCCGACGAAGTGGGACAACGGCTACTTCAAGCTGCTCCTGGGTTACGACTGGTGGCTGCAGAAGTCGCCGGCGGGCGCCCACCAATGGCAGCCAATCAACATCAAGGAAGAGGACATGCCGGTGGACGTGGAGGATCCCTCGATCCGCTGCATGCCCATCATGACCGACGCCGACATGGCCTTGAGGTTCGATCCCGAGTACCGCAAGATCTCCGAGCGCTTCGCCCAGGACCAGGCCTACTTCGAGCAGGTCTTTGCCCGCGCCTGGTTCAAGCTCACCCACCGCGACATGGGCCCGAAGGCCCGCTACATCGGCCCGGACGTACCGGCCGAGGACCTGATCTGGCAGGACCCGATCCCGGCAGGCAAGGCTGACTACGATGTGGCTGCCGTCAAGGCCAAGATCGCCGCCGCCGGCCTGTCCATCAGCGACATGGTCAGCACCGCCTGGGACAGCGCCCGTACCTATCGCGGCTCCGACAAGCGTGGCGGCGCCAACGGTGCCCGCATCCGCCTGGCCCCGCAAAAGGACTGGGAAGGCAATGAGCCGGCTCGCCTGGCCAAGGTGCTGGCCGTGTACGAGAAGATCGCGGCAGAGACCGGCGCCAGCGTGGCCGACGTCATCGTGCTGGCCGGCAACCTGGGGGTGGAGGAGGCTGCCAAGGCCGCCGGTGTGACCGTGGCCGTGCCTTTCGCGCCCGGTCGTGGCGATGCCTCGCAAGAGATGACGGACGCCGAGTCCTTCGACGTGCTGGAGCCCCTGGCAGACGGTTTCCGCAACTGGCTGAAGAAGGACTATGTCGTCAGCGCCGAGGAGTTGCTGCTCGATCGTGCCCAGTTGCTGCGCCTGACCGCTTGCGAGATGACCGCGCTGGTCGGCGGCATGCGTGTGCTGGGCACCAACCATGGCGGCACCCAGCACGGTGTCTTCACCGACCGTGTAGGCGCACTGACGAATGACTTCTTCGTCAACCTGACCGACATGGCCTACAGCTGGAAGCCGACCGGCCGCAACAGCTATGCCATTGTCGATCGCAAGTCTGGTGCGACCAAGTGGACGGCCACCCGTGCCGACCTGGTGTTCGGCTCGAACTCGGTGCTGCGTGCCTACGCCGAGGTCTATGCCCAGGACGACAACAAAACGAAGTTCGTCCGTGACTTCGTCGCCGCCTGGACCAAGGTGATGAACCTGGACCGCTTCGACCTGGCCTGAGCCCATCCCGCGAGTCCTCTCGCGGAGGCCCCACCCAAATAGCCCCGCCTCTCGTGCGGGGCTGTTTTATGTACGTCCGGTCCGGCCGAAACCCTCCAGGCCCGCCCCGCAGCGGCAGTCACGGAAAACAGAACGGCCCGCACATGGCGGGCCGTTCTGTTCAATTTCTGGCGGTGAGAGAGGGATTCGAACCCTCGGTACGCTATTAACGTACACACGCTTTCCAGGCGTGCGCCTTCAACCACTCGGCCACCTCACCAGTCCCGCCACAGCAGCCTGTCGCGAGGCGCGCCATCATATACGACTGCAACCAAAAGGCAAAGCGCCGCGGCCGTTTTTATCGCCTCCGACAGGGGTGTTGCCTGCCGGAGGGCAGGTGTAAGATGCGCGCTTTGCCACGGCCAGACACCAGCGTAGCCGCCTCCGCCAGCCCCGAACGCAACCCGGGTCGCCGGCCCGGGGCGCGGCAACGAGGACGCTCTCATGCAGTCACACCGCCCCCACGATGCCCGCACCCCCGGCATTGCCCTCGCCCTCGGCGCCCTCGGCGTGGTTTTTGGCGACATCGGGACCAGCCCCCTCTACGCCCTGAAAGAATGCTTCCACGCCGGTCACGGCATCCCGATCAGTTTCGAGAATGTGGTCGGCATCCTGTCGCTGATCTTCTGGTCACTGGTGACCGTGGTCTCCCTCAAGTATGTCGCCTTCATCATGCGCGCCGACAACAATGGCGAGGGTGGCATCCTGTCATTGCTGGCACTGGCCCTGCGCAGCGAACAACGCAAAACCTGGCGCCGAAGCCTGCTGATTGCTGTCGGCCTGTTCGGTGCCGCCCTGTTCTTTGGCGACGGCATGATCACCCCCGCGATCTCGGTGCTCTCCGCCGTCGAGGGCATCAAGGTGGCGGCCCCCGCACTCGACCCCTACGTCATCCCCATCACCATCCTGGTGCTGGTCAGCCTGTTTTTCATCCAGCGCCATGGCACGGCCTCGGTAGGCGCCTTCTTCGGCCCCGTCATGCTGGTCTGGTTCCTCACCCTGGCGTGGCTGGGCATCATCAACATCAATCGCCATCCTGATGTTCTCCACCTGATCAATCCGGTGTGGGCCCTTCGCTTCATCCTGGAACAGCAGGTAATCGCCTTTGTTGTCATGGGCGCCGTGGTGCTGACCGTCACGGGTGGCGAGGCGCTGTATGCCGACATGGGGCACTTCGGCCGCAAGCCCATCCACCGCGCCTGGTTCTTCGTGGTGTTTCCGGCCCTTGTCCTGAACTATTGTGGACAAGGTGCACTGCTGCTGGCCGACCCGACTGCGGTGGAAAATCCCTTCTACCTGCTGGCCCCCGACTGGGCGCTCTACCCCATGATCGGCCTGGCCACCCTGGCCACGGTGATCGCCTCGCAGGCCGTCATCTCTGGCGTGTTCTCGGTCACCCGCCAGGCCGTCCAGCTGGGCTACCTGCCGCGCATGGAAATCCAGCATACCTCCAGCAAGGAAATCGGCCAGATCTACATCCCCTCGATCAACTGGGCACTGCTGGCCGCCATCATCCTGCTGGTACTCACCTTCCAGACCTCCAGCAACCTGGCCTCCGCCTACGGCATTGCCGTCACCATGACCATGATCTGCGATACCTTCCTGGCCATGTTCGTGGCGTACCGGCTGTGGAAATGGAAGCCCGTTTCCATCCTGCTGGTCGGCATCCCCTTCCTCACCGTCGACCTGGCCTTCTTCGGCGCCACATCGCTCAAGATTGTCCAGGGTGGCTGGGTGCCTCTCACCATCGGGATTGTCATGGTGACGCTGATGTCGACCTGGAAGCGCGGCCGCAGCCTGCTGTTCGAGCGCCTGGCCCAGGAAACCATGCCTCTCAACCTGTTCGTCAACTCGATTGGTGGCGACTCGGTACAGACCGTGCCAGGTACTGCCGTGTTCATGACCGGCAGCCACCAGTACGTGCCCCACGCCATGCTGCACAACATGAAGCACAACAAGATCCTGCACGAGCGCAACGTGCTGCTGACGCTCGTCACGCGCGACATTCCCTTTGTCTCGGACGATGACCGTTTCCTGATTACGGAAGTCGCTCACAACTTCTACCTGATCACCGGCTACTACGGCTTCAAGGAACAACCAGATGTACCGGCACTGCTGGCCCAGTGCCATCGCATGGGCCTCGAGTTCGACATGATGGACACCAGCTTCTTCCTGTCGCGCGAACGCATCATCAGCAGCGTACCGGGACTGACCGGCTGGCGGCGCAAACTGTTCGTCGCCATGTCGCGCAATGCCGGCGCTGCCACCGACTTCTTCCAGATTCCTACCAACCGCGTGGTCGAACTCGGCACGCAGGTCGAGTTGTAAACCCTCTGCCTGCCCCGAAAGCCCGGTTCGCCGGGCTTTTTTATGCCCACACGATTCACCCCTGCTAGACTGGAAGCCAGCACCACGCCTCAGGTGGCCGGAACGGCATTGTTTAAAGGAACACGGCATGCGCACTGAAAACCAGCGACGCAGTAGCAATATCGAAGACCGCCGGGGCAGCCGGATGCCCGGTGGCAAAGGCGGCCTCGGACTGGGCGCCATCGTCATTGCCCTGGTGGCCGCCTACTTCGGCATCGACCCCAAAGTCGCCCTGCAGGTCGCCAATACCGTGGCACCCGCATCACCCAGCACGACAACCGGTGGCCCCGTTACCGAGTCCGCCAGCGAAGCTGCTGCACGAGAGCTGGTCAGCGTGGTACTGGCCGACACCGAGGACACCTGGAAGACCATCTTCACGGCGGGTGGTGGGGCATACCGGGAGCCCACGCTGGTGCTGTTCCGCGAGGCCACGCAAACGGCCTGCGGCACCGGGCAGGCGGCCATGGGGCCGTTCTACTGCTCGGCCGACGAGAAGGTCTATATCGACCTGTCCTTCTACGATGCCCTGCACCAGCGCTTCCAGGCTCCCGGTGACTTTGCCCAGGCCTATGTGATTGCCCATGAGGTCGGCCACCACGTCCAGCACCTGCTGGGCATCTCCGCCAAGGTCCAGCAAGCCCGACGACGCGCCCCCGAGGCGGAGGCCAATGCCCTCTCCGTCCGGCAGGAGTTGCAGGCCGACTGCCTGGCCGGCGTCTGGGCTCACCATGCCGAACGGTCGCGGCAGCTGCTGGAAAGCGGCGATCTGGAAGAGGCCCTGACCGCCGCCACCGCCATTGGTGACGACACCCTGCAGAAAAATGCCCAAGGCTATGCCGTGCCGGATTCCTTCACCCACGGCACTTCCGCCCAGCGCGTGAAATGGTTCCGCATCGGCATAGAGAGTGGCTCACTGGATGCCTGCGACACGTTTTCGCAGCGCACGATCTGACTTCACGTCTGGCCGACACGATATCTGACCGACAGGCCATGCACCCATAAAAAAACCGCGACTTGTGGCCGCGGTTTTCGCTTTGTCCGTTACTCCCCGGGATAGGGGGAGCGCACGGATTACTTGAGGCGTTCGATAACGGTCGCGATGCCCTGGCCGAGGCCGATGCACATCGTGGCGAGACCGATCTCGGTGTCCTTCTGTTCCATCACGTTCATGAGCGTGGTGGTAATACGGGCACCGGAGCAGCCCAGCGGATGGCCAAGAGCGATGGCACCACCGTTGTGGTTCACCTTCTCGTCCATCTTGTCGAGGATGTTCAGACCCTTCAGCACGGCGAGACCCTGCGCGGCAAACGCTTCGTTCAGCTCGACAGTCTGGATGTCGTCGATGGTCAGGCCGGCACGCTTCAGTGCCTTCTGCGTGGCAGGTACCGGACCCCAGCCCATGATGGCCGCTTCGCAGCCGGCCACGGCCATGGAACGGATCCTGGCACGCGGCGTCAGGCCCAAGGCCTTGGCACGTTCGGCGCTCATGATCAGCATGGCGGAAGCACCGTCGGACAGGGCCGACGACGTACCAGCCGTCACCGTACCGCCCTTCGGATTGAAGGCAGGCTTCAGCGAGGCCAGCTGTTCCAGCGAGGCATCCTGACGGATCACTTCGTCGATTTCGCAGAGCACGCGGAAACCGTTGGCATCATGACCTTCGATGCCGATGATTTCGTTCTTGAAGCGACCGTTGATGGTGGCATCCCAGGCCCTCTGGTGCGAACGCAGGCCCATCTGGTCCTGCATTTCACGGGAAATGCCGTTCATCATGCCCAGCATTTCAGCCGTCAGACCCATCATGTTGGAGGCCTTGGCGTAGTACTTCGAGGCCGCCGGGTTGAGGTCGATGCCATGCATCATGCCGACGTGGCCCATGTGCTCCACGCCACCGATGACAAACACGTCACCCTGGCCGGTCATGATCTGGGCAGCGGCGGTGTGCAGGGACTGCATCGAGGAACCGCAGAGACGGTTCACGGTCTGGCCCGGCACCGTACGCGGCAGCTCGGCCAGCATGGCGATGTTACGGGCGATGTTCATGCCCTGTTCCATGGTCTGGTTCACGCAACCCCAGATCACGTCTTCCACTTCGTTCGGGTCCACATTCGGATTGCGCTTGAACAGCGCCTTCACGAGTTCGGCAGACAGGCTGTCGGCACGCACGTTACGGAACATGCCGGCCTTGGAACGACCCATGGCGCTGCGCACGCCATCCACAATCACTACATCACGCGGATTGAGACTCATTTTTTAACTCTCCAATCTCGTCCAGGGCCTTAGCCGAAGAATTTCTTGTTGCCAGCAGCCATGTCTTTCAGCAGCTGCGGCGCTTCATAGGCCTTGCCGAGGTGGGCATACTTTTCACAGAGGGCCACGTAGTTGGCCACGCCCATCTGGTCCACATAACGGCAGGCGCCGCCGCGGAACGGGGGGAAACCGATGCCCATGATCAGGGCCATGTCGGCTTCGGCCGGCGACGCCACGATGTTCTCTTCCAGGCAGCGGGCCACTTCGTTGACCAGGGGAATCATGCAACGGGCGATGATTTCATCGGCGTCGAATTCCTTGCGCTCGGCCACCACGCCCTTGATGAGCTCGTAGGTGGTCGGATCGACGGTCTTCTTGGGCTTGCCCTTCTTGTCGGCGACGTAGACGTAATAGCCGCTGCCGTTCTTCTGGCCGTAGCGCT
>JBKHWB010000091.1:0-7704 GCA_046566745.1 Gammaproteobacteria bacterium
CCATTATTCTGGCCAGCATCTTTCCATGGCGATGGTGCTGGTTGAAAAGCGAGCAGATGGATGTCGGATTGCGTGGATTTGCATGAAAACATCCGGCGATATGTTGACAGCATTAGCCTGCATCACCATAATTCGCCGCCTATTCGCGCTGGTAGCTCAGTTGGATAGAGTACCTGGCTACGAACCAGGTGGTCGGGGGTTCGAATCCCTCCCAGCGCGCCATATCAAACAAAAGCCCAATCAATGACTTAGTTGTTGATTGGGCTTTTTGTTTTCACCGTGGAATTTCTTCTGGGACAGTTCTGGGACAGTCCAGGGACAGAAAAAAACACCCCACTTCAGAATTCGAGTTGTTGGCATCACTGTCCCAATCAATGGGACAGCTCATCCTCGCCAACATGGCGCTTCACATCTTCGACATTGCACCCCAAAACTTGCACAGCCTGGTGTTGTTTTCTGTGCCCGTAACACAACCTCCTTCATTCATTGTCTTCGATATGGGGGTTCGAGTCCCTCTCGGTGCGCCATATAAAACAAAAGCCCAGTCAATCAATTAGTTAGTTGCTGATCGGGCTTTTTTTTTCACCGCGGAAACCGCTACAGCTCGCTTGGATCGCAGGAGGAGTCCTTGTTTCGTTCCAAGTCCGGATGTGGGTCAATTTGTACTGGAAATAAATCCTTGGTCCTTGCAAGTACGCTCCTCTGTGTGTGAGGTTAAGTGTCATGTTTCGGCGGTTCCTGGGAGGATGTTTTCGTGGCTATCAAACACTGGCGTTGTTATTTCGTCGTGCTGCTCATGTTGTCGACAAACAGTTTCTCCGCACAGTCGGTCACGCCACCTGGCATGGCTGCGCCTGCCTCTACGGTAGTGGTCGCTATTCCTCCACAGCTGAGGAATGCGCCGGAGATGGCCAGATTGTTGCGTGACTGGGACGGGGGCTCGGTGCTGGCAATGGAAGTTGGGCGTCAGGCTCCGCGTCAGGTGTTGGGCCGTGCTGCCATGCAGCGAACGCGGATTCAGACCGAAAGCGGGGAGTCCATGGAGGTTGCCAGGCTGTTCGACACGACTTTTGCCGCGCAGCGGTCTCTTGATCAGCAGGTTAACCGTATCCCCGCAGCGGCCCTGGTCGGTCGGCCGCAGGTCAACGAGGCGGTGGTGGAGTTTCCCGATCGTCTGTTGCTGCTGCGCCAGGTGCGCATCGTGGTGCGAGACCCTGAGTTGGCTGTTGCCGCGGCCCCTGAGTTGGCCCGTTTTCTGTCACCGGTAGACATGGCTGAGGCTGTGCTGGCCAGAGTGGATCGGTTGAGTCCGGATGAGCAGCGGGATTTCCGCCGTTTTATCCGTGAGGAATTGCCTTTGCTGGAGGCCGATGATCCCCTGCGTCAAGCATTGACGGAGGGGGGCGAGGATGCGGTCTTGAGGGCTGCTCTGCGAGGGGTTGGAGAGTTCGAGATTACCGATCAGGTCGTATTGGAGCGCCGCCTGTTCAACGATGGGGGCCTGCGTCTGCATGAGTACGAGCGGTTTCGGCCTTTGGTGCAGCAGCGAAATCAGATGCCCGCACTGGCTCCGCTACGCCCACAAGCCAGCCTGCGAAAACAACAAACGCCACACTCGCTCCTCGCCGGGCCCGCAGCGAAAGGGCGGGACTATCGCTATCCAGCGGGTGAGCAGCGCGAGGGTCGGCTTGAGTTCAGCGAACCGTTCCTTGCGGGCTTTACGCTGGGGCAGGAACTGGCTTGGGAGCGCAAGTGGAGATTTGGTGCGGGCTTTCTTCGCATCAATTACGGTATGGGGTATGGCTTTGGCTTGCGTATCCCTGTTGCCCTCAATGGTCGTCTCGATCCGGTGAGGAGTATCCGGAGTGCGATTGACGATCCAGGGCGTGAGCTGAGCCTGCGCGTCCAGGCAGTGACGAGTGATGCGTTGGAACCGTATTACGAGCGGGTAGGTCTGGCCAAGGCACAGCACTTTGGTGGTGATGAGTTTGTCTTCACGGCAGGGTCTTGGTTTGGCTTCAAACTGTATGCCTTGGGCAGGAACTGGGCACAGCTGGCACCGGTGAACTCGCCATGGCACAAGAGTCACAGTTTCATGCCGCCACTGGGAGGATCCCAGCGCCCCTTTTTCACCTTTGAAGTGCCGCCCGAACTGACCAACACCGGGATTGATCTGGGGCCGTTGAGCGGTTACCTGCAGGTGGGCGTAGGCCTGAACGGAGCGGGTAGCGCGCTGGTGCCTTATGCGTTGCTGGTGGATGGTCAGCCGGTGGTCGAGCAGCAGTTGGTGCTTGCCAGTACCAATGCGCATACTGAGACCTTGCGGCTGCCGCCCTTGAGCGGACAGCCCGGCACCATGGTGCAGCAGAGTTATGGCCTGCAACTAGGCGCCCCCGCGTATCTGATGGACATGAGTGTGGCAATGCGCTTGCGGGTGGTGATGGAAGTAAGGGCGGGACCACTGAAGCGCAGTATCAACACCGATTGGCTGGACGTGTTTACGCTGCCGCTGGGCCGCATTCCCTTGCCACCGCACGCTGGTACGCGTGGCCGCTACGAGTGGAATGACGGCGTACGCATCTTTGAGGTACGAGATCCGGCTGGTCCGGCGACGATGCAGGCGCCACGCAATTTGCCAATGTTGCACTAATCTTTCGGAAAGTTAACAGTGGAGTACTCCATGATACGCAAAGCATGCATCGTTTTGGGGGCAGTGCTGTGGGTGACCGGTCTGGCGCAGGCTGCGCCGGTCGTGGACAAGCCTAAGGCAATACGTCCGTTGCAGGCCAAGCCGGCGCATATGCCCGCGGTGACTTCTGATCGTGCCAGGGCGGGTGCCTCCGGTTATGGAGAGGATCCGGGTGAGCCGACGCAGGAGCGCCCCAATCCGCTGGAGCATCAGTCGGCAGAAGTGCCGGAGGTAACTTTCGATCGTGCCAAGGCAGGTGCATCCGGCTATGGAGAGGATCCGGGTGAGCCGACGCAGGAGCACCCTAATCCGATGGAGCGCCAGCCGGCACAGCGCATCACGCCTCTGCAACAGAAAGCGCCGCAGCGCTGAGCGTCAATTCGAATGCCTTTCTTGTGAGGCTGTTGCTGCGTGCAGAGCGATATCGGCAGTCGACTTCCGTTATGTTTGAGCGCTGGATTTTTTGTGTCGCGACTGGTCTGGCGACGTTTTGCTGGGCGATGTCGCGATTTCGCCAGGTGAAGTGATCACTAACAACGTACTACGACTGACTTGCAAAAAGTCAATCTTGTGCAATACCTGTGAACATGGAAAGCTGCTGGGTGGATAGTGCAACTGCATTGCTGTGCTCGGTGTGTCGAGCGGATGTGCGGAGCATGGTGTGCCGCGATATGTTGGCGGTGTGGAGTGGCAGGGAGGAGGCGATATGACTGGTATTTCCCGTGGTTTCGTGGCGTTGGCGTCGGCGATGACCAATCCGGTGGGGCGGTCCTTCGTGCTGGGCTTGCCGGACAGGCGCGGAGATTATTGTGTTGGTATTGCGGGTATGGTCTGGAAGATTCCGTCGGGTGCCTATCAGCCCGGTGATCGCGTGCGTGTCGTGAACGCCGCGCAGGACCTGTTGGAAGTGGAAAGGGTTATTAATTAGGCGCCAGGCAGCTTGCCTGGTGGAGTGCCACTTGGCGTTCTCGTATTCTGCCTTCCGGGCGGTCGCTCGCGCTGCCCCTGCTTCTGCGACGCCCGTGGTCTGGAGTCGGATGCGTGACGTTTTATCTTGTTGACACCAATGTCTTGTTGGCGGCTAGTGCCAGCCATGACAGCCTTTCCGATGTTAATGACCGGGCCATGCCACACGAGGCAGGGTTGCGCGAGCATGTGCATGCCTGGTTGGCAGCATTTGATGCGTCTGATGATGGCCTTATTCTGGATGAGGCGTCGCTCATCATGGAAGAGTACGAGCGCAACCTGCCGTTTAGCCAGGCGCTGCATCACCCGGAGTATGGGCTGGAGGTGGTGCAGCGCAAGTGCGCTCGCGGTCTGGTCAGGTATGTGCCCCTCAAGGTGGTCGAGGCCAATGGCGAGCGTGTGGCAGAGCTGCCGGAAGAACTGGCGAACATCGTGACGGATCGCGAAGACAGGAAGTGGATTGCCGCCGCCAGGGCCGCGCACAAGTATCTCGGCCTGAAAGCGCCGATCGTGTATGCCGCCGAGTCCGACTGGTTGCGGGTGGAAGAAACCCTCAAGCCGTACGGCATAGTGTTTTGTCGGCTGTTGCCCCGAGACTGGTACAAGAAGGATTGATGACTATCCATGAGTGATTTTTTTCGTTTTCCCCATACGCCACACATCGCCTGGCTGGCCGCTGGCGAACCGCGGGATGACAAGGTGCTGGCGGCCGCGGATGCTGCACTCCTGTTGTCGGAATCGGTGGTACTGGAAGAAAAGATCGACGGGGCAAATCTGGGTCTGTCCGTAGGGCCGGACGGAGAGATCAGGGCCCAGAACCGGGGTCAGTACCTGATCCATCCGTATACTGGCCAGTTCGAGCGCTTGGGGCAGTGGCTGGCGATCAAGCAGGATGCGCTTTTTGATGCCTTGGGCGAGGACCTGATCCTGTTCGGTGAGTGGTGTGCCGCCCGCCATTCACTGGACTATCAGGCGCTGCCCGGTTGGTTTGTCGGGTTTGATGTGTATGACCGCCGCAGGCAGCAGTTCTGGTCTACTCGTCGTCGAGACTTTCTCCTGGAGGGTCTCGGTCTGCCCTCCATTCGCCGGATCAACCAGGGGCACTTTTCCCTGGAACAGTTGAAGGAGTTGGTCATGGCGGCCGGTAGCCAGTATCGCGACGGCCACATGGAGGGCGTCGTCATTCGACGGGAGGATGAGGACTGGCTGCAGATGCGGGCCAAGCTGGTTCGCCCGGATTTCACCCAGGCAATTGATACGCATTGGCGCAAACGCCGCATCGAATGGAATCGTTGCCTGGGTTGAAGGAGTCGGTGGTGGCAGGGGCCACCCTTGTCAAGGGGCTACTTCGGCTCCGGTAAGAAAGCTGCCTGTGCTAATGCCGTCCATCGCGAAGCTTTCATGGGGCTTTGCCGGCTCATCCAGCATACGGACATCATGAATGTCATGAAGGCTTATTTTCATCGGCTCTGTATCGTGGCTCTCTGCAGCAAACAGATGGATTCCTTCTCGTGAGAAGAGAAGGCCTTGCGGGTGTAGCCGTCGAGGGTCATGAGGCGTGTCTCCCCCCTTCAGGGCAAGGGAGATTGCGCGGTTCTTGAGGAGCGCTTCCTGTATCTCCCTCAGGTGGTCAATTGCCGGGCGCCCGTCATTTTCTTCCTTGACGATTGGCCATATGCGGATCTTGCGCAGCCATTCGGCATACTCCCGGTTATGGGCCTGCTGGAGGGCATGGTCGGCGCGAAGGAATAGCGGATTCAGGTCTTTCAGCAGAGCCGGCGGCAGCAGGCAGGACAGGCACCCTTCCATCATTTTTACGGCAGCGGCCGTTCGGCCGTTCATCCAACGGACCTCGATGGTGGGGGCCCGCTCGCTAGTCTCCCAGGAGGGGTTGCGACTGCGGTCGCGACGCACCTGGTGAATACGACCCTCTTGTGCGAGTTGCTCCAGGTCCCTCTCGATCGTTCGGGGGGAGACACCGGAAAACCGTGCCTTGATTTCCATCGAGGTGAGGGACAGATCCTGCAGCAAGCGGATGATGTGAGTGAGTCTTTCCTGTCTATCCATGAGTCAAAACAATAGTGGTCGCCAATGGTCGTCCTTAAATCACATGCTGACGACAGTTTGTGTCGCTAAGGTATTGATTCCGCTGTCTAAATCAAATTTTTTTGGGCAACTGACCATTTGTCTCCCGGTCAGCATGGTTTGTCGGCCATTCGGCGGGGAGTGGTCCCCTTTTTTTCCTGTGGGCAGTGGCCAGCGGTGCTTGTATTCTTGTGCCCTTCCAAAAGACTGGACCTGATCATGCTGATGTCCAAATCCCCGATCGCCTTTCAGGGGCGAAAAGCGGCTCGCGAGGGAAGCGAGCAGCGCCGGTTGAGCATTCTCCACGGGGCCTTACGGGTTGTGGCTCGCGACGGGGTGCGAGGGGTGAAGCACAGGGCAGTAGCCGTAGAAGCGGGCGTACCGCTGTCGGCGACGACGTACTACTTCAAGGATATCCATGACTTGCTGGCGGATGCATTCACCCTGTATGCCAAGGAGTCGATGGAGAGTTATATCGATCCCTTCTGGAGCAGGGCCAATCGCTGGCTGAGTGCCTATCCCGAGGGGCTGCGCGACCATCCTGAGCAATTGCAGGAAGTGGTGGATCATTTGGCCGGCATGGGTGCAGAGTACATTTTCATGCGCTTGCAGAGCCTGCGCGACAATATCCTCATCGATAATGCCTTTCGTTATGCTGCGCTGACGGATGTGCGCATGCATGCCCTCGCACTTCAGCATGACCAGCGGTTGATGGGTAACTTTACCCGCCTGCTGGAATATCTGGGGGCACTGGAGGCCACCTTGGCGGCCCGCTCCTTGATGTGCCTGGTTCGGCGTCTTGAGTTCGAGGGCATGCTGAGTTCTCCGGAACACTTCACTCCGGATCTGGTAAAGCAAGCCATAGCGCATCAATTGCGGGCCATGTTGTCGCTATGAGCACGAGCTTGTCGCGGGTGAGGATCGATCCTGAATGGAAGCATGCGCTTGAAAGCGAGTTTCTCGCATCGTACATGCATGATTTGCGCTTGTTTCTGGCGAGTGAGCGAGAACAGGGTAAAGAGGTTTTCCCTCCCGGGCCGGAGATGTTCAGCGCCTTCAACATGACGCCCTTGTCGAAAGTGAAGGTAGTCATTCTTGGCCAGGATCCTTATCACGGACCTCGTCAGGCGCATGGCCTGTGTTTTTCGGTGCGGCGAGGCGTTCAGTTGCCTCCCTCGCTGGTCAATATCTACAAGGAAATCCAGTCGGACTTGGGGATTGCTCCTCCCCGTCATGGCGAGCTAACGCAGTGGGCTGAGCAGGGTGTATTGCTGCTCAACAGCGTCTTGTCCGTGCAGGCCGGGCTGGCGGCTTCGCACCAAGGGCGTGGATGGGAAACCTTTACCGATGCCGTGATTCGCGTGTTGAACGAAGAGCGCGAGCATCTGGTTTTCCTGCTCTGGGGCAACTATGCCCAGCGGAAGGGGCGATTCATTGATGCTGGAAGGCATCTGGTGCTGAAGGCGGCACATCCGTCGCCGCTGTCGGCCAATCGGGGTGGCTGGTTTGGCTGCCGTCATTTTTCACAGGCCAATCGTTATCTGGAGGCGCATGGTGTGGCGCCCATCGAGTGGTCGTTGCCGGATCGAGGTGATGATGTCTGATGTTCCTGTCGTGCTGCTGGAAGAGCGAGCACTTAAGAATGGGCGGCTGCTTGCCGTCGCTACGTTGAATAGCGAACGCTCGCTGAATTCGCTCAGCCTGGACATGATCAACCTGCTGTTGCCGGCCCTGCAGCGCTGGGCTGAGGATGCGCGGGTGGTGGCCGTATTCCTGCAGGGTGCGGGTGAAAAGGCCTTTTGTGCCGGTGGGGATGTGCGCCGGATTTGCGTGGGTGTGCGCGAGAACGGCATTGAGGATCCCTATGCGCAGCAGTTCTTTACGGAAGAATACAAGCTGGACTACCTGATCCACACGTTCCCCAAGCCGGTGATCGTGTGGGGACAGGGCATCGTCATGGGCGG
>JBKHWB010000092.1:0-7702 GCA_046566745.1 Gammaproteobacteria bacterium
GGACGACCTGTTTTCCAGCAACGCCCGCGCCCCGCTGTTCCTCGCACAGGCACTCGCACCGGAGCTGCGGGCCCGGCAGGGCGCCATCATCAACCTGATCGACATCCACGCCGACAGGCCGCTGAAAAACCACACCGTTTACTGCATGGCCAAAGCGGGGCACGCCATGCTGACGCAATCACTGGCCAAGGAACTGGCGCCGCACGTCCGCGTGAACGGCGTCGCACCGGGGGCCATTCTTTGGCCCAGTAACGGCAACATTCCGCCCGAGCAACAACAGGGCGTGATCGCCGGCATACCCCTGCAACGGATGGGGACGCCGGCCGACATTGCCCGCACCATCCGCTTTCTGCTCGATGATGCGCCTTACATCACCGGACAGATCATCGCCGTAGATGGCGGGCGCAGTCTCTGAGGATGATCAGGCAGGCGCCTGCATGAGGTGCTGTTCCAGCAACGTCCGCAACTCGGGCGTCAGCGGTTCGCTTTTCTGTGTCGCGTAGTTGAACACCACCTGCACCGCCCGGCCTTTGGCCACCAGCACGTCGTTCTGCCAGGCCTCCTGGGCCACCACGAATGACGAATTGCCGATTTTCTCGATACCGGTCAGCAATAAAACGTCATGGCCATAATGCGTCTGCGCGACGTAATCGATTTCGACCTTTGCCAGGATCAGGTTCCACTGATCCAGCGCCAGAGTCGGATTGAACAGGCGGAAAACGGGTTCGCGCGATGCCTCGAACCAGCCCAGCATCACGGTATTGTTGATGTGCCCCAAGGCATCTGTTTCGTAAAATCGGGGCGTCACGGTCATGCGAAACATCAGAAGTCTTCTCCACTGCTGTCAAACGGCAGATCCACTTCCCGCAGAGGCTGCCGCGACTGGTCAAATGCTTCCCAATGCTCGGCATAGGGACGAATGGTTTCGGGATGACGATCGTTCCCGGCGAGATCGGCCAACGGCTTCAGCACGAAGGCATGCTTGAGGATTTCATCGCGCGGCAGGCTCACGCCATCAATTTCGCCACACGCATTGCCCCAGGTGAGGATGTCGATATCCAGCGTGCGGGACGAAAACTTCGGTGCACGCCGGTCCCGTCCCCAGGCCTCCTCGATGGCACGCAGCTCGGCCGCCAGCTCGCCGACCGTCTTGTCGGTATCGATGGCGACGACAAGGTTGTAGAACGGATCGCCCTCAAAGCCGACCGCAGCGCTTTCATACACCGGCGACACCAGGACATCGCCAAAATGCTCTTCCAGCGCCCGCACGGCACCCCGAAGATTCTTCTCGCGATTGATGTTGCTGCCCAGCCCGAGATACACGCGTGGCATCAGTCTTTCTTACCTCGTTCAATGATGACGCCCACATCCTGCGAGCCGCGCACGGCGCCCGGCTTGGAGAGGCGCAGCCTCAGCCAGGGCACGCTGAATTCCGTCATGACGATCTCGGCCACCTTCTCGGACAGGGTTTCCACGAGCAGGAACTGCGATTCGCCCACAAAGGCGATCAGCCGCTTGGCCACGGCCTTGTAGTCC
Organism: Gammaproteobacteria bacterium; assembly: GCA_046566745.1. Lineage (GTDB taxonomy): Bacteria > Pseudomonadota > Gammaproteobacteria > Pseudomonadales > Moraxellaceae > UBA2031. Next base: position 1,537 of record JBKHWB010000092.1, read on the forward strand.
AGGGCGTCGGCAATATTGTCCGTTGCCGCCGCCTTGCGGATGTCCGTGGCCATTTCCAGATCGATGCTGACGGTCTGCCGGATGCGGCGCTCCCAGTCGAAGATGCCGATGACGGTCTCGATCTTGAGGTCGCGAATGTAAACAATATCCATACAGTCTCCGGGGGAGCAGGTGGCGGAATCACGCATCGTACGGGAGACGTCCGCGCGGTGACCCTCTACAATCGGTCAATCTTTCGGCAGTCGCGCAAGGAAAGTCCGCATGTCGCCCGATCTCGTAGCCACCGGGGCTCTCATTATCGCTTATCTGCTGGGCTCTGTCTGTTCGGCCATCATCGTGTGCCGCGTCCTCGGGCTGCCCGATCCGCGCACCGAGGGCTCGCACAACCCCGGCACCACCAATGTGCTGCGCATCGGCGGCAAGGGACCGGCCGCGCTGACCCTGCTGGGCGACATGTTGAAAGGCGTGGTTCCGGTGCTGGTCGCCCGGCAGTACGGACTGGAGCCGGCCGTGGTCTCGGCGGTAGGACTGGCCGCCTTTCTCGGCCACCTGTATCCGGTGTTTTTCCGCTTTGAAGGCGGCAAGGGTGTCGCCACGGCGTTCGGCGTCCTGTTTGCCCTGCACTGGCCCCTGGGCCTGGCCGTCGGTGCCATCTGGGTAACCGCGGTTGCCGCCACCCGCATCTCGTCGCTGGGTGCCATCCTCGGCTTTGCCGCCGCTCCCTTCATTGCCTGGCAGATGGTCCCCGCCTACATGCTCGGTATTGTCGGCATGAGCCTGCTGCTGCTGGCCCGGCACAAGCCCAACATCATTGCGCTCGTGAAAGGCGAAGAGCGGCGCTTTGGGAGCAAGAAGCCCGACTGATCCCCTTGCCGCGTTATGCGCCCGGAGCCACCAGCTCCGTCATCGGCCAGCGCGGCCTCACCTTGATATCCAGCCCCTGATGCTCGCCAGCCAAGAGGCGCTGGCACCCGGCAAAGGCAATCATGGCCCCGTTGTCGGTACAAAACGGCAGGGCCGGGTAGAACACCTCGGCCTTGTGGCGCTGTGCCATGTCGGCCAGTTTGCCACGCAACAACTTGTTGGCACTGACTCCACCCGCTACCACCAGCCGCTTCACCCCCGTTTCCTTCAACGCCCGCTCGCATTTGCGTGACAGGGTGTCCACGGCAGCCGCCTGGAAGCTCGCCGCAATGTCGGCGGGCTTCTGCGGATAGTCGGATGTATGGTTCAGCGCATTCAGCACCGCCGTCTTGAGGCCGCTGAAGGAGAAATCCAGACCGGGACGGTCCAGCATCGGACGCGGGAAGTCGAAACGGCGGTCATCGCCCTGCTCGGCCAGTCGCGCCACGGCCGGACCGCCGGGGTAGTCCAGCTTCAGCATCTTGGCGACCTTGTCGAACGCCTCGCCCGCGGCATCATCAATGGACTCGCCCAGCAACTCGTAGCGACCGATACCATCCACCCGCATGAGCTGCGTGTGGCCGCCCGACACCAGCAAGGCCACAAACGGGAAAGCGGGAGGATGGGGCTCCAGCATGGGGGCCAGCAGGTGGCCCTCCATGTGATGCACGCCAACGGCCGGGATGCCCAGCGACCAGGCCAGCGTACGGCCGAACACTGCCCCCACCATCAGGGCCCCGGCGAGTCCCGGGCCGGCGGTATAGGCCACCCCGTCCAGGTCCTCCAGCCGGCTGCCGGCTGCCTCCAGCAGCTCTTTCAGCAGTGGAATCATCTTGCGCACGTGGTCGCGGGAAGCCAGTTCGGGCACCACGCCACCGTAATCGGCATGCAGGTCGATCTGGCTGTACAGGCGATGGGCGAGCAGCCCCCGGTCACTGTCATAGACAGCCACCCCGGTCTCGTCACAGGAGGTCTCGATACCCAGAATACGCATGTTTGCCCTCGCCGGCGGCCCTTGCCACCCCTTTCAGGGACGCTATCCTAGCGGCCCGGCCAAAAGAGAGCCAGACAGGACTTGGCAGACGAGGCGAGAATGGCTAGAATCGGCGCCCTTGTCCGGGGACCCGATCCCGTCCGGGCCCTAACAGTATCCATTTGAAGGTGAGTTGCATGCCGTCCGTGAAAGTCAAAGAAGGCGAGCCGTTTGACGTTGCTCTGCGTCGCTTCAAGCGTTCCTGCGAAAAGGCCGGTGTGCTGGCTGACGTGCGCAAGCGCGAGTTCTACGAAAAGCCTACCCAGGAGCGCAAGCGCAAGGCCGCTGCTGCCGTGAAGCGCCACGCCAAGAAGGTTGCTCGCGAAAACATGAAGACGACCCGCCTGTACTGATCAGGTCGGTTTGTCCCGTCAGCCCCGGCTGACACGCAAGAGCGGCACATCCTCGTGATGATGCCGCTTTTTGCTTTTGATCACCCCGAAAGAACAGCCCGCGCCCACTACCGGAAGGATACCCGCCATGTCCGAACTGAAAGCCGCCCTCACCAACGCCATGAAGGACGCGATGCGCGCCCAGGACAAGGACCGCCTCGGGGTAATCCGCATGGCCACGGCCGCCCTCAAGCAGATCGAGGTGGACGAGCGCATCGAGCTGGATGACGCGCGCGTGCTGGCTACCCTGGAAAAGCTGATCAAGTCGCGTCGCGAATCGGCCACGGCCTTCGAGCAGGGCGGACGCCCGGAGCTGGCCGCCAAGGAAAACGCCGAGATCGCCGTACTGCAGGGCTTTCTGCCGGCACAGCTCTCCGAGACCGAGATCGACGCCCTGATCAACGAGGTGATTGCCGCCACTGGCGCCACCACCGCGCGCGACATGGGCAAGGTGATGAACGAGCTGCGCCCGAAGCTGGCCGGCCGCGCCGACACCGGTGCCGTCTCGCAAAAAGTGAAGGCACGACTGGCCTGATCCGCCTACACTGGCCTTCCACCTGCTGAGGCTGCACGGCAATGGCCGCGTACGGGCGAATTCCGGAGTCCTTCATCGACGATGTCCTGCTGCGCACGGACATCGTCGACCTCATTGATACCCGGGTAAAGCTGAAGAAGGCCGGCAAGAACTACAGCGCCTGCTGCCCGTTCCATCGCGAAAAAACCCCCTCTTTCACCGTCAGCCGCGAAAAGCAGTTCTATTACTGTTTTGGTTGCGGTGCCTCGGGCAATGCCGTCAGCTTTTTGATGGACTACGAGCGCAAGGGCTTCCTTGATGCGCTCAACGAACTCGCTGGCCGTGTCGGCCTGGAAGTGCCGGACACGCGCGACCCGGATGCACCGCCGCGTGAATCACAACAGCCGTTGTACGACCAGCTCGAAGCCGCCGCAAAATTTTTCGAGCAGCAACTGCGCACGCATCGCGAAAAAGACAAGGCCGTTGGCTATTTCAAAAAGCGTGGCCTGACCGGCCAGATTGCCAAGCATTACCGACTCGGTTACGCCCCGCCCGGCTGGGACAACCTGGTCAACGCCCTCGGCAGCAGCGAAGACAGCAAAAAGAACTTGCTAGCCACCGGCCTCGTCGTGCGCAACGAGCAAAGCAACCGCATTTACGATGCGATGCGCGATCGCGTGATTTTTCCCATCCGGGATTTTCGCGGCCGCGTGATTGCCTTCGGCGGGCGCGTCCTCACCGATGAAAAGCCTAAATACCTGAATTCGCCGGAGTCGCCCGTCTTCCACAAAGGGCAGGAACTGTACGGCCTGTTCGAGGCACGACAGGCACCGGGCAAACTGGAACGCGTGATCGTGGTCGAAGGCTACATGGACGTGGTGGCGCTGGCGCAATACGGCATTACCAATGCCGTCGCCACGCTGGGCACTGCTACCAGCACCACGCACGTCGAACGCCTGTTCCGTCTGGTGCCGGAGATCTGTTTCTGCTTTGACGGCGATGCCGCCGGTCGCAAGGCCGCCTGGCGCGCCCTGGAATCGGCCCTGCCCGCCATGCAGGACGGCAAGAGCGCGAGCTTTCTCTTTTTACCCACAGACGAAGACCCGGATTCCCTGGTGCGCAAGGAAGGCACGGCGCGCTTCAACGATCGCGTGCAGAACGAGGCGGAGCCCCTCTCCGACTTCATGTTCCGTCACCTCGGTGAAGGCCTGAATCTGGACAGCCAGGAAGGGCGCAGCCGCATGGCCATGCTGGCCAAACCCTTGGTCGCCGCCTTGCCGGACGGTCTCTACCGCGAGATGCTGCTGGGGCGCCTTGCGGAAATGACCCGGCTGGAAACTGCCACCCTGCGCGCCGCCGTGCTGGATACGCCCCCCATTCCAGCCACGCGCAGTCAGCCCTCCGCTGCCCGCCAGCCGTCGCCGGATGATGCGCCGGGCATGCCGGACTATTTCTACGACGATGCGGATGATGCGCCACCGCAACAAGGTTACAGCAAGCGCCAGCGCTTCGAACCCCGGCAACGTCAAGGCCGCCAGCCTAGGCCTGCCCCGCGCGCCCAGACGTTGAGCCTGCCGGAGCAGGCGGTGCGCCTGCTGCTGCAGGACCCGAAGCAGGTCAGCCTGACCAGCAGCACCGAGCTGCTTGAATTGAGACAACCGGAGGGCTCGCTACTGGTCGAACTGGTACGTTTGCTGGAAGAGCGCCCCGGGATCAGCACGCCAGCCCTGCTGGGAGCCTGGCACGACACCGAACTGGGCGACCAGCTCACCACCCTCGCCGCCAACGAATTCCTCACGCCGCATATCGGCGTGGACACCGAGCTCCGAGGCGTCCTGAATGGCCTGCGCCTCACGGCCATGGAGGCCGAGCTAAGGGAAACCTCGGATCTTGAGGCTATCCAGCGCCTGAAGAAGGCCATTGAAGCCCTGAAACGCACCCCCATTTCCTCCTGAGGGAGACGCCCGGCTGGCTGGAAAGCGCCCCCGTTGGTATAATCCCGCTCTTGTCTGCCCCCGACCGTTGTCGAGGGCGGCACCCGCGCAACCCGCTGTCCCAAGAGGGCCCTAGATGAGCGCCGACAAAGAGAAGCAGAAATCCCAGCTGAAAGAGCTCATTGCCAAGGGCAAGGAGCAGGGATACCTCACCTACGCCGAGGTGAACGATCACCTGCCCGAGTCCGTGACCGAGACCGAACAGATCGAAGACATCATCCAGATGGTCAACGACCTCGGCATCCCGGTGCACGAACGCGCCCCTGAGCAGGATGACCTGCTGCTCGAGGAAACCCCGGACGCCAGTGACGACGAAGTGGCGGCAGAAGAAGCCGCCGCCGTGCTCGCCTCCGTGGAAAACGAACCCGGCCGCACCACCGACCCGGTCCGCATGTACATGCGTGAAATGGGCACGGTGGAACTGCTCACCCGCGAAGGCGAAATCGCCATCGCCAAGCGCATCGAAGAAGGCATCCGCGAAGTCCTGAACGCCATGGCCTACTGGCCGGGCGCCGTGGCCGGCGTGGTGGAAGAGTTCGAAAAGACCGAGTCGGGCGAACGCCGCCTGGCCGACATCATTGCTGGCTACCTCGACCCGGACGATGACGGCAATGCCGCCGCCCCGCCCGAAATCGACGACGAAGCCGCGTTGGAACAACTGGGCGGTGCCGCCAAAGCCGTGAAGGCAGTGGAGACCGAGGACGAAGAGGAAGCCGACGGAGACGACGAAGACGAAGCCGACACCGGCCTTGACCCCGTGCTCGCGGCAGAGCGCTTCAACAACCTGAAAAAGCTTTACCAGAAGGTGCAGGCCGCGCTGAAGAAGTATGGCCCGGAAGGCAAGTCTGTCGCCAAGGCGATGGAAGAACTGGCTGAGCAATTCACCATTTTCAAGCTGACGCCGCGCCTCTTCGACGGCCTCAGCACCCAGATTCGTGGCGTGCTCGACGATGTGCGGGCGCAGGAACGCGCCATCATGGCCTCCTGCGTCAAGCGCGCACGCATGGACCGCAGGCACTTCATTGACGAGTTTCCCGGCAACGAAACCAACCTGGAATGGCTCGACAAGCAAATCGCCCTCAAGAAGCCGTTTGCCAAGGCCCTCGAAGCGCAACGGGAAGATATCCTGCGCGCCCAGCGCCGGCTGCTGTCCATCCAGGACGAAGTGGGCCTGGACATTGCGGACATCAAGGAAATCAACCGCCGCATGTCGATCGGCGAGGCCAAGGCCCGTCGTGCGAAGAAGGAAATGGTCGAGGCCAACCTGCGTCTCGTGATTTCCATTGCCAAGAAATACACCAATCGCGGCCTGCAGTTCCTCGACCTCATC
>JBKHWB010000093.1:0-7353 GCA_046566745.1 Gammaproteobacteria bacterium
ACGGCCGACAGGTCAGCCACTTGGTAAAGCGCCTCGCCCGGCATGAAACGCATGCCCTGTAGCGCCTTCTTCTCGGTGACGATGCCGGAAACCGGCGAGCGGAAAGTCAGCGTACGCCGCGCTTCGCCGGACTTCGCCAAGGCCTTGACCTGCTCTTCCGAAATATCCCAGTTCTTCAGGCGCAACAGGCTGGAATCGGCCAGTTGCTTCATGCCATCCCGCGCCTGGCCGCCGGCTTCCTTCAGCGATTCGACGCCTTGGGCGGCAATCGCGTATTCGCGCTGGGCGGAAACCAGTTCCGGACTATAAACCTCGAACAGCGGCTGCCCCTTGCCGACCGACTGACCGGTGACATTGACGTGCAGGCGCTCGACGTAGCCCTCGAACTTAGGAGAGATCGCATAGATGTGGCGCTCGTCCGGTTCGATCCGCCCAGCGGCACGCACCACCTTGTCGAGGACGCGCAATTGAGCGGCTTCCGTCCGCACACCCAGTTTTTGCACTTTTTCAGTGCTGATCTTGATCTGGTTGGCAGATGCCGGTTCGTCGTCCTGCTCCCCCTCATAGACCGCGATGTAATCCATCCCCATCGGGTCTTTCTTGGGCACCGGCGAGGTGTCGGGCAACCCCATCGGATTACGGTAGAAAAGCAGTTTTTTCTCTTTCTTGGCCGGCTCGGCCGGAGCGCTGGCGACCGGCACAGCATCGCCATGGGAAGCGCCGCCACGTCCGCCCAGCCAGTAACCACTCCCGGCTGCCACGGCAACGGCAATAACGCCGATGGTCAGTCCTGCACCCTTGTTCATAGATCTTCCCCTAAAAGACGTTCGATTTCGGCCAGACGCATCTGGGCGTCGACTTGGGCCTTAAGCTGGTTTTGTCTGGCCTGCCGGATTTGGCGCTGGGCATCGAGCAAGGTGGCGAAATCGACCTTGCCAGTCTCGTAGCCGGCCAGTGCCGCCTTGAAGGTCAGTTCGGCCTGTGGCAGTAGGCTGTTGGTCAGCAGGTTTTCCGTGCGACGGGCGGCTTCGATGCCGGCCAGAGCCTCGGCCAGTTCGGCAGAGACTTGGTTGGTGGTGGCTTCCTTGCGCGAGCGCGCGGCATTGAGCATGGATTCCGATTCCCGCTCCTGTGCCCGCCGCGAAGACTGTTGCAGTGGGATATTCAGTTCGACCATCAACGCCCATTCCTTGATGGCGCTCTGGTACTGGATGGGGGAGACCCCCAGCGTAAAGTCGGGATAGCGGTTTTTGTAGGTCAGGTCGCGGGATTTCTCGGCGGCTTTGATTTTCGATTCATCGGCGAACAGTTGTGGGTTGCGGGTTCGCACGCGCTCTTCCAGCGTGGCGTAATCCAGCGCCACGGGAGCCGGCAGTTTGCGCAACTGCGCTGGTTCCTGCAAGGACGCATTGCTTGGGCGGGCCAGCAAGGCGTTCAGCCGGGCATGCAGGTGGTGCTGTTCGGTCTCCAGCGCAATCAATTCGTTGCGCATGTTGGTCTGCTCGACCTGGGCGCGGATGACATCCTGCTGCGCCGCCAGGCCGCCGGCGTAGCGCACCTGGGCGACTTTCTCCAGGCGGGTCATCAGGTCGAGAATTTCCCGAGTCAGTTGTTCGTTGCGGTGCACGTAATAAAGTTGGGCGAAATTGACTTTGATCCGCCCGGCCACATCGGCCCAGGTGCCCAGCGCACGACCCTTGGCGCCGTCGGCCTCAAGCTCTGCAATCTCGCGTTTCAGGTCGCGCTTGCCGAACCAGGGAATATCCTGCATCAGCAGGTAACTTGTGCTGCCGACGCGACTCGGGGACAAGGTTGCGTTCTGCTCGCCAAATCGGGTGATGTCGCGCAACTCGGTACGAAACTTCGGGTCGGGCAAGGCACCGGCTGGCGTCACCCGCTCGCCCGACGCTTCAGCCTCGGCCTGCATCGCGGCGTACTCCGGATTGCGCGTTTTGGCGTAATTGATCAGGCTGTCGACGTTTGCGCCAAGGGCGCTCTCTTGGGCAAGCACGGGCGTCCCAAAGGCGGCGGCAAGCGCCAGGATCAAAACGGGTAACGGCCTGAGTCGGCGCATGCGACCTCCCTGAAAATATTTGTTTTTATGAAGCATGCTGACAGCGAGAGGTAGAACGGTCTCGCCGTCAGTTAATGATGTTATTTGGCTGGCTCGAAATGGACGACGGTAATGGCACCATTGACGTTGTCGGCCATGAAGCGAATCTTATCGCCGCTCTTCATCTGGTCCAACCAGGCGGCATTGGATACCTTGAAGACCATGGTCATCGCCGGCATGTTCAGGTTGGTCAGCGGACCATGCGACAAGGTCACCTTGCCGGCGGCCTTGTCCACTTTCTTGACCTGACCATCGACCATTTGCATTTCAGCGGACGCGGCGGCCGGTGCCGCCATGGCATGACCGGCATGGTCGCTTGCAGCTTGAGCAGAAATAGCACTGAGGGTAGAAAAGGCGATCAGGGAGGCGGTGATAAGGGCTTTCATGAGTTTCTCCTGTTTTGGGGATCAATGTTTGGCAAAGATGCTGGTTTCGCCACCGGTCTGGACCAGCAGCGTGTTGTAGGGGACGGGTTTCGGGCTTTCCATGCCCGGCGATCCTGGCGGCATCGACGGCACCGCGATGCCGAGGGCTTTCGGTTTTTCCTTGAGCAGACGCTGGATGTCGGCAACCGGCACATGGCCTTCGACCACATAGCCGGCCACCTTGGCGGTGTGGCAGGAGCCCAGGCGATCGGGCATCCCCAATTGTTTGCGGGCCGCCGTGACATCCGTGACGTTGTGCGAGCGGATTTTTCGAGGGTTTCGCACGATTCCCGGCCGACCCTCATCAGGAGACGAACCCATGGTGTGGCCAGCGTGCCCGGAGGGCTCATCCATCACTAGGGCATGGGTCTCCTGCCAGTCACGTACGGCAGGCTCTGACCAGGCCTGATATCCGCTGAACGCACTGGTATGACTGGCAGGAGTCGAGGGGGACTCAGGGGCCGCCACTACGGCCGCCGGCATCCACAAGAGAGTGACCACGACGGGAAATCGCATGAAAAGATCCATCAGGAAGCTCCGATGGGACGATCATGCGACTGGGTGCAGGACAACAAGCTGACGCGAAAATTACATTCCTGTCATCTTTGCTTAATCTTGCAAAAAGCCGGTATTGTGATGACCGTTACCCTAGGCGTGAGGCGTGCGTCCCGTGAAAATCCTGCTGGTGGAAGATGAAGCCAAGACGGGTGAGTACCTGAAACAAGGCCTCACCGAGGCCGGCTATACCACCGACTGGGTGAAAGACGGGCTGGCCGGGCATCATCATGCCCTCTCCGAAGATTACGACCTGGTGATTCTGGATGTGATGCTTCCCGAGATTAGCGGCTGGCAGGTGCTGGCCGCCATTCGCCGCGCCGGAAAATCCATGCCGGTGCTGTTTTTGACGGCCCGTGATCAAGTGGAGGACCGGGTCAAGGGCCTGGAGCTGGGGGCCGACGATTACCTGGTCAAACCCTTTGCCTTCGCCGAACTTTTGGCGCGTGTTCGTACTCTGCTCCGGCGGGGCCGCAGTCGTGAGCCTGAGCTGCTGCAGGTGGCGGATCTGGAGCTGGATGTCCTGCGCCGGCGTGCGGTGCGGGCGGGACGCCGCATTGATCTTACGGCCAAGGAATTCGCCCTGTTGGAGCTGCTGATGCGACGCCAGGGCGAGGTGCTGCCGCGCTCCCTCATCGCCTCCCAGGTCTGGGACATGAATTTCGACAGCGACACCAATGTCGTCGAGGTGGCCATCAAGCGCTTGCGCACCAAGGTGGAGACGGGCGTTGAAACCAAGCTCATCAACACCGTGCGCGGTATGGGTTATGTACTGGAGGCCCCAGCGGATGGCGCAACTGATGCGTAAATCCATCACAGTCCGTACCAGTCTCCTGTTCACCTTGCTGGCGGCGGTGGTGTTTGCATTCATGGGGCTGGTTATCCGGGCTTCCGTCAGTCATCACTTCAGCGAGCAGGACAGCAGCGCCCTGGAAGGCAAGCTGGAGTTGATCCGGCACATCCTGCTCACGAACGAATCCGGGGATGCCGGGCGACTGCGGCGTCAACTGGGGGATGCCTTGGTCGGGCATCATGATCTGTCCTTACGCATTCGCCATTCGGGTGGCCCCGAGCTTTTTAGCTCCGGGCACGCCTCCATTCCGGATGCTGTGCTCCAGAAGACGTATGTATTCCCTGCAAAGGGCGCACTGCCACTGCTCACCTGGTCTTCGGAAGACGCGACTTATCGTGCCGTTGCCGTTCGGGTCCTGACTCCCAATCCGCCTCAGAGCTGGGAAATCAGTATCGCCGTCGATACACGGCACCATGCAGAATTCCTGACGGTGTTCGAGCGCGAACTGCTTGTGATCGGCGCAGGCGGCCTGCTGCTCATGGCTGTCCTGGGATGGCTGGCAACGCGCCGCGGCTTGCGGCCGGTGCAGCACATGGCGCATGTGGCCGAAGGCATTTCGGCGCAACGACTGCAGGACCGGCTTCCAGCAACTGATGTGCCGGTTGAGTTGCAGCCGCTGGCCCGGGCCTTTAACGAGATGCTGGATCGCCTGGAAGACTCGCTGCGCCGGCTCTCTGACTTCTCCTCCGATCTGGCGCATGAACTGCGTACGCCTATCAATAACCTGATGACGCAAACACAGGTTTCATTGGCCAAGCCGCGCACTGCCGAGGAGTACCGCGAAGTGATGTACTCGAATCTGGAGGAGTTCGAGCGCCTGGCCCGCATGATTGCTGACATGTTGTTTCTGGCCAAGGCGGATAACGGACTGATTATTCCGCATCAGGAGCCAGTGAACTTGCGTCAGGAGATAGAAGCGGTTTTTGAGTTTTACGATGCTCTGGCGGCCGAAAAAACGGTGGCCCTGTCACTGCAGGGCAATGCCATTGTCACAGGTGATCCGCTGATGTTGCGTCGTGCCATCAGCAATCTCGTCTCCAACGCTGTTCGCCACAGCCTGCCCGCTACAACCGTCACGGTCAGATTGGTAACGGAGCAGGAGATGGTGTGTCTGGTTGTGGAGAACACGGGGGACAGCATCACTCACGACCAACTGGATCGGGTATTCGACCGTTTCTACCGGGCTGATGCGTCACGTCGCCGCAGTGACGAAGGCGCAGGACTGGGACTGGCCATTACCCGCTCCATAGTCCGGGCCCATCGCGGCCAGATTACGGTAGCTTCCAATGAAGGCAAGACCCGTTTTCAGGTGACTTTGCCGATAACGCCTGCGCCTTTGGAGGCGACGGGCGTGAGGGTATACTTAATGCCATGAGCCGCCCACTTCGCCAACGCATAGCTCTGTTCCTGAGCCTCATCATGGTCACCTTCACGGTGTGCCAAGGTATGGCGTTGGCGGCAATGCCGATGGGAGATGCGCCCGACCAGATGCAATCGGCCGGTATGTCCTGCCATGAGGAGGTCGGCACTGATCCCGCCATGGCCAAGGCGGATTGCCCCAACTGTTGAATTCCGCCCAAAATTGACCCAGGGAGGATGCGGACAAAATCTTGGACTACTTTGGAGGTAGTCCATGTACTCGTACGAAGAGCGCCTTCGGGCGGTTAAGGAAACTCTGAAGAAGACTTCCTGATTTTGGCAAAATGTCCGGACTCCACCCGCCGAGTTTTCCGATGAAGCAGATGACCTTCGCCGACGCCGAGTACGCTGGCAAGCGCAAACAGACCCGTAAAGAGCTGTTCCTGATCGAGATGGATCAGGTGGTGCCGTGGAAGGGTTTGATTGCCTTGATCGAGCCGCATTACCCCAAGGGCGAAGGTGGTCGTCCGGCGTATCCGCTGATGGCGATGCTGCGCGTACATTTGATGCAGAACTGGTTTGGCTACAGTGATCCGGCGATGGAGGAAGCGCTGTACGAGACGACCATTCTGCGCCAGTTCGCCGGGTTGAGCCTGGAGCGCATTCCGGATGAAACCACCATCCTCAACTTCCGCCGCCTGCTGGAGAAACACGAACTGGCTGCCGGCATCCTGGCTGTGATCAATTGCTATCTCGGTGACCGCGGTCTGTCGCTGCGCCAAGGCACTATCGTCGATGCCACGCTGATCAATGCGCCAAGTTCGACCAAGAACAAGGACGGCAAGCGCGACCCGGAGATGCACCAGACCAAGAAGGGCAACCAGTACTACTTCGGCATGAAGGCGCATATCGGCGTGGATGACGAGTCGGGGCTGGTGCATAGCGTGGTTGGCACGGCGGCCAACGTGGCGGACGTCACCCAGGTCGACAAACTGCTGCATGGCGTGGAGAGCGTCGTCTGCGCCGATGCCGGTTACACCGGGGTCGAAAAGCGCTCAGAACATGCGGGCCGCGAAGTGATCTGGCAGGTCGCGGCGCGTCGCAGCACTTACAGAAAACTCGGCAAGAACAGCCCGCTCTACAAAGCCAAGCGCAACATCGAAAAGGCCAAGGCGCAGGTGCGGGCCAAGGTCGAGCACCCATTCCGGGTGATCAAGCGCCAGTTCGGTTACGTGAAGGTACGCTTCCGCGGCCTGGCCAAGAACACCGCGCAACTGATGACACTGTTCGCACTGTCGAACCTGTGGATGGCGCGTCGACATTTGATCGCCACCGCAGGAGAGGTGCGCCTGTAATGCGGGAAATGGCCGCAGCGAGATGCTCGCGACGGCCAAAAAAGGAGAAATGAGTGGGCTATCTGTCCGGTTTTTGATCGATTGCCCGCTTTCAAAATCGGCAAGGGCTGAAGTTGACGCGAAATACCCAGCTACTTCAGACCTTCCCCTAGTGGCAGGGCTTCAAAGGGCTGCGGCCAGCGCCGCGCCAATTGCCCTGGTTGATGAGGTGGAATACGGGCTTGAACCTCATCGGCTCATGCGATTCCTGGACTCGCTGGGTGCAAAGGACGCTGCCGCTCCGTTGCAAGTGTTCATGACGACGCACTCGCCGGTCGCGCTGCGCGAGCTGTCCGGCAGCCAGTTATTCGTTGTTCGGTCAGCACCTCAGCGCCACAGTGTTATGCCAGCTGGGGAAGCCAACGAGGTACAAAGTACCCTTCGGAAGGACCCCGAAGCATTCCTCGCCAAATCCATCATCGTTTGCGAGGGGGCCAGCGAGGTTGGCTTCGCGCGTGGCCTTGACCAATGGTGGGTCAGTCTTGGCGCTACCTCATTCCTGGCCCATGGCGGCGCGTATGTGGACGCCGGCGGGGGAAGCCCCGATAACAGTCTTATCCGGGGAACAGCACTTCTGAACTTGGGTTACCGCGTGATGGTTTTTGTAGATGCCGACAAGCCTTCGACCGCGGGGCTCGCTGAAGCATTCTTGGC
>JBKHWB010000094.1:0-7242 GCA_046566745.1 Gammaproteobacteria bacterium
GACCTGGCACTGCGTTATGCGGCCCAGCTACGGCCCAGCTCCCACGGCATGCTCGGCGCTGCCGTGCTGACCGGCGGCAGCCTGCAGGACGCCATCGACCTGTTCTATGACTACGTTGGACTGATTGCCCCCTTTCTCCTTCTCCACCAGGAAGATCGGCGCAACAGTCGAGTCCTGGTTTTCGAGATGATCAGCGATGTACCGGTCAACACCGCGTTCACCTACGACATCATGCTGCTCAGCACCTTCAACATCCTCAAGCTGATCCTGGGAGAGCGGACCCGGGAACTGGTCTTCCACTTCGCCCACGCCACGCCACCCCATGCCGCCCTCTACGACACGTATTTCGACGGCCATGTGCAGTTCAATGCCAGCTTCTATGGCGTCTCCATCCCGCGCGACCTGCTCGACAGCCGCATTGCCACGGCCGACGACGACACCCACCGCCTGCTCGTCAGCCAGATCAGCTCGCGCATGGAGATGGTGCATACCCAGAACTCCTTCGTTGACGCCGTACGCTTCCACCTGAAGCGTACGGGCGGGCCGCTGCCCCGCATGTCCAGCGTCGCCGACGCGTTCAACATGTCCGCCCGCACGTTCCGCAACCGCCTGCGCCGGCACAATACGTCCTACCAGTCACTACTGGATCGCGAACGCCACGAGCAGGCGATGAATTTCCTGCGCAACTCGGAAAAGTCGGTCAAGGAAATCGCCTACATCCTGGGCTTCCAGGAAAGCTCGAACTTTTCCCGCGTATTCAAGAAGTGGACCGGGGTGACCCCCTTGGACTTCCGCCGCAACATGGTTGCGTCCTGAGGTCATCCTCCCCATAAAAAAGCCCGGGAACCCGGGCTTTTTTCATTTCAGCAGCATCAGTCCTTGAAGTTGTTGAACTGCAACGGCACACCCAGCTTCTGCTCGCGCAGCATGGCCATCACGGCCTGCAACACGTCACGTTTCTTGTCCGTCACACGCACCTTGTCGCCCTGGATACTGGCCTGCGCCTTGAGCCCCGACTCCTTGATGGCCTTGGCAATTTTCTTCGCGGTATCCGAATCCAGGCCATCACGCAGCTTGATGGCCTGGTGGACTTCCTTGCCCGACGCTTCCATCTTCTGGACGTCCAGGCACTGCGGGTCGACCTTGCGCTTGATGAGGTGGTTTTCCAGCATGGCGCGAACCTGGTCAATCTGGAAATCACTTTCGGCCGTCAGCTTGATGACCTTGTCCTTTTCCTTCAGCTCGACACCCACGTTGGAGCCACGAAAATCGAAGCGTGTGGCAATCTCCTTCACGGTATTGCCCACTGCATGATTCACCTCGAACATTTCCAGTTCGGATACCACATCCATCGACGGCATGCTTGCCTCCTCTCAAACGTTTCTCAATCAGGTTCAGGAACGGTGGCCGCGCTCGGTCCACCAGATGTTGATGAGCATCCAGGCCCAGTAAATCGTGCACCCCATGAGGCTGAGGATGCCCAGCACATGCAGGCCCAGAAAATGCGGGCCCGACTCAATCTGGGTAATCAGGCCGCTCACGATGAACAAGGCTGCCAGCAGGATGGCGCGGGATTGCTGGTAGCTTGCCTTTTCCAGGCGATTGACCAGCTTTTCCAGCTCTCCCGGATCCACACCTGGCGCCATCTGCATGCCGCTGCCGGATGCACCAAAAATAGGCGAGGCCGGATTGTAGAGGCGCTCGACGGCATCCAGCGCCCTCACCCGGAACGACTTCGCCAGCATCTTTGGCGAGTAGCGGTTCACCAGGGTTTTCTTGAGCAAGGGCGCCGCTTCCTCCATCAACTGGAAATCAGGATCGATCAGGCGACCGAAACCTTCCAGCGTCACGCAAGCCTTAACCAGCAACGTGATGTCGCTGGGCAGGCGCACGGCATGATTGCGCAGGATGGAGGCCACATCATTCAACAGCGCCGAAATATCGAGCTCGCTGATGGGCACGCCGTCGAAGCGTTCCAGCAGACTGGACACCTCTGCGTTCAACGCCTCGCGATTGACAAAGCGACCGCCTGCCCACTCGATCAGCACCGTCGTGGCATTCTCCGGCTCCTGCATGATCACGCAACGGATCAAACGGATCAGCTGGTCTCGACGGGTCGGCGTCAACCGGCCCACCATGCCAAAATCCAGCATGGCGATACGGTTGCCCGGCAGCACGATGAAATTGCCCGGATGCGGATCGGCATGGAAAAAACCATCCTCCAGCATCATTTTCCAGATCGCGCGAGCACCACGCCGTGCCAGCTGCTTGCGGTCAGCGCCCGACTGGTCAAGCTCATCCACTTTCTTCGCAGGAATGCCGCGAATGAACTCTTGTACGTTCAGGTCTTCGCAGGTCCACTGCCAGTAGATGCGCGGCACCTTGATGAAATCAAAACCCGCCAGATTCTCGCGCATGCGATCGGCGTTGCGCGCCTCCACGCTGAAATCGAGTTCACGCGTTAGCGAGCGCTCGAACTCCTGCATGATCTCCACAGGATGATAGCGGCGCATTTCAGGCGATTGTGCTTCCGCGATCTCGGCAATCTTGCGCATCAGTCGCAGATCCGCCTCGATCTTTTCCTCGATGCCCGGTTTGCGGATTTTCAGCACCACCTCTTCGCCCGACAGCGTGACGGCACGATGCACCTGCGCCATGGAGGCCGTTCCCACCGGCTGCTCGTCCACCTCGCGGAAACATTCTGTCAGCCGGGCACCCAGGCTGGACTCCACCTGAGCCCGTAACTGGCCAAACGGAATCGCGCGCGTCTGGTCCTGCAACTCCTCAAGCTGCCGGATCCATTCCGGAGACAGCAAGTCGACACGTGTGGCCAGGATCTGGCCGAACTTTACGAACGTCGGCCCCATCTCCTCCAGCGCGAGTCGCGCTCGAACCTCCGGTGGCTGGCGGCGCACCTCGGCGGGCAACTCCCGGTTGAACCAGCGCTCGAAAAGGTCTGCACGTCCCTCCATGCCCAGCCACTTCACCAGGTCATCAAAGCCGTAACGCAACAGGATGCCAACCAGCTCGCGCAGGCGGCGCAGCTCACGGGTTCCGGTAAACAGGTTCATTCCTTTACTCCTGCAGCCACTGCAACTACCGCAACTACTTCACCACTGCCACTCAGCCGTGATATCGGGCAGACAGTTCGTGAACGGCATCAATGAATACACCGGCATTGGCAGGATCCACCTTCTGGTCGATACCGTGCCCCAGATTGAACACATGACCGTTACCGGTACCAAATCCTTCCAGAATACGAGCGACTTCGGTGCGAATGCGGGCCGGCCCGGCAAACAACATGCTCGGATCCATGTTGCCCTGCAATGCCACGCGCCCCCCCACCTCGGCACGGGCGCGCGCTATATCGGTGGTCCAGTCCAGGCCCAGCGCATCAGCACCGGCATTGGCCATGTCCGTCAACCACTGCCCGCCGCCCTTGGTGAAAAGGATGACGGGCACACGACGTCCTTCATGCTCGCGAATCAGGCTGGCCACGATCTTCTGCATGTACGCCAACGAGAATTCACGATAGAAAGGCCCCGGCAGTACGCCACCCCAGGTATCGAAAATCTGCACCGCCTGGGCACCGGCACGAATCTGCGCATTCAGGTAGTCGATCACCGAGAGCGCAATCTTGTCGAGCAGGGCATGCGCCAGCTCTGGCGTGTCGTAGATCATGCGCTTGATGGTGTGGAAGTCCCGCGAGGAGCCGCCCTCGACCATGTAGGTCGCCAGCGTCCAGGGGCTGCCCGAGAAACCGATCAGGGGAACTCGCCCGCCCAGTGCCGACCGGATCGTTTTGACGGCTGCCATCACGTAATCCAGATCACGCTCGGCGTCCGGCACCGGCAGCGCCGCAATGTCAGCCTCGGTGCGCACCGCCTTGCGGAAACGCGGACCTTCTCCCGCCTCGAAGTAAAGCCCGAGCCCCATGGCGTCGGGAATGGTCAGAATGTCGGAAAACAGAATGGCGGCATCCAGGGCGTACCGCTCCAGCGGCTGCAGGGTGACCTCGCAGGCCAGCTCGGCATTCTTGCACAGGGCCATGAAGTCCCCTGCCCGGCTCCGGGTCGCCCGGTACTCCGGCAGGTAGCGGCCGGCCTGGCGCATCATCCATACGGGGGTCACGTCCACTGGCTGACGCAGCAGGGCACGCAGGAAACGGTCATTCTTGAGTTCGGTCATGGGATCATCCTTCGGCGAAGGCGCCTATTGTAAGGGGCAGAGGGCCTGGTTTCGCGCCCCACCTCATATTCCATATATGAATATAAATATTTTATGATATTATTTCTAAATATATACGGAACCCCCTATCGTCCTCGCTCCCCGACCGGAGAGTGTGATGAAGCCCCGCCGCATTGACCTGAGCCAGTACGACCAAGCCGCCGAGCATGACGCCCTCGGCCTGCCGCCCCTGGAAGAGACCGTCACCCGCGTCGGCCCCCACCCGTTCCGACGCGACCTGTTGCTGCTGCTGGGCCTGCCCCTGCTGGCCGTGCTCACCTGGCTGCTGGGTAACTGGCTGCTGCCGACCGGCTGGCACCCCTTGCTGGCAGAGGCCCGCCATGGCTTCGGCTCGGATGCGTTCTGGCTGGCCGCCGGCGTCGGTCTCTTTGCCCAGATCATCGATGGCGCCCTCGGCATGGCCTACGGCATCACAGCCACCACCTTCCTGCTCAGCACCGGTGTGCCGCCCGCGGCGGCCTCCGCCTCGGTCCACATGGCCGAAATCTTTACCACCGGGTTTTCAGGCCTCTCGCACTGGCGCTTCGGCAATGTCGACAAGGCCTTGTTCAAGCGCCTGCTGGTCCCCGGCATGGTCGGTGCCGTGACCGGAGCCTGGATCATCACCAGCGTCGACGGCGATGCCATCAAGCCCTGGATCTCCGCCTACCTCGTCATCATGGGCTTGTACGTCCTGAGCAAGGCGTTCCGCACCATCAAGCGCCGCACGGAGCCCCCCAGGCACGTGGCAGCCCTCGCCCTCACCGGCGGGTTCGTGGATTCGGTCGGAGGTGGCGGCTGGGGGCCGGTGGTCACGAGTTCCCTGATCGGCACGGGACAGGATCCCCGCACCACGATCGGCTCCGTCAACGCTGCCGAATTCTTCCTGTCGATCGCCGGTGGCATCTCCTTCGCCTTCCTGATCGGTTTTACGCACTGGGAGGTGATCGCCGGACTGGTCGTCGGCGGACTGTTTGCCGCACCCTTTGCCGCCTGGCTTTGCAAACGCCTGCCCGCAAGCACGCTGCTCGTCCTGGTGGGCACCCTCATCACCCTGATCAGCACCTTCAACTTGTGGAAGGCACTGGGCTGACGCTCATTGCGGCTTTGCCAACGCCAGCCGGTCCTCAGGATGAAGCCGGCTGACATCCCCGCTCAGCGCATAGTCCAGGAACGCCAGCACCCGTGGCACCGCTTGCGCCCGGTATCGCGTGAAGGCGTCGGTATGCCCGCCGCCCTCCAGCATCCACAACCATTTGGGGGCGCCAGCCCTCTCGAACAGGCGGGCACTGTGCGACGGCGGAACCACGTCGTCCTGCTCGCCATGAATGAACAGCAGGGGTACCGGCGCGATGTTTTCCACAACCGGCTCGGGACTCAGGCCGCCACTCACGATCAGCGGACTGAACGGCCACAGCAGGTACCCCAGGGCGGGAATCCGGAGAATCTTTTCGCGCCCGATGCGGCCGTAACTGCCGAACGCCGAATCGGCAATCACCGCGCGCAACCCCGGCAAGGGCTCTCGCCCGGCCAGCGAAATTGCATTCGCGCCGCCGAGGCTTTGGCCAAAAAGCACCATCCGCTGTGGATCCACCTCGGGTCGCGCCAGGGCATATCGCCAGATGGCCCGGGCATCCGCCAACAATCCGGCACGAGATGGCTCCCCGGTCGACAAGCCGTAACCCCGGTAATCCGCGATCAGCACGTGATAACCGGCACCCGGCAACCAGTCCACATACCCGGCATGGGCCGTCAGGTTCTGTGCATTGCCGTGCAGAAAGACCACCGTCCCCCGCGCCTGACCCTCCGCCGGCATGAACCAGCCATGCAGGCGGACTCCGTCGGTGCTGTCGATCCAGACATCCTCGTGCGGCACTGGCCGCGGCAGGCGGGACTCGTAATCCACGCGATCGGGGAAATAAAAAAGACTGTTGGCACACCCCGTCAGGCCACACAGCAGGCCTAGCAACATCAGCAGACGCATGTCCGACTACCCTCCCTATTGGTGACGTCCGCCAGAGGCCCAGCCATAGGCAAGCCCCCCCGACTCAGGGAGCCGGCACCGCGCCCTCCGCCGGCACCGCCGGCAATACCTCGGCCGCAGGCGGTATAACGGGTGCCGCCGATGCTGTCGCCTCGGCGGCCTCGGCTATGACCAGCGCTTCCTGATAGGAGGACATGCTGCGTGGAAACGGGCGGGCACCATCAGGCACCTTCATGGTCTGGGCCACGCCCAGCGCCAACTCGCGACCGACGTACTGCCCGGTAGTCACCACGAACCAGACCTTGCCATCTTGCGGATAGCTGAAATAGACAAAGTCCGCGCGATTCTCAAGCCCGGCCAGGAAACGCTTTACCGCGCCTTCATCCTGCGAGGCCAGCACCTGCAAGGTCCAGTGCTCGGGCGACTGCGACTTTACCCAGTCGGGATCGCGATACTCGGGGCCATGCGCCACCGGCACCACTGCAGCGGCCACGGGATTGATTCCCCCTGCGAAGGGCACCAGATCAGCCAGGCGCCCAAAGTCGGACGGGAAGCGATCCTGCGATGCCGCAGGTGCAGCGGCCAACTCCAGCGACTTCACAAGCGGTCCCGGCCCCTGACGCCAGACCAGCAGCGTGACCGCCGCCACCAACAGCACTGCGCTGGTCGCCAAGCCGCCCACCAGCCAGGGAGCCCGGATCATGCTCATGCCCTGCCCCCGAGAACAACACCTGCCTGCAGCGTCTGCCGCAGGAGGTCGGCCGGCGCACGACTCACCACTGCCTTACCCAGCTGCTTCAGCAATACCAGCCGCAACTGGCCGTCCTTCACCTTTTTGTCCACCGCCATGTGCTGCAAGTATTCCTCCGCGGACATGGTTGGTGGCGTTACCGGCAGCCCGGCATTCTCCAGCAGGACTCGCGTCCGCTGCACATCCTGCGCGGAGATCCAGCCCATGCGCATCGACAGGTCGGCTGCCATCAGCATACCGGTCGCCACGGCCTCGCCATGCAGCCACGTACCATAGCCCA
>JBKHWB010000095.1:0-7008 GCA_046566745.1 Gammaproteobacteria bacterium
GAGATAGCCGTACAGCGTGGACCACAGGCCGTAACCGGAGATAGGCAGGATCAGCTTTTCGGCCTTGCCGTCGGCACCGCGCACCACATACACATCCGCTTCATTGGCACGGCGCTTGATGCTGGCAATGTCCTGTTCGCCGGACAGCTTGATGCTGCGGGCTGGATCCTTGGTGGCCTTGCGCTGGTCGAAGCGGTCATCCAGCGCCACCTTGCGGAACTCGCCCGTTTCGATGGTCACGATATAACGCTCAAGGCCCTCGAACAGCTTGTTGACCTCGGCCTTGCTGCCCTTGCCTTCCTCCAGCAAGGACGCGGCGGCCAGGATCTTGCGCTGCTTCTCAAGTTCACGATTCTCACTCTGGATGGGCTTGAGCAGGGTCACGGCAGCCGCCAGTGCGATGGAGCACACCACCGACAGCACCGTCGCGACAACGACGGTCTTCATTGTGGATTCATTAGACATTGCGCAATGCCCTCCGCTTGATGTTCGCCTGCATCACGAAATAGTCGATGAGCGGGGCGCAGAGATTGCCGAACAGGATGGCCAGCATCATGCCTTCGGGATAGGCCGGGTTGACCACGCGGATCATCACCACCATCACGCCGATGAGCAGGCCGAACACGAAACGACCGGTATTGGTCATGGCCGCCGACACCGGGTCGGTGGTCATGAACACCATGCCGAAGGCAAAGCCGCCCAACACCAGATGCCAGTACCATGGCACGGCAAACATGGGATTGGTGTCGGAGCCGATGGCATTGAAGATCATCGACATGGCCACCATGCCGAGGAAGGTGCCCAGCATGATGCGCCACGAGGCAATACGGGTGACCAGCAAGCCGACGGCACCGATCAGGATGGCCAGCGTCGAGACCTCGCCAACCGAGCCCGGAATCATGCCGAGGAAGGCATCCCACCAGGTGATCGGCACCAGGCCGCTCGCCGTGACGTGCATCATGTTGCCCAAGCCTTCGAGCTTGGCCTGGCCCAGCGCGGTCGCGCCGGAGAAGCCGTCGATGCCCTGCTTCCACACCTGCGGATCAATCGCTGTCCACACCACGTCACCGGACATCTGTGCCGGATAGGCAAAGAACAGGAAGGCACGGCCGGCCAGCGCCGGATTCACGAAGTTCTTGCCGGTACCACCGAACACTTCCTTCGCAATGACCACGCCAAACGTGATACCCAGCGCCACCTGCCAGAGCGGAATGGTGGGCGGGCACACCAGTGCGAACAGCACCGAGGTGACGAAAAATCCTTCGTTCACTTCGTGGCCGCGCTTCATGGCAAACAACACTTCCCAGAAACCGCCGACAATGAACGTGACGGCATAGATGGGCACAAAGAACGTGGCGCCATACAGGAAGCAGGCCCACAGGTTGCCGGCATCAAAATTGGCAAAGGTATTGACCACCCAGAAACGCCAGCCCTCCAGCGCCATGTCGGGCGTCACGCCCTTGGCGGCCGCCAGTTGCAGTGCCGTCAGCGCCTGGTAGCCGGTATTCCACATACCGAAGAACATGGCGGGGAAGGTAAACATCCACACCAGGATCATGATGCGCTTGAGGTCAATCGAGTCGCGCACATGCGAACCGGCATGCGTGACCGATGGCGGGCTGTACAGGAAGGTATCGACCGCCTCGTACAGGGCAAACCACTTCTCGTGCTTGCCGCCCTTGGTGAAGTGCGGCTCCATGTTGTCGAGCTGCTTTCGCATCCACTTGATCATGCTCAGCCCTCCACTTCAATGCGGGTCAGCACATCACGCAGGATGGGACCGTATTCGTATTTGCCCGGGCACACATAGGTGCACAGACCCAGATCTTCTTCATCCAGCTCCAGCACGCCCAGCGCCTGCGCACTATCCGTGTCATTCACCAGAATGGCACGCAGGAGCTGCGTGGGCAGGATGTCCAGCGGCATGACCGCTTCGTAGGTGCCGACCGGCACCATGGCACGCGGGCTGCCATTGCTGCTGGTGGTCATCGGGAAAACCTTGCGGAAGAACTTGCCGGCATAAATGGCAAAGACGGAGTGGCGATTCAGGCCCGGACGCACGTAGTGGATGAACTCGCGCTCACGGCCTTCGGCCAGCACCGACACCTGCAGGTGGTAACGGCCCAGATAAGCCTCGGGACCAGCGCCAGTACGACCAGACAGCACGGAACCGGAAATCACGCGGTTGTCGTTGCCGTTCACTTCGGTATCGGTCAGGTCAGCCAGCGAGGCGCCCACACGGGTACGAATGAGGCGTGGCTGCTTGACCTGCGGCCCCGCCAGCGAAATGACGCGGTCATGATCGAGCTGGCCCGTGGAGAACAGCGTGCCGATGGCAATCACGTCCTGGTAATTCAGGTGCCAGACCGTGCGCGTGGCCGAGGCCGGGTCCAGAAAGTGGATGTGCGTACCAACCAGGCCGGCCGGGTGCGGACCGGCGAATTCATTGGCCATAAGGCTGCCCGTCTGGAACTTTGCACCGGCGGCCTTGCACACGAACACCTTGGGCGCGAGCTTTTGCAGCACGGTCACGCCGTCGTTGAACGCCTGCTGGGAAGACTGGATGACCAGCGCCGGATCAGCCGCCAGCGGATTGGTATCCATGGCATTGACGAAGATCGAGCGCGGCTCGGTGCCGGGCACCGGCACCTTGCCGTAGGGACGAGTACGCAGCGCCGTCCACAAGCCCGATGCCAGCAACTGCTGCTGCACCTGCTCGCGGGTCAGGTCATCCAGATTGGCCCAGGAGGTGAACGAGACGGCATCAGGGCTGCCCTGCTCAACATCAATGACCAGCGACTGGAAGACACGGCGGGCGCCACGATTGACTGCCCGCACCCGGCCGGTGGCCGGTGCCGTGTACACGACGTCTGGATTTTTCTTGTCCGTGAAGAGAGGCTGGCCCAGCACCACACGGTCGCCCTCGGCCACTTTCATGGTCGGTTGCATACCGGGGTAGTCCGCGCCGACAACGGCAACGGACCTGATCGCCGGGCCCTCGCTGATGGCCTGGGATGGCTGCCCGGAAATGGGCACATCCAGACCGCGCTTGAGCTTGATCATGGTTTATTCCAGCAATGGTCTACAGAAAACAGGCAGTCACGGCGGCAGGCGCATCGGCCCCTTGCGGGGTTCCGGAGAAGGTCGCGGCTGGCCAGAAAACTGACAACAGTGCCGGATTCTAGGGGAATCAGACGGGCATTAACACCCTGAAAATGGCGATATGTGCCTGAAAGGGAACGAAGTTTGACAAAACGCAAGAAGACAGGGGGAGGTCTCCCTCCCCCCTTTCGTCATTTCGTGGACGCAGGTGCGGATGCAGGTGCCGGCGGCAGCCTGACCAATCGGTTTTCCAGCGTGGCGCCGGCCGGCACATTGTCGTACAACGAGCCCAATGACCGGTCGATAGCCTCCAGCCGGGACGCCGGCAGCGGGTGGGTCTTGAAGAGCAGGCTCACCTTGTCGGTGGCCCCCGAGGCATTCAGACGGTCCAGCACTGCCGGCAGGCCGTACGTGTCATAGCCTGCCTTGGTGGCGTAATACACGCCCAGGCGATCCGCCTCGTACTCCGAGGACTTGTCCAGCGCGCGCGAGCAGATCTCGGCACCGTTGCCCACCAGCATTTTCACGGTGTTGTTGCCGGCCTTTTTCAGCAAGGCGTCCTGTCCCATCACCACCAGGCGCTGCTTTTGCATGAGCTTCACATGGTGGCGGGCATTCACATGGCCAATCTCGTGAGCCAGGATGCCGGCCAGCTCGGCCTCGCTCTGCAGCAGCGCATACAGGCCACGGGTCACGAACACGTAACCGCCCGGCGCGGCGAAAGCATTCACCGTGGGCGACTCGATCACGCCAAAGGTCCAGTTGAGGTCGGCGCGGCCACTCTGCAGTGCCACATGGCGGCCCACCTTGTTCACATAGGCCTGCAGCATGTCATCGTTCACCAGAGGTGCCGCCCCCAACAAGCGCCCGGCCACTTCGCGGCCCAGTTTTTCCTCGTCGGCATCGGACGGGTTGCCTGCGAGCGGGATGACGGTATCCGCCACATTGGAGCTGTCAGTCTTCACGCCCAGCTTGTCGCGCGCCACCTGGTCCAGCACCTTCTTGTCGACCAGGCCATCCAGCACGCCCAGACCTGCGCTCTGCCCGGTCGCCGCGCAGCCCGCCAGGGCCAGCAGCATGAACACCATCAAGGGTTTTTTGACATGCATGTCCGTTTCCTCAGTTCTTCGCCGGGGCCGGCAGTGGCTGCACATCCGCGCGCACCAGCTTGCCCGCCGCCGCAAACGCATCGGCCTCCTGGCGGCTGACCCGGTAACCCTCGGCCTTTGCTATCTGCGCTTCATCGAAGGCAGCGGCCTTGAGTTCGGCTTCGTCCAGACCGCGCACACCGGTGGTGGTGGTGACCTTGCCCGTACCGGTGCGGCCGGAGGCCACGCCGGCGATGCCCGTCACGGCGCTGCCGGAGGTCGCTGCGGCCCGACGCACGCTGAGCATGCGCACCCAGCCGGTCTTACCGCCGGACTTCACCTGGTACCAGCCACCGTTGCGGCTGATGATGTCCACTTTCACGCCGCTCTTGAGTCTCAGCACCACTCCCGCATCGGCAAAGGGCTTGCTGCGCACGGCGTCCGCACGGGTGAGCGTGCCGGTATCGGCCGCCAGGACCGCATTGACGGACACGGCCAGCGCGCCTGCCAACCACCATCCAATCATCTTCATTTGGCTGTTTCTCCTTGCTCCAGCAGCGCAGCAGCCAGCAGGGCCTGCCAGTCTTCCGGGGACTCACCGCGAATGCGGCCTTCGGCACGGTGGATGGCCAGCCGCGACAAGGGCAATGCCGCCTCCACACCCGCCTCGTTTGTCAATTTCTGCAAATCCCGCACCACGGCATCGGCCTCGGCACGAATGTTCTCACCCGCAGCGGCATCGTCCGCCGCATGTGCCCAGCACACCACCAGCGTGTTCTCGAACAGCCGCCACAACCCCTTCTGCCGGCCCTGCACGTATTCCACGCTGGTGTCGTACTGGCCGGCCTTGCGGATGTGCTCGGCCAGTTTGGCAATGGCGGATTCCTCACGCGTGTCCAGCCGGAAGCGCAGCACCAGCATCACGCCACGCAAGGCCGCCCCGCTGGCATCCACGCGCGACACCAGCGAGATGTCCAGCGCACGCTCGGTCGCGAAGGCATAAATGCGCGCCACCGAGAAGTACAGCGCACCAATGAACACCGGACCAGTGAGATTTATGTAAACGTTGCCCATGTTAACGGTGGCATACGAAAACCCGAGCAGCGCGAACTGCGAGAGGCCGTAGAACTTGTCGAGCTTGTTCGAGGCGCCATGCCGCCAGAAGGCAAAGGCCGTACCCCAGATGATGAGCAGCGCCAGTCCCAGGTAAAACAGTTTGGCTTCCGGTGCGCGCAGCCAGTCGCCCTGCTGCAGGTTGTCGATGGCCGTGGCCAGCACTTCCACGCCGGGGAACTGGCGGTCCAGTGGCGTGCCGCGCACGTCCAGCAGGCCAGCCGCCGTGGAGCCGATGATGAGGGTCTTGCCCTTGAACTCGTCCGCCGGACGCGTGCGCTTTTCCTTCAGCATGTCGAGATAGACGTCACTGAAACTCACATACGTGTACGTGAACGGCTTGCCACGCCAGTTGAGCAGCAGCTTGTCCGGCGCGTTGTCGCCCTTGCCGGCGGCCTTCGCCACCACATAGGGCAAGGACGGAATCAGCCAGCCCTGCGCATGGGTGCGCACGGGATAGGTACGCACCACGCCGTCACTGTCGGGGTAGACGGAATGCGTGCCCAAGCGCCCAGGCTGCTGCATCGCCTCGAACGGCGGAATCACCATGGCCAGCGTGGCTTCCGGCAACGCGCCCTCGCCGGCCACCACGCCCGGCACCAGGTCGGCGGGCAACTTCGACAGCGCATCGTGCTCGTCCGGCAGGCGCAACATGGGGAAGAACGTATTGGTGGTGCCCGCGACGACCTCGTTGAAATAGGCATCGCTGTCCGGATTCTGGATATCCGGATCGCTGAACAGCACGTCGAACACCACCGCCTTGGGCTGCTGGGCTTCCACGTTCTGCAGGAACTCTGCCAGCACCTGGCGCGGCCACGGCCAGCGACCGTAATCCGCCGCCATCGCGGCCAGCGTCTTCTCGTCGATATCGACAATGACGATGTCCGGATCGGGCGCCGGTACATTCACGCGCAGGCGCAGCATGGTATCGAAGGTGGTCTGGCGCATGCCGCCGAAGTAGTTCGAGGTGAAGGCATCGGTCACCGCGATCACGGTAAACACCGCCGCCAGATACAGGAAGAAACTCTGGCGCAAGCGACGACCGACATCATCGGCCAGCAGGGTGAGGCGGGTTTTGAGGCGTTGCAGCAAGGCTGACACGTTGGCAGACACGTTACCGGCTTCCTTGTAGGGACACTGTCACACGGGCATCCGGGCAGTTTATCACCGCCGCATGCCCGGGGTGGGCACTGTGCGTTGCATGGCGCCCCAAACGACAACGGGCCGACATATGCCGACCCGTTGTGTCTCGCAGGCGCGCCAACCTTAGTGGTCGGACGATTCCGGCGGGAAGCTGTCGTAGTTGATGCCCGCCATCTGCTGGGCGATACGCACGACCTGGCAGCTGTAGCCCATTTCGTTGTCGTACCACACGTACAGGGTGGCGTGGTTGCCGTTGACGATGGTGGCCTGCGCATCGAACACACCGGCGGAGCGC
Organism: Gammaproteobacteria bacterium; assembly: GCA_046566745.1. Classification (GTDB taxonomy): domain Bacteria; phylum Pseudomonadota; class Gammaproteobacteria; order Pseudomonadales; family Moraxellaceae; genus UBA2031. The sequence goes on from JBKHWB010000095.1 coordinate 6,742, forward strand.
GAGCCCACGAAGTCGGTGGAGACCACTTCGGTGGAGCTGGTGTAGTCGATCTGGCGCTGCAGGTTGGAGTTCAGCGAGATGTCGCGCATGAACTCGTTGATCTCGTCCCGTGCCACGGCATCGCTCAGGGTAAGGTTGAGGATGGCCATCGACACGTTCGGGGTCGGCACGCGGATGGAGTTGCCGGTCAGCTTGCCCTGCAGTTCCGGCAGCGCCTTGGCCACGGCCTTGGCCGCACCGGTCTCGGTGATCACCATGTTCAGCACG
>JBKHWB010000096.1:0-6924 GCA_046566745.1 Gammaproteobacteria bacterium
AGCATGTCGAGGCGCTGGTGCTGGGACGTGTTGATCGTGGCCCTGAGGCCCCATTGCCAAGGGCTTTCCATGGCTGGCGTGGCGACCTGTTGCTGCCGGTGCTGGAACCCGTGCTGCAGAAAGCGGAAAATACCCTGATTGCCTGGGGGCAGGAGCGCCAGCGGGCCGTTGCGGCCCGCCATCGTTGAGTTGTCCCCCCCTTACTGTTTGCGGTACCACGCCATGTCCCTCCTGCTTCTGGCTGTCTACAAGAGCAGCAAGAAAGATCAAATGTACTTGTACGTGCCCAAGGCGGACGGGCTGAAGAATATCCCCGAGGCACTGTTGCAGATTTTTGGCACGCCGGTGCATGTGATGGACATGCCGCACAAGCCGGGTCGTGATCTTGCCCGCATCACGGGTGAGAAACTACGCGACGAAATTGCCGAGAAAGGCTTTTACCTGCAGATGCCGCCGCCCAAGGAAGACTATCTGCTGGATCTCTACAATCCCGACGACAGCAAGTACCGGGACATCAACCGGTGAGCGAGCGGCGCGAACGTTTCTGGGAGCGTTATCCCCTCGACCAGCTGAATACGGGCGAGTGGGAGGCCTTGTGTGATGGCTGCGGTCGCTGCTGCCTGCACAAGCTGGAATACGAGGATACCGCTGAGCTGGACTTCACCCGCATCGCCTGCCGCTTGCTGGATCTGTCGACAGCCCGCTGCAGTGATTACGCCGGCCGCCGCCAGCATGTGCCGGATTGCGTGCAGCTCACACCGCAGAATATTGGCGAGATCGACTGGCTGCCCGGCACCTGTGCCTATCGTCGCCTGCAGGAGGGCCGTGGCTTGCCACGATGGCATCCGTTGCTCACGGGCAATCCGGAGTCCGTCGTGAAGGCGAACATTTCGGTGATCGGTCGTGTGCTGCCGGAGACGGCGGTGGACGAAGAGGATTACCAGGAACATGTCATCCGCTGGATACGGCGGAACTGAGGAGAGCTGCAATGGCCTATGCCCTGGCCTGGATTGTCTACCTGCTGATGGCGGCGCTGATCGTGTTTGCCTTCGAGCGCTATGTGGCGGCGTTCCTGCCGCGCCAGCCACGCCAGTTCATCAGGGTGTTGCTGGTGGTGGGACTGTTCACGCCCGGCTGGGTTTCTGCCGAGGCGGTCTATATGGTGCCGGCCTGCATCGCCATCCTGTTCAACCTGCTGGCCAAGTCTCCTGACGGCTTGCTGAAGGCCAGTCTGCCGCTGTTGCTGGCCTATGTGCTGGTCTTTGCCCTCCTGTTGCTGCGCGAATGGCGGCGCCCGTGCGATGCGGCCGTGGGGAGCGCCGAGGAGCAAGACTAGTCTGGAATGTCGGCGGCAGTGACGGGCAGCGCCAGCTTGGGCCAGCGCATGGCGAGTGCCTTGAGGCGCTCTGTCAGCGTTTTCAGCATGAGGTAGTCGCGGTACCACTTCTGGTCAGCCGGTATCACTTGCCAGGGGGCCGCGGGCTGGTGCGTGGCGCTGATCACGCGGCTCCAGTCATCCAGGAAGACATCGAACTGCTTGCGGGTCTCCAGATCCGCCATTGAAAACTTCCAGTGTTTCTCCGGGTCTTCCAGGCGGGCCAGGAGCCGTTCTTTTTGCGTGGCGCGGCTGATGTGCAGAAAGAACTTGCACACCAGCGTACCGTTGGCGGCCAGGTGCCGTTCGAAGTCGCGAATGCTCTGGCAGCGCTCCAGTTGCGTGGCGCGGTCGCAGAAACCCATGACCCGGTCGGTGACGGCGGCCTCGTAGTGGCTGCGGTTGAATATGCCGATGAGCCCCCGCGGCGGCAGGCGCTTGTGTGCCCGCCACAGAAAATCCTGGGCCAGCTCCTTGGATGTCGGCGCCTTGAACGAGTGGATGTCGATGCCCATGGCGTTCACGTCGCGGAACACCTGCTTGATGCTGCTGTCCTTGCCGCTGGTGTCCAGGCCCTGCAACACGACCAGCAGGGAGTGCTGGCGGTTGGCATAGAGCAACTCCTGCAGGCTCGCGAGTTCGCTGGCCATGCCTGTACTGGCTTCCTTGATCGCCGCCTTGTCCAGACTGGCCGGAGCATCCGTGGGAGTGCGGTGAAGGTCGAGCGACAGCAGGTTGGCGTGGGGCATGTGGCAGGGACTCTTGTCATTTCGGTCAATACAAGCACTGTTATTGTGCATGACAAGCCAATATACTCCGGCCTCTTCGATATACCAGTGCCCCTCCCGTACGGACATGGCGTCGCCTGATCCGTATCAGTCCCCGTGACTGAGCACGCCTTTGCCAGTGGCCCGCGCCGTTTGTGGGTACTGCATGACCTGACTCCGGGACGAACTGACATGCTGCAAACCCCGTACTACCTCATCGACAAGTCCGGTTTGCTGGATAACCTGCGCAAGATTGCCTACGTGCGGGAGCAGTCCGGTGCCCGCTCGCTGCTGGCGCTCAAGTGCTTTGCCACCTGGTCCGTGTTTGACCTGATGCAGGACTACATGGATGGCACCACCTCTTCATCCCTGTACGAGGTCAAACTGGGTCGGCAGAAGTTTCGCGGAGAAACCCATGCCTACAGCGTGGCCTGGAGCGATCACGAAATCGGCGAGGTCCTGCAGAACTGCGACAAAATCATCTTCAACTCCATTTCCCAGCTGGAACGCTTTGAGGCGCTGTCTGCCGGCGCAGTGCGGGGTTTGCGGGTGAATCCGGGGGTCAGCAGTTCCAGCTTCGAGCTGGCCGATCCGGCCCGGCCGTTCAGCCGGCTGGGGGAGTCCGACCCTGCCAGGATCGAGGCCGTGATCGATCATCTCTCCGGTCTCATGTTCCACAACAACTGCGAGAACGGCAGCCTTGAGGTCTTTGACCGGCTGTTGTCCCACATCGAGGCGCGTTTTGGCCATTTGCTGCATCGTGTGGACTGGGTAAGCCTGGGTGGCGGCATTCATTTCACCGGCGAAGGCTATCCGCTGGATGATTTTTGCCGGCGCCTGAAGCAGTTTGCCGATACCTATGGCGTGCAGGTGTACCTGGAGCCAGGCGAGGCAGCGATTACCGGCTGTGCATCGCTGGAAACGACGGTGGTGGATGTGCTGGACAACGGCAAGCCGATTGTCGTGGTGGACAGTTCCATCGAGGCCCACATGCTGGACTTGCTCATCTATCGGTTGAACGCCCGACGCATCGACGACGCAGGAGACTTCAGCTACCTGGTCTGCGGCAAGTCCTGCCTGGCGGGCGACATATTCGGCGAGTTCCGCTTCCGCGAGCCGCTCAAGGTCGGTGACCGCATTTCGTTTGCGGATGCGGCTGGCTACACGATGGTCAAGAAAAACTGGTTCAACGGACTCACCATGCCCGCGATTGTAGTAAAGCAACTGGATGGAACCACGGAGGTGGTCCGGACATTTTCCTTTGAGGACTATATGACGAGCCTGTCATAGGGGATGGTGCAGCAAATGATGAAGCGTGGGGTACTGATCGTCGGGGCGGGTGGTGTGGCCCATGTGGTGGCGCACAAGTGTGCACAACACAATGATGTATTGGGTGATATCCATATTGCGTCACGGACGGTGAGTAAATGCGAAGCGATCATTCGCAGCGTGCAGGAAAAAGGCAACCTGAAGCAGCCTGGCATCCTGTGTGCCCACGCACTGGATGCGCGGGATGTGGAGTCGACAGCAGCGCTGATTGTGGCGCTTGGCGTTCACATCGTCATCAACGCAGGTGCCCCGTTCATCAATGACGCCGTGTTGCAGGCCTGCCTGCGTAGCGGCGTGGCTTACCTGGACACGGCCATTCACGAAGACCCGTCCCGCGTTTGCGAAACACCCCCCTGGTACGGCAATTACGAATGGAAGCAGGCGGCGGCCTGCGAGGCCCGCGGTGTGACCGCCATTCTGGGCGCCGGCTTTGATCCGGGCGTCGTCAATGCCTACGCTGCGCTGGCCTGCCAGTCCTATTTTGACGAGGTCGACTCGATCGACATCCTTGATGTGAATGCCGGCAAGCACGATCGCTGGTTTGCCACCAACTTTGATCCGGAAACCAATTTCCGCGAGTTTACCGGGCGGGTCTGGTCGTGGCAGCGGGGGGAATGGCAGCAGGACACGATGTTCGCCGTGCAGCAGACTTATGATTTTCCTGTTGTGGGACAACAGACGGTCTACCTGACCGGGCATGACGAAGTGCATTCCTTGTCGAAGCATTTGCCGGTGCCCACTATCCGCTTCTGGATGGGCTTCAGTGAACACTACATCAATGTGTTTACCGTCCTGAACAAGCTCGGCCTGTTATCCGAGCAGCCGGTCCGACTGGACAGTGGCCAGGAGGTGGTCCCCCTGAAGGTGATAAAGGCGGTCCTGCCTGATCCCGCATCACTGGCACCGGCCTACACGGGCAAGACCTGCATCGGTAATCTGGTCAAGGGGCGCAAGGGTGGTGAGAGCCGCGAGCTCTTTCTCTACAACCTCTGTGATCATGCCAATGCCTATGCCGAGGTGGGTAGCCAGGCGATTGCCTATACCGCCGGCGTGCCGGCGGTTGCAGCGGCCATCCTGGTGACGCAGGGCACATGGGATGTGAAGCGGATGGCGAACGTGGAGCAGTTGCCGCCGGAGCCGTTCCTGGCTTTGCTGGCCCGCATGGGGCTGACCACGCGCCTGCGGGATGCGGACGGTGACCGGGAGTTGTTCGGCGCTTCCTGAGGCCGGACGGTTGCGTCGTCGGGTGCCATGCGCCTGCCGTCCCTGTCCCGTCTTCGTCCATTGTGAAAGCTTCCGGGCCCTGCCTATACTCGGCCCATCTCCGGTTGATCCGTTTTAATCGAGGCACTTCATGCAGTTTCAGGGTACTGACGCCTATGTGGCGACTGACGATCTCAAGATGGCGGTGAATGCGGCCATCGCCTTGCAAAAGCCGCTGCTCATCAAGGGTGAGCCCGGCACCGGCAAGACCATGCTGGCCGAGCAGGTGGCGGCGTCGCTGGGCGTGCGCCTGATCCAGTGGCACATCAAGTCCACTACCAAGGCCCAGCAGGGCTTGTATGAGTACGATGCCGTCTCGCGCCTGCGTGACTCGCAACTGGGGGATGACCGCGTCCACGACATCCGCAACTACATCAAGAAAGGCAAGCTCTGGGAGGCGTTCGACGCCGACGAGCGCGTGGTGCTGCTGATCGACGAGATCGACAAGGCCGACATCGAGTTTCCGAACGACCTGCTGACCGAGATCGACAAGATGGAGTTCTTCGTCTACGAGACGCAGGAAGTGATCAAGGCCAAGCAGCGGCCTATCGTCATCATCACCAGCAACAACGAAAAAGACCTGCCCGACGCCTTTCTGCGCCGCTGTTTTTTCCATTACATCACCTTCCCTGACAAGGAGACGATGCAGCGGATTGTCGATGTCCACTACCCCGGCCTGCGCGGTGAACTGGTGACCGAGGCGCTCGAGATCTTCTTCGATGTGCGCAAGGTGCCTGGCCTGAAGAAGCGTCCCTCGACCTCTGAGCTGATCGACTGGATCAAGCTGTTGCTGGCGGATGACATTCCCGATGACATCCTGCGCAATCGCGATACCCGCAAGGCCATTCCGCCCTTGCATGGTGCCTTGCTCAAGAACGAGCAGGACGTGCATCTGCTTGAGCGCCTGGCCTTCATGACACGTCGGGAAGGCTGATTGCGCAACGCGGGAAATGTTGATGTCGCGCTGCGTCGGGCTTTGCTGGTCATGGCCTTGGGTGTGTGATGCAGGCGTCGCGGCCAGCCCCGTCGGGCGCTGGCCAGTGGTGTGAAACCGGGAACTTAACCGATGCTGATCAATTTCTTTTTTACCCTGCGCGAGCATCGGGTACCCACCACGATCCGCGAGCTTCTCGACCTGTTGCAGGCGCTGGATCAGGGCGTGGTCTATGCCAGCATCGACGAGTTCTACCTGTTGTCGCGTGCCGTCCTGGTGAAGGACGAGAAACATTTCGACAAGTTCGACCGGGCTTTTGCCAAGTATTTCGAGGGCATTGATTCGATTGATCCGGAGCTGTTGACCAAGGCCATTCCCGAGGACTGGCTGCGCAAGGAGATCGAGAAAAACCTGTCGCCGGAAGAACTGGCGGAATTGCAGAAAACCGGTTCGCTGGAAAAGCTCATGGAGCAACTGAGGGAGCGGCTGGAGGAGCAGCACAAGCGCCACCAGGGCGGCAACCGCATGGTGGGAACCGGCGGCACGTCGCCCTTCGGCGGCTACGGCGCCAATCCCGAAGGCGTTCGCCTCACCGGGCCGTCGCGCAACAAGTCGGCGGTAAAAGTCTGGGAGAAACGCGAGTTCCGCAATCTCGATGACTCCGTCGAGCTGGGTATCCGCAACATCAAGGTGGCCCTGCGCCGCCTGCGCAAGTTCACTCGCACCGGCATGGCTGAAGAACTGGATATTGACGATACCATCCGTTCTACTGCCCACAAGGCAGGCTTGCTCGACATCAAGATGGTGCCCGAGCGCAAGAACAAGGTGAAGGTGCTGCTGTTCTTTGATGTCGGCGGTTCCATGGATCCGCACATCAAACTGTGTGAGGAACTGTTCTCGGCAGCGCGTACCGAGTTCAAGCACATGGAGTACTTCTATTTCCACAACTTCATCTACGAAGGCGTATGGCGTGACAACTTCCGGCGCTGGAGCGAGCGGACCTCGGTCTGGGACATCATCCACAAGTTCGGCCCGGATTACCGCGTGATTTTCGTGGGGGATGCCAGCATGAGCCCTTACGAGATCATGTCGGTGGGCGGTTCTGTCGAGCACTTCAACGAGGAGCCCGGTGCCGTGTGGATGCAGCGCCTCACTCAGCATTTCCAGAAGCTGATCTGGCTGAATCCCGAGCCGCAGCGCGCCTGGAGCGGTACCCAGTCCATCCTGCAGGCGCGTCAGTTGGTGGGCGACCGTAT
>JBKHWB010000097.1:0-6822 GCA_046566745.1 Gammaproteobacteria bacterium
CAACGGCTTTAACAAGAAGGCCGATGAACTCGACACCCGTTACAACACGCTGCGCAAACTCCCCGCCGCCGTCACACTGCTCCCCCCAAAGCCCCTGAAGCGCCCGCTCCAGCGTGACGAAGTGGAAATGCTCGACAACCATCAGGAAGTGTCCAAGCGTGAAAGTCACGCCTCGGGCACCATCGACGTGGGCCATGGCGACGTCATGATTGCCGCCATCACCTCCTGCACCAACACGTCCAATCCCAGCGTTTTGCTCGCCGCCGGACTGCTGGCCAAAAAAGCTGTGGAGAAAGGCCTGCATGTGCACCCGCGCGTGAAAACCTCCTTCGGCCCCGGCTCACGCGTAGTGCCGGAGTACCTGAGCGCCGCCGGCCTGCTGCCCTATCTGGAGCGGCTGGGCTTTGGCGTTGCCGCCTTCGGCTGCACCACCTGCATCGGCAACGCCGGAGACCTGGCCAGTGAATTCAACGACGCCATTGTCGACAACGACATCATCGCCGCCGCGGTGCTCTCCGGTAACCGCAATTTCGAGGCGCGCATCCACCCCAACATCCGCGCCAATTACCTGGCCTCACCCCCACTGGTGGTGGCGTTTGCCCTGGCCGGCAATGTGCGCCTCAACATGAATAAAGATCCCCTCGGTACCGGCAACGACGGCAAGCCGGTTTACCTGCGCGACATCTGGCCGGGCAACGCCGAGATCGAGGCATTCATGAGCGCCGCCCTCAATCCCGCCACCTTCCGCGAGAAATACGCCGATTTCAGCAAGGACAACGATCTCTGGAACAACATCCAGAGCGCGCAGGGCAACGTGTATACGTGGCCGAAGTCCACCTATATCGCACGGCCGCCATTCTTCGATGCCTTCTCGCCGCAGCCAGGGCCAGTACAGCCGATTGACGGCGCACGCGCCCTGCTGCTTCTAGGTGATTCCGTCACCACCGACCACATCTCGCCGGCCGGCTCTTTCCGCCCTGCCACCCCGGCGGGCAAATACCTGACCGAACATGGGGTTCCGCCGGCCGAGTTCAACACCTACGGCTCGCGGCGCGGCAACCACGACATCATGATCCGCGGCACCTTTGCCAACGTGCGTGTGAAGAACCTGATGCTGCCGCCGCGGGATGACGGCTCCCGCGTGGAGGGCGGTTTCACCCTGCTCGACGGCCAGCAAACCACCGTGTACGACGCTGCCATGACCTACATGCAACGGGGAACCCCAACTGTCGTGTTTGCCGGCGAGGAATACGGTACCGGCTCCAGCCGCGACTGGGCTGCCAAAGGCACACAACTGCTCGGCATCAAGGCCGTGATTGCGAAATCCTTTGAACGCATCCACCGCTCCAACCTCGTCGGCATGGGCGTAATGCCCTTGCAGTTCAAGCCCGGCGACGGCATCGAAAGCCTGGAGCTCAAGGGCGACGAGACGTTCGAAATTCGCGGCATCAGTGACAACATGGCACCGCAGCAGGAGATAACGCTGGTGATTACGCGCCCGGATGGCCGCACGCAGGAAGTGGCTTTGATATCGCGCATCGACACACCGATCGAGGTCGACTACTACCGGCACGGCGGCATCCTGCCGTATGTGCTGAGGCACATCCTGAAAAGCGACGCAACATGAACACGGCCCACCAACCCATTGCAGCTGCAACGCCACACCTTCAGACAGCGCCGGACCAAGAGGAGCAACTGGCATTATCCTGACAGGATGGCTTAGTCTTGAGTTGCTGCTGGCACGGGCTGTCGACATCCTCATCGCCTGACCCCGGCCAATCGCGACTGGTAAATCGGACTCCATGCGATGGCCGCCACCACGACTGATGCCCCTGCTGCACAGGAATGCAACCACCATGCCCCAACGACTGTCCACCCGGCTTGCACTCGTTCTCGTGCTGGCCTGCCTCCCGCGACTGCTGATCGCTGCCGCTGATACGCGCGAGATAGTACCCACGGCTTCCGGCCAACCGGATACAGCAATCCTGCCATACCTGCTTGAGCGCCTTGATGCTCTGGAGCGATTTCAGCAAGGCAATCCGGACGCCAAGCTGACCAGCAAGGATCTGCTGGATACACCCGCAAATCAATCATTGTCGCTGGCCAATGCCAACCCGATTGAAGCCCGGCGCCTGCAGGCGGCCCTGGCACGCAGCATGCAGAAGACCGGCCTTTCCGAACGACAGATCAACCTCAAGATCTCCGGGGATCTTGAACCTCTCGCAAACGATCCGTCACTACCAGCGGAAACTCGCATGCGAGCCGCAGAACTGGCAGTTGTCCGTGTTTTGTTAGCGATCAAAGCAGCGCCCTCCAGCAGCATGACTACGTGGCGCAGTGCGCAGGACTCTGCTAACGCAGCGCTTGCAGCACAACGCCTTCGCCAGCGCGAAGCCGATCAACTCGCCTTCGAAATACAACAGCAGCGAGCTGCGCAAGAGGCCGAGCTACAGAAGTTCTCAGCATGGCTTGACCCACTCCGAACCCGCCTGCAGGCAACCATCCAGGCACAGGAAGCAATGCATTCTGCAGAAGCAGCGCAGCAGATCAGAAACCAGGGGCGACTGCAAGACTACTTACTGCACTCCTCCCGACTCATCAAAGCCATCAACGAGCTGGATCCGGACTCGACATCAGGACCACGCCTCTACGATGAAACCGTTGAATTGCTCAAGAAGATGCGGGCCCATCTGGATGCAGAACTTCTTTCCTATGAAGAGCTGCAACCTCCCACCATGATTGAGCTACCCATTGATGAACTGCCCCCTCCATCCGAGGCAGCCGCGAGGGAAATTGACGAGCTTCGAAACCTTTCTTCAAGCCACAACATAAACAGCAAGAACCGGGAATTGTCGTCTCGCAACACCCGCAAGAAGCACATACGCGATGTCATTCAACTTGAACGCAACCTGAATAACGCACGCATTTCACTCCTTGAAAAGCTTCCAGACGACATCCGCCAATCCTATCTCGGATTTGGAAGCAAAGGACGTGCACAATTTTGGCGAGAGCTGCATCATGTTTCGCTGATGATGTCATGGCAGCGACTTGGCGGCATGGAGGAACTCGCCAGCTGGTGGTCCGACTTACGACAATCTCCGTCAGCCATTCTTGTCGCGCTCATGCGAATGCTGGCACTCGTCGGCCTGATAGTAGTCAGTTACCGATTCAAAGCCAGTCACGCCAGTCTTTTGCGCACCCTCGAGACAAGACTGACGTCCCTGCTTCGCACGCCTTCGTTCGCGCGACGCTGTCGGCGGGCGCGCCGCACGATTCAGCCTGTCGCGCCTCTTCTGGCCGGCTTGCTGGCAACCTCGATCGGATTCCACTTCATCCTGGCGCCCTACCAGCCAGTATTGAAGCCTGTCTACTATGCACTGATGGCTTACCTGGTTTACCAGATCTTCATCACCAGCCTGTATCACCTGTTCCGCAGGGCCGTGCACAACGAAGCCGACCACCCGGAGGATCACCGCAGCGAACTTGCCCTGCGTTCTGCCCGACTGTCAGGTCGTTTCATGATCATCTCGATCCTGCTTCTATCGGTCTCCGAAGCATTCATGGGCAAGGGCTACCTGTACCACATCATCCTTCAGTTCGTTCAGGTGCTGTGGATACCCGTTCTTCTGGTGTTGATGCAGTGGTGGCGTGACGATGTTGTCAAGGCCTACCTTTCCCGGCATCCGGAAGGCGAACTCGCCAGCCTTGTTGATCGCACCAGAACCCACTGGTATGGCTTCTTCATGGCGCTAGCGGCACTCGGCGTACTCAGCGCCATCTCGTTCACGGCAAGCCTGCAGCGATTCATACTTGGATTCGAGAATACGCGGAAGGCGCTCGCCTATCTTTTCCGCAAGCGACTTGAGAAACGTAGCAGCCTGCTTGCCGAGGCCGAGTCCGCCTCACGACTCCCTGACGACATACTGTCTTGTCTATCCATGAATCCGGTAGACCGCGATGACCTCCTGATGGATTACTATCCCGGCATTGACGACCTGTTGCCCGCCATAGACGCCTGGACCGCAGGAAAGGGTGGCAATGCATGGCTGTTGACTGGCCGTTCCGGCATTGGAAAAAGCCAGTGGCTGGCGTCTGCAGAGCAGCGCATCATCGCGCGCGGGCTTTCAACCGCATCCGGACGCCTTCCCCTGAGGCTTACCGACTGGAGCCAGGCCAGGCCCGTCATCGAGGCACTACTGCCCGCTGACGCGGCACCCGGGCAACGCCGAATCATCCTGCTGGACGACGTGCAAAACCTTGTACTTCGTGAAGTTGGCACCATGGGAAGCTGGTACGAGCTCATGGCATTGATCGATTCCACACGGGATCGCTGCTTCTGGCTTCTCAGCTGCACTCATTACACGCACGAGTTCCTTCGATGGTCATTGAAGGATGACTTCTTTTTCTCGCGAGTACAGCAGCTCCGTTCATGGCCTGAAGAAAAAATTGGCGAGCTGCTCAGGTGCCGGACACATGCCGCCGGCCTTGTCGTGCAATATGACGACTTGCTACACGACAGGAGGGATAGTGCGTATGCCGCAACTGAGCTCCTTTCAACAGAGCGCGACTACAACCGGCTCATATGGGACTATTCCATGGGCCTTCCTCGCAGTGCCCTTGATGCCTGGCGTGACTCCTTGCTGCTTGTAGACACAAAGAAGGCTCGCATCCGGCTTTTCCGCGCAGTTCCCGACAATACACTTGACTTGCTGACCGAGACGGAGCGTTTTGTACTCGCCAGCCTGCTCTGGCATGGCGGCATATCAACCGATCATGCCGCACGCTCCCTGCAAATCGACGAGAAACTGGTCAGGCGCGCAATGCAGCGCCTTCAGGAATTGGACATCGTTGAGAGCACGCCACCGCAATTCCGGATCAGCACATGGTGGCAAGCCGCCGTAACACGACACCTTCGGCGCCAGCATCTTGTCGAAAGCTAAAAAGGAATCCCCATGAGCACTTCCAGCGAACAGCCTGTCCAGCTACTTAGCGCAATCAACTTCCCGGGACTCGCATTTGCGCTTGTCATCCTCATTGTCACCTGGTTCGTAGCCCGTTTTTTTACACGAACCCTGCAGGAAATCGGCAACCGCATACCGGAACGACGACTACGCCTTAATCAAGGCATCACGCTTTTGCGCTTCATCATTTTCCTGGTTGGCGTCATCCTTGCCATCAGCTCGGCCGTCTCACTTTCAAAGGAAGTGATCATTGCGATTACCGGAACCGCGGCCGTTACCATCGGTTTTGCCCTGAAGGATCTTGCTGCATCGGTTCTCGCAGGCATCATCATCATCATGGATCGCCCATTCCAGGTGGGCGACCGCGTTACTTTTGACGGCTTCTATGGCGAAATCACCGCCATTGGCCTGCGCTCTGTCCGCCTGGTCACGCTGGATGACAGCGTCATCACCATTCCGAACAACAAATTTCTCACCGATAGCGTCTCGTCCGGGAATTGGGGCGCGCTCGACATGCTGGTGCAGATGGATTTTTTCATCGGCGTTGACCAGGACATTTCCGAAGCGCAAAGACTTGTTGGCGAGGCAATGACGGCGAGCCGATTTGCCTATCTGCAGAAGCCTTGGGTGGTCCTGATCAACCAGGTTATCCAGCAGGAGTATGTGGCAATCCGGCTTCGAGCCAAGGCCTATGTACTGGATGTGAAATACGAAAAGGCTTTTGAGACGGATGTTACGCTACGGGTCATGGCAGCATTCCGGGCCCATGGCATCATGCCTCCCGCCATTCTGCACAGGTCCCTGCAGGAACCGCGCCTTCCAGCGTCAACACCAGGCGGAGGTATTCAACCAACCAGCAGCAACAGCGCCTAATAATCCGGCCCCCTTGTACGAGGAGGCCGGACTTGTCGATAGTGACGGTACGACCATCACAGGACGGCTGGCGCTGCCATCACGTTCCAGGCAGCCACGCCAGCCTGACTCCGTTTGTCACCCCTGAACGCGCACAAACACCTTGCCGTTTTCTTCCCTGGCTTCGAACACCGGCAGCGCGCGCGGCTTCTTGCCCATGGACAGCAGGCGGGACGTCCAGCCCGGCACCGGAACGCCCACTACCGCGTTGCACCAGTCCTTGTTCTCGCCCGTGCACATGTCAAAGCTGGAGCCATGGAACGGGCAGGTAATGGTGCCGTTCTCGATCTTGCCCTTGCCCAGCGGCAGGCCGAGGTGCGGGCACTTGCTGGACACGGCACAGGCCTTGCCACCCACGCGGGTCAGCAACAGCGGGGTATCGCCCGCCTTTACCGCGAATGCCTTGTTTTCTTTCACGTCCTCGGAACGGGCAACTTCAACAAAACTCATGAGGCGACTCCTTGTGCAGCCTGGGCCTGCCGGTACGGTGGGCCAATGCGCCCTTTCTAGCAGGATTGGCCGCGACTGGCCACGGCGCGCGACCACTGGAGGAATTTGACGGTACACTGTGCGGTCTTGCCGTTGAGGGGAGCCCGCCGTGCAGTGGATCTACCTTGCTATCGCCATTGTGGCCGAAGTGATTGCCACCTCCTGCCTGAAACCGAGCGAAGGATTCACCCGTATGTGGCCGTCCGTGGCCGTCGTGGCGGGGTACGGCATGGCATTCTTCTTTTTGTCGCTGACGCTGCGCACGCTTCCGGTAGGGGTCGCCTATGCCGTGTGGTCGGGCGCGGGGATTGTCTTGGTGGCCACGGTCGGCTGGGCGGCCTTTGGCCAAAAACTGGATGTGCCTGCCGTAATCGGCATGGCCATGATCATCGGTGGCGTTGCCATCCTGAGGCTGTTTTCCTCCACCGCACACTAATCGGAGCCGCGAGTATCTGATGAA
>JBKHWB010000098.1:0-6682 GCA_046566745.1 Gammaproteobacteria bacterium
CTTTCGTGAATTTTGCCTTGATTATTAGCCTTGCCATTGTGTGAAGGTCAAGCCAATATTCTGTCGAGCAATTCCGTTTTGCTTATTCCGGTGTCTGGCTGCCTCGTTGGTTATCGATTCAGCGACTTGCGGTACTGGGCATTGATCTCGTCGTGACGGCGCCGGATTTCAAGAGGCCATTGGGACTTGATCCATGACAACGCGGCCACGATCTCGTCATCGCTCAGTAGCTTGTCGTAGACCGGCATGGCCGTCCGGTAGTCGGGCTGCTCAATCAACTTGGCCAAGCCGTATTTGGTGATGGCGAACAGTTGTTCATCGGGGTGGTGCCATGTGTGGCCGCTGGGGTTGTGGGGCGGCGCTGGCAAGAGACCATCAGGTCCGCGGTCGCGCCAGTCGGGCTGGCCTTCGCCCTTGACCCCATGGCAGGCCGCGCATTGCTGTGCATAGATCGCGGCGCCGAGTCGCAGCACCTGCGGATCTTCTGGCCGGAGGCTTAGCGTGGGCGGAACCACTGGCGCAGCACTCTTGAGAAGTTGGAAGTAGCCGCCTGCCGCCGTGGCGATCAAGGCAAGCAGTCCCGTCGTGATCCAGACCAGTTGCTTCAACTTCATGGTTCGCTCCCTCCAGGTGCCTGTGTTGCAGGATGCGACTTTGCGGTTCGCCGGCGGTTCCGAAGTGCAGCCAAGCGATCCCATGCGAACGGAGGTGCGGATCGCGGCACGCTCACTTGTGGCAGACCCGGAGAATGCAGTGGGCCTTCCTGCTGGCATCGCGTGTCAGTTGCGTGTGCAACCGCGTTCGGATTGGCTGAACGGCCGAAGAGAGGCGGAGCGGTCAAAGAGACGCAGCCATAAGGCCTACCCCGCGCGGCCCGTGGTGGTCAGTCCCTGTCGGAATTCGACCGCCTGCCCTCGTCGGACCCAGGGGATTGGTTGCCATGTCCGCCATGCCCCTTGTGCATGAATAGGTGCATCAACGGACAGGCCAACAACAGCGCATAGGGCCACCACTGCTGTAGATGGGCCCGGTGTTCGGTCCAGAGCAACGATACCGAGGACGAGCATTCCCAGGGCGTAGCGCGACCGCCAGAAGCCACTGCGTCGATCGCTGGTATGGGGGGAGGAGCGGTCGTGATGCATGATGAATTTTCAGTTGCCGGGAAACAATGAGCAAGCGGACACGGACTGCCGACCCATCCTCATCCGCATTGCAGCCTTCCGCATATTCGCCTCAGTTCGCTGGACGTATATCCGTGACGACCATTTTTCCGCCTTCGTTGACAACCATGAATTTCACCTTGTCCCCGGGCTTGAGGTTGGAAAGCAGTCCCTTGTCCTTGGCGGTGAAAACCATGGTCATTCCCGGCATGTCCAGGTGCTTGATATCGCCATGCTTGATGGTGACCTTGCCGTTGTCCAGGTCCACCTTCCTGATCTCACCGTCGGTCAGCGACGCTTGTTGAGAGGCCTCTGCCTTGGGCGATTCGGATGTGGTCTGGGCCATCCCGCTCATGGGCAGGAAAATGCCGAGCGCGACGGCGGAAACGGAGAGAAATTGCTTGAAGCTGTTCATGACTACCTCACGGGCGCGAGTTGAAAAATGTCTGCTGATCCGCCTTGCGGATCAGCAGGACGTGGGAGAGGTGACACAGTCACCGTGCATCCTTGATGAAGCGGCGTGGTTCTACTTCTTGCTGACCTGAACGAGGCCCTTCATGCCAGCTTCGTAGTGGCCGGGAATCAGGCAGGCGAAGTTCACACCGCCAGCTTTGGTGAACTGCCAGACGATCTCGCCTTGCTTGCCAGGCTGCAGCGTGACCTTGCCGGGCTCGTCGTGCTCCATGTCCGGGAATTTCCGCATCTGCTCCAGATGCTCAAGCAGTTCCTTCTCGGTGCCCAAGCTGAGTTCATGCTTGACCTTGCCGGCGTTCTTGACGATGAAGCGAACGGTCTCGCCCTGCTTGACCTGAATGTTCGAGGGGGTGAAACGCATGGTGTCGCTCATCTCGATGGTGATCGTGCGGCTGGCCTTGGCGGCGACACCGGGCTTTCCGATGGCGGTTTCCTCTCCATCACCGTGGCCATGGCCACCGGCATGGCTGCCTGCGGCCATGGCGGCCCCCGAAGCGGTCAGCGCGGCGGCAGCCAGCAGGCGGTAGAAGGTGGATCGCGTGAACTTCATGGATGATCTCCAGTTAAAAACGAAGGGAAGAAATCAGTGCGCACCATGTGACGTCGGCTTGCGCACCTTGACCTCGGTTGGCGTCGCGGGCTTGCGCTCGCGCGGCATGGACTGACCGCCTTCTGCGCTGAAGCGGGCTGGCTCCGCCAATGGGCCGGTGTATTCGTGGGCGACCGTGCCTGCCGGATGCTTGAACCAGCCGGGGTCCTTGTAGTCACCTGGCTGCTGGTCCCTGCGTACCTTGAGCACGCTGAACATCCCGCCCATCTCCACCGAGCCGAAGGGGCCTTCCCCGGTCATCATGGGGACGGTGTTGTCCGGAATGGGCATCTCCATCTCGGTCATGTCCGCCATGCCCCGTTCGCCCATGACCATGTAGTCGGGAATCAGGTTGTTGATCTTCTTGGCCACGCCCCTGTGGTCTACGCCAATCATGGTGGGAATGTCGTGACCCATTGCGTTCATGGTGTGGTGGCTCTTGTGGCAGTGGAATGCCCAGTCACCTTCTTCGTCCGCGAGGAACTCGATCTGGCGCATCTGGCCCACGGCCACGTCGGTGGTCACTTCATAGAGACGGGTGCTCTTGGGTGTAGGACCACCATCCGTGCCGGTGACCAAAAACTCGTGACCGTGCAAGTGCATCGGGTGGTTGGTCATGGTGAGGTTGCCGATGCGAATACGCACCTTGTCGTTGAGCCGGACGTTCAAGGAGTCGATGCCAGGAAAGACACGGCTGTTCCATGTCCACAGATTGAAGTTCGTCATCTCTGCAACCCTGGGCGTCGCGGCCCCTGGCTCAATGTCATAAGCACTGAGCAGGAAGCAGAAATCACGGTGCACTTCGTCGATCAGCGGATGCTTGGCCTTGGGGTGCGTGACCCAGAAGCCCATCATGCCCATGGCCATCTGCACCATCTCGTCCGCATGCGGGTGGTACATGAAGGTGCCCGGGCGGCGCGCCACGAACTCGTAGACGAAGGTCTTGCCCGACTGGATTGCGGGCTGGTTCAATCCCGCCACACCGTCCATGCCATTGGGCAAACGCTGTCCATGCCAGTGGATGCTGGTGTGCTCGGGCAATTTGTTGGTGACGAATATGCGCACGCGGTCGCCTTCGACCACTTCGATCGTGGGGCCGGGGCTCTGACCGTTGTAGCCCCACAGATGGGCCTTCATGCCGGGCGCCATCTCGCGCACCACAGGCTCGGCGACCAGGTGGAACTCTTTGACGCCCTGATTCATCCGCCACGGCAGTGTCCAGCCGTTAAGTGTGACCACCGGGTTGTAGGGCCGCCCCGAGTTGGGCACCAGCGGCGCCATGGTGTTCGGGCTGGTCTGGATCACCGGCTCGGGCAATGCCGCCATGGCCACACGGCTGACCGAGCTCGCCGCAACAGCGCCACCTGCGATGCCGGCAAACTTAAAAAAATCTCGTCTGGATGTCATGATGATGTTCTTTGCTTCAATGGCCGGCGTCGCCGCCGCCGGGTGCACTGGATGCGACGGACAGGCTGGTGCTCGTGGGGCGTCCGATCACGGACGCCTGCATGGCGGCGTCGGCCAGCCAGAACTGCTGCTGTGCGTCGATGGCAGCGGAGACGGCGCTGACCTGATCGCGCGCATCGGCCAGCAGCTCGAAAACGCTGATCAGCATGCCGTTGTAGCGAAGCTGGTTTTCCTCCGAGATCACCTTGCGCAGCGGCACGACTTCATCGCGGTGGTGACGGGCCACGTCGTAGGCCGTGCGGTAGGCCGAGTAGCTTTCCCGCAGGCTGGAGCCTGCTGCGCGCACGGTGGCTTCGAGCTGGTTGGCTGCGGCCAAGGTCCGTGCGTTCATCGCATCACGCTGTATCCCGCCCCAATCGAAGATCGGAAGGCGTACGGCGATTTCCCAGCCGCGCGCAGTAGAACGAGTGCCCTCAGCGTTGTCAAAGGTCGTGTTGCGACGCCCAGTGAGTTCGATATCGGTGAAGCTGGTCACCAGGTTCAGACCCTGGGCCTTGGCCGCGCTATCCAACGAGGCCTGCGCCAGCCGAATGTCCAGGCGCGCTCTGGAGGCCTGCGTGGCAACAGCCTGCGGCTGCAGCGGCTCTTTGGGAAGGTCGGGGAGTCGCTCGGGCAGGCGAAGCGCTTGCGCCTGGGCCTCATCGAGCCCAAGCAGGCGCACGAGTTCTTCCCGGCTGGCCGTCGCCTGGTGCCCTGCGGTGCTGAGCCGGGTGGCGGCGTCAGCGTAGAAGGCCTGCTCGCGAGCACGTGTGATCCGGTTGAAGTTGCCAACGCCTTGCATGCGCTTGGCCAACTCGGCTCCGGCCTCCGCGCTTTCATAGACCTGCTTGGCATACTTGAGTGCTTGCTGGGCGGCCACGGCCCGCACCCATGCCTGACGTACCTGGGTGACCTGATCCACCACGTCGCTGCTCAAGCGCAACTGCGACTGCTCGATGCGCCGGGTTGCCACGTTGTACCGGGCTGGAAGCGTCAGCACGTCCAGCAGGCCGAATGCCAAGGCACGGCCCAGCTCCAGTTCGTCGCCCGCGACCATGCGCTCAAAGCTGAAGATCGGGTTGGCGATCCGGCCTCCTTGGGCCGCGTCGGCCGACTCCGCCCAACCCTGCGCCAGCAGAGCTTGCAAGGAGGGGCTGTTCACCAAAGCCAACTGAACGGCCTCTTTCTGTCCCACGGGCTGAGCGAGCAGGGCCTGAGCGGCTTGCGCGCGCTGGTCGCGGTCGTCCTGACTGCGTGCGAGCGAGAGCTTGCCTTCGGTGAACGCGCTGGCTTCGTCGTTCACGCGGCTGATGTTCTGATCCAAGCTGACGCTGGCGCATCCGGTCAGAACGGCGAAGCCAAGGCCGGACAGGGCCAATCTGGCATGAGTGGTACCCAATCCCATCATTGCTTGCCTCCACCGTGATGGCTCGAATGCGGATCACTGACGGGAGCAGCATCCTGGGATGGCGACGACGGCGCCTGCGTCTTGGCTTCCTTGGCGTAGGTGCGCCAACCCCCGATTTGCCCGACGCGATCATTGGCTGTTCGCCAGGACTGCACTGGCTGCTCCACGTAGCCTTGGTAAGCCTGGATTGGCGATGAGTACTGCAGCGTCGTCAGCAGTGTGGGCTGCGACGCTGCCTCCGGCGGTGAGGCTTGAGCGAAAGACGCCCCCGCGAACAGCGCCAAAACCCAGGGCAGGGACGCCCTGAAAGACGGCGAAAGATTAGAAGTGACCATGGTTTCCTCTGCAAGAATCTTTGATCTCACGAAGTGAAGATTCTAGAGAGGGAACCCTGTCACCCAGATGTTCCGGAAATTACATTGTTGTTATCTTCGTGTCAGGATGCTTTGAGTTCGGCACACTCTCGTTCAATGCTGTGAACGGAGAGCGAACGTGAAGATATTGGTTGTTGAAGACGAGCCCAAGACGGGGGAGTACCTCCGGCAGGGATTGACCGAAGCGGGATACGTTTCGGACCTTGTGCCTAACGGCGCAGACGGGCTGCATCTGGCTTTGCAAGGTGAGTACGACCTGGTGATCCTGGACGTCATGCTGCCGGGGTTGAATGGCTGGCAGGTCTTGCAGTCCCTGCGCGACCGTGGCCTTGAGATGCCCGTCCTGTTCCTGACCGCCCGCGACCAAGTGGAGGATCGGGTCAAAGGGCTGGAGCTTGGGGCGGATGATTACCTTGTCAAGCCCTTCTCGTTCGCGGAGCTGCTGGCCAGGGTTCGGATCATTCTGCGGCGCGGTCATGCCGGCAACGAGGGCACCATGCTCAAGGTGGCCGATTTGGAGCTGGATCTGTTGCGTCGCCGTGTCTCCCGCAACGGCAAGCGTGTTGACTTGACAGCCAAGGAGTTTGGCTTGCTGGAGCTGCTGATGCGCCGCCATGGTGAAGTGCTGCCACGCTCCCTGATCGCCTCGCAGGTCTGGGACATGAACTTTGACAGCAACACCAATGTCATCGAAGTGGCGATGCGCCGCTTGCGCGTGAAGATAGATGAGGGGCATGCCGTCAAGCTCATCCAGACCGTGCGGGGCATGGGCTACGTGCTGGACGTACCAGAGGAGGAATAAAGGTGCAGCGACAACAGCGCCTGGGCAGGCTTTCGTTGACCCGCCGTTTAACCCTGTTCTTTACAGTGGTGGCGGCTATCGTCGTGCTCGGGCTGGGATTGTTGTTCCTGGCAGAGACTCAGCGTCATTTTGTCGTGCTCGATCAGATGGCTTTAGAGGACAAGAGGCAGTTGATCGAGGAAATTCTGGGTAATGCCAATTCTGTGAACGACGCGCGCTCCCGCTTGAGCGACGCTTTGGGATACCACCATGATCTCTATGTCTTGGTAAAAGATGCTCATCAGGAGACCGTTTTTCAGTCCTCACATTCCGAGCTTGGTGTGCAGCGTAGTAAAGCCATCCACACCGATGCGAAGGGGACATTTGGGGTGTGGCGCAACCACGATGCCGAGTTTCACACGCTGAGCTTCCAGTCGCTTTCGGGCTACT
>JBKHWB010000099.1:0-6682 GCA_046566745.1 Gammaproteobacteria bacterium
GCATCCTGAGGGACGGGCAGGGTGATGTGCATCGCCGTGCCGGTGGCGGCAGCCGCAATCCAGATGGCGCCGCCGTGGGCCTGGATGATGCTGCGACAGATCGACAACCCCAGGCCGCCGCCAGCAACGGAGGTGTCGAGGCGATAGAACGGTTCGAACACTTTCTGGCGCTCGTCTTCCGGAATGCCGCGGCCCTCGTCGGCCACGATGATTTCCAGTTGCGTTCCGGCATGCCGTGCGATCAGGCGAATGGGCGCATCGGGCGGGGAGAACTTCACCGCATTTTCCATCAGGTTGATGAGTACACGCTCGATGAGCACGCTGTCACAGCGAATGAAGGGAAGATCGGTGGGCACATCCACCTCCAGTCGTTGCGCCGGGTGACGCCGACGAATCGTGCTCACCGCGCTGCCCACCAGTTCCTCGATGGCTTCCCACTCCGACGACAGCGTGAAGTCACCGCCTTGCAGCTTCGCCATGTTCAGCAGGTTTTCCACCAGGCTCATCATGTGGGTGGCTTCATCGTGAATCACGGTGCGCAGTTGCTGGCGGGATTCCGGTGTAAAGCTGTCGCCTTCCAGCAGGCTGGACGAGGCACCCAGAATGGCGGCGAGTGGCGTGCGCAAGTCATGCGACAGCGTGTTCAGGATGCTGTTGCGCAGCGACTCCTTCTGGATGCGGACATCCTTCTCGTAGACCTCGCGATTGAGGCGCAGGCGTTCGATGGCATCGCGGCATTGCTGCAGCATGGCTTGCAACTGGTCGCGTTGCTCCCGTGACGACAGGCGCGCGGCGGGGATGGCAATCGGCAGGATGAGCGGTGGCTGGCCGGGATCAAGCGACGGCAGGGCCAGTTGCCCGGTGATGCCATTTGTCGTGTCTGTGTCGTCGTCGTCGTCGTTGTCGGCGGTCGGGTGGGCGCGGAAGGCCTGGCGGATGTGCCGGGTAGCGCAGTCGAAGATGTCCTGTTCGGAGGATGCCTTCGCAAGTGCGGCCGACAGCGCGTACTGCGCGGCGGTACGTGCCTCGCGTTCCTCCGATGCCTGCACCTCTTGCCGCAGGCGTCCGGCCAGCATGCTGATGGTGCCCGCCGTGATCAGCATGGTGGCCAGCGTGAACAGGTAGACGTAGAACTCGGTGCTCAGCCTGAAGTACGGCGGCACGTTGATGAAGTCGTACAGGACCACGCTCAGCAGACAAACCACAGCCGCCGGCCACCAGCCCAGCAGGAAGGCCGCCAGCACCACCGCCAGCATGTACACCATGACCACATTGGTGCGGTCGAAATAGGGCTCCATCAGGTAGGCGGCGAAAACGGCCGTCCCGATGATGGGCAGAATGGTCAGGTAGCGGCGTAGCGGGGTCATGGGGAGCCTCAAGAGGGCAGGAGCTTAACGGCACCACCCGGAGGCCGGGTCATGCAGGGCGCAATTTTACGGGTTCTTTACTTGAGCGGGCGGGGGGCAAGCCCGACCATTCATGGGTGTCAGACCGCGGGGTGGCCTACGCCGGCCTCGTTTCGTCATTCCGCACGGTTGCGTGCTTGTACATCCTGTGCCTGCCGGATTTTCGGCCCCCCGGAGCATTCCCCTCTCAGGTTGCCCTTCCGGGTGCCGTTGAACCCCGGGCACTGCCACCTTCGGCCTGACACCCTATTGATGCCAACGCCCGGCCCTGTGCCGGGCGTTGGCATTTCAGGCCCGCAGGAACCGGCCCAGGGCGCGCGTGAACTGCAGGGGCTGGTCGGTAAGCGGGACATGGCCCGAGCGCTCCAGGCGCACGATGCGGCAGTCCGGGGCGTAGTCCGCCATCTGCATCTGGCCTTCGGGCGCGTACAGGGGCGAGCGCATGCCGACCATCACGGTGACGGGCACCGGGCATTGGCGAAGGCTCTCGCGGTAGTCGTGGCCGCCGCTCACATACGAGGCGAGGTAGGCACGGATGTCCTGCACATGGGTGATCGGAAACAGTTGCGCGAGCAGCCAGGGCCAGCGTGATGACAGCTGGAGCAGGGGGGCGATGGCACGACGGCCCAGCATGCGCGAGAACACGTCGGAGAGGATGTTCACCACCTGTGTGCGGGCGGCTGGCGGCAGTGCGTCCAGCGTGCCGACATCGGCATGGTCATCCAGCAGCGCTTTCAATTGATGCAGGGCGGCAAAGATCTCCGCTTGCCGTTCACCGAACAGGCCGTGCGACCAGTCGTCGCGATTGCCCACGCAGGGCGACTGGTCGATGTGCAGGTAACGCCGCACGCCATCAAAGCTGCCGTTCTGCAACAAATGCAGCGAGGTGGAGCCGCCGAGCGAATACCCGGCCAGCAGGAAATCGTCCAGCCCGAAATGGGCGATCACGTCCTGCACGTCTTCCATGTGGTTCTGGAAGACGTCGGTCTGGTTCAGGCGCACGCGTGACGAACGGCCGGCACCGCGCAGGTCGGGCAGGTAAAAACGGTAGTGGCGCAGGTAGGGCAGCAGGAACGGCAGCCAGTGCGCGCTCTGCATGCCCATGCCGTGCAGCATGAGCACGGGCTGGCCCTTGCCGATGACGCGGACGTGAAGGGACTGGTTGTCGCGGGTGGTGACAAAGGGCATGGCATCGTTCCGGCGTGAAAGCAGTACGGAATGTGCCGGAAAATCAGCCCTGCTGCCAGCCCAGCGTGAGCGCGGCCAGTACCAGGTAGCGGCCGCCCTTGGCCACCATGACCAGCAGCAGGAACTTCCAGAACGGTTCGCGCAGGATACCGGCCACCAGCGTGAGCGGATCACCGATCACCGGCATCCAGCTCAAGAGCAGCGACCATTGCCCGTAGCGCTGGTAGTGCGATTGGGCTTTTTCCAGTTGCGCGGCACTCACCGGAAACCAGCGGCGGTCACGCAGGTGATCGATATAGCGGCCGATGCCCCAGTTGATCACGGCGCCCAGCACATTGCCGGTGGTGGCCACGGCCAACAGCGCCCACACGGGATACTTCTCGCTGAGCAGCAAACCGACGAGCACGGCTTCCGATTGCAGCGGCAACAGCGTGGCGGCACCGAGGGCGGACAGGAACAGGCCGAGATACACGGACAGCGCCAGCATCATTCGGTGCGCAGCGATTCAATGGGATCAAGCCGCGCGGCGTGGCGGGCCGGGGCCACGCCGGCGATGAGGCCGATCAGGCCGGAGACCAGCAGGGCGATGACGATGTACAGCGGTTGCGGGGAGAGCGGCAGCCCGGGCACCGCGACAGCGACGCTGGTCACGATGAGGGCCATCGCGGCAATGCCGGCCAGTCCGCCCAGCAGCGACAGCACGATGGCCTCGCCCAGAAACAGCAGCAGCACCTGGCGTTCGGTCGCACCAATGGCGCGCAGCAGGCCGATCTCGCTCACGCGCTCGCGCACCGCCGTGGTCATGATGGTGAGGATGCCTACGCCGCCGACCAAGAGCGAAATCGAACCCAGTGCCGCAATCGACATGGTGAGCACGTTCAGGATGCGGTCCAGCGTGCCCAGCATTTCATCCTGCGTGACGATGGAAAAATCCTCGCGGCCGTGACGGTCGATCATCATTGCTTTCACGCGCCGTGCCACCTGCTCCGAGGACAAGCCCGGCTGGAACATGATGTCGGTCTGCATGAGGCCTTCGCGGTTGAACAGCTGCATGCTGCGGCTCACCGGAATGTAGGCGGCATCGTCCAGGTCAAAGCCCAGCAGCTGGCCCTTGCTTTCCAGTGTGCCGATGACCAGGTAGCGGCTGTCCCCGATGCGTATCCACTGGCCGAGCGCATTGCGCGTGCCGAACAGCTCTGCGCGCAATTTTGACCCGATCACGGCAAAGGCGCGCGGCGCGTGAATGTCGTCGGGGGGCAGAAAGCTGCCGCTGGCCACGTCGAGTTTCCACACTTCCAGCGCATCCGGCGTGGCGCCCAGCACCATGGCATTGCGTTGCCGGTTGCCGGCACCAATGCGGGCCATGCCGCTCACGTTGGGCACGGTGGCGCGGATTTCCGGCAGGCGGCGGATGGCCTCGGCATCGTCAAGCGTGAGTGGCCGCACCGTGTTCAGCAATCCGCCCATGCCGCCGGTTACGGCGTGGCCCGGCGCGATGTTCATGATGTTGGTGCCGAACTGCGAGAAGGTGTCCATCACGTAGCTGCGCACACCTTCGCCAATCGCGGTGAGCAGCGTGACCGCCATGATGCCGATGGCAATTCCGAGTGCGGTGAGGGCCGAGCGCATGCGCGCCGACAGTACCGAGCGGAAAATGAAGCGGAGGAAATCGGCGGTATGCATCGTTCCTCCTATTTCTTCATCAGGGCGTTGACGGGTTCGAGGCGGGCCGCACGGCGGGCTGGCATCAGGGCAAACAGCAAGCCGGCCACCACGGCGACCACGACGGCCGTGACTTCCGCCCACAGCGGGGCGGCAAACGGAATGTCGGGGAACAAACGACGCCCGGCCCAGAGCAGGGCCTCGCCCAGCAGCACGCCGCCGATGGCACCACTCAAGGTCATCAGTCCCGCCTCGGTGAGAAAAATCCGCGACACCAGATTGCCGCTGGCACCAATGGCCTTGAGCAGGCCGATTTCCGCCGTGCGTTGCGTGACCGTGATCAGGGTCACGTTCATCACCAGCACCGCGGCCACCAGCAGGCTGATGGCACCGATCGCGCTCACCGCCAGCGTGAGGGCGGTGAGGATGTCGTTGAAGGAACTCACCAGCGCATCCTGCGTGATGATGGTCACGTCTTCCTCGCCGTCGTGCCGCTCCGCGATCAGGCGCAGCGCGCGTTCGCGCACAGTGTCCAGGTTGGCGCCGGGCCGGGTTTCGATGAACACGCGGAACAGGCCGGGCGAGTTGAAGAGTTGCTGGGCCGAGGCCACGGGAATGATGATGCTTTCGCTGCGGTTCATGCCCATGCCTTCGCCGCTGTCGGCCAGGATGCCGATGACGCGGAAGCGGCGGTCGCCCAGGCGAAAGGTCTGGCCCACCGCGGGCTGCGTGCCGAACAGTTCGGCGCGGACGGTCTGGCCCAGTACCGCGACGGGCAGGGCCAGCGAGGCGGATTCCGGCGGCAGGATGCTGCCCTGTGCCATCGTTAGTTTGCGGATGCTGAAAAAGTGGGGCGTGGTGCCAAGGGTGACCACTTCGCGCGCGCGGCCACCCTGCGTGGCCAGGGCACTGCCGATGATGAGGGGGGCGGTGGCCTGCACTTGCGGAATATGGGTGAGCGCCACGCTGTCTTCAAAGGTGAGGTCGCGCGTGGCCTCGCCCGTCATGGGCGGCATGCCGCCACTGGTTTCCTGCTTGCCTGGCAGCACGATGAGGATGTTGGTGCCCAGCGACTCGAATTCCTTCAGCACGTAACGCCGCGCCCCTTCGCCCAGGCCGGTGAGCACGATGACGGCGGCCACGCCGATCGACATCGCAATGAACATCATGAAGGTACGAAAGCCGTGCCGGCGCAATGCGTTGATGCAGAAAGCCAGCAGGTCGACGGTGCGCATTACGGCCGCCTCACGTCGCTGACGATGCTGCCGTCCACCATGCCGATCTTGCGGTGCGCGCGGTCGCCCAGTGCCAGATCATGCGTCACCACCAGCAGGGTGATGCCCTGCTCGTGCAGGCTTTCCAGCAGTTCCATCACGTCGCGGCCGGATTTGGAATCGAGATTGCCGGTGGGCTCGTCGGCCAGCAGCAGGTCGGGCTTCATGACGATGGCGCGTCCGATGGCCACGCGCTGGCGCTGGCCGCCGGACAGTTGCGCGGCGGCATTGTTGGCACGGTCCGAGAGGCCGAGTTGTTGCAGGGTTTCATCCACGCGTTGCTTGCGTTCGGCGGGTGCCACGCCGGCCAGCACCAGTGGCAGCTCGATGTTTTCGCGCGCGGTGAGGCGGGGCACCAGATGAAAGCTCTGGAAAATGAATCCCACATGCGCACCACGCAGCCGTGCACGGGCTTCTTCCGGCAGGGCCACGGTTTCCACATCGTTGAGGAAATATTTTCCGTTGTCCGGTCGATCGAGCAGGCCGAGCAGGTTGAGCAGGGTCGACTTGCCGGAACCCGACGGCCCCATGACGGACAGGTACTCGCCGCGCTCAATCGTCAAATGGATATCGCGCAGCGCATGCACGGTCTGGTCGCCCAGTTCAAAGGTCTTGTTGACACGTTCAACCCTGATCACGTGGTGTCTCCATGGGTGATCGTTGAGCCACTCCGTTCGCCCTGAGCTTGTCGAAGGGCATCACCGAAACCTCATGGGCTTCGACTAGCTCAGCCCGAACGGAGGTGTAAAGGCCAAGGGGATTCAACGGATCACCTGGACGTTTCCTCGGTCACGGTGGCGCCATCCACCACGCCCTTGCGGTCCAGCGAGAGCACGACGCGGTCGCCTTTCTCCAGCCCTTTCTCGATGCCGGTCCAGCTCCAGTTGCTCAGGCCGCGCGTGAATTCGCGCGTGGAGAGCGTACCGGTCTTGGCATCAAACAGCAGTACGCGATTGCCTTCCTGCACCGCCTCGGTGGGCAGGCGCTTCATGGTTTGTTGCGCCAGGATCACTTCGATGTCGGCACTGTGGCCGGCCAGCAGGTGTACGTCCTGCGGCACGTCATCAAACTGCACGTCGACCGCCACGGTGCGGGCCTGCTTTTCCAGATCAAGCACATAGGGGGCCAGCCGCACCACCTTGCCGGGGAAGG
>JBKHWB010000100.1:0-6623 GCA_046566745.1 Gammaproteobacteria bacterium
GTCGGGGGCCAGCGAGGCTTCTTCGGCCACCGTATCCTGGCGCTGGCCTGACAGGCGCTGGGCCAGGGGCAGGTTATACCGAATGAGGAAGGGCGCCACGATGATGGAAAACAGCACCGACATCAGCACGATCTGCCCCGTGTGGTTGTCGATGGTGCCGGCATTCATGGCGATGGCAAGCAGGGCAAAGCCGAACTCGCCGCCTACGGCCAGCACCAGGGCGGTACGCCAGGCCATCAGGCTGTCCTGGCCACTCCAGCGCACGGCGGCCGCCACCAGCAGGATCTTGCTGGTCAGCAGCACGGCCGTGCCCAGCAGTGCCCAGCCCCAGATGTCGGGCAGGAGGGACGGGTTGAACAGCATGCCGATGCCGACGAAGAACAGGCCGAGCAGGATGTCGCGGAAGGGCCGCACCACGGCTTCCATCTGGTGCCGGAATTCGGTTTCGCCCAGCATCATGCCCACCAGGAAGGCACCAAACGCCATGGACAGGCCGAGACTGCTGGTCATCCACGCGGCGGTCAGGGCCACCAGCAGCACGGTCAGGGTGAACAGTTCCGGCGAGCGGCGTTCGGCGACGGCATGGAAAAACGGCCGCAGCAACCAGCGCCCGCTCACAAACACCAGCGCCAGGGCCAGCACGGCCTTGGCCAGCGCCATCAGCAGCGAGCTGCCCAGCGATGTGCTGGCGGTGGCGGCGGCCACGCCCAGCACCGGGAAGATCACCACGAAGGGCACCGAGGTGACGTCCTGGAACACCGAGAGCGCCGTGCCCAGGCGGCCGTGCCGCGTGTTGTCTTCCTTCTGGTCCAGCAACTGGCGGCTGATCACCGTGGTGGAGGACTGGGCGAATACGGCGCCCACCACAAAGGCCGCGACCACGGGCAGGCCGGCCAGCCAGGCCAGCAGGCCCACCACGAGCGTGGTCAGCACCACTTGCGCCGTGCCCAGTCCCAGTACCTGGTGGCGCAGGGCATGGATCTGCGGAATGGAGTAGCTCAGCCCCACCGTGAAGAGCAGGAACACGATGCCGAATTCGGCCAGGAAGGTGATCTTCTGGCTGTCGAGCACCGGCCCGATGGTGTACGGCCCCATGATGACGCCCACCAGCAGGTAGCCCAGACTGGTGGGAATGCGCAGGAAGAGGAAGGTCATCATGACGGCCACGGCCGCGCCCAGCAGGAAAAGCATCTGGGTCAGTGGCTGGTCAATCATCAGGCGGGCTCCGGTGGGGTCGGGTAGTATCGGACAGGTACGGGCGCAGCCTATGCAGCTAACACCATGAATAGCCCGGAATTGTTCGCGTATTTGCGGGTTTTTGCCAGTCACAATCTGTAAGGGAGGAGGTGGGAATGAGCGCGTCAACCGAAGGGGGCCTTACCCGCCTGATGGCGGCCACGGATTTGTCGGAGCTGGCAGGGCATGCGGTGGCCAGGGCGTTCGGGCTGGCCGCCATCTCGGGAGCCGGGCTGACGCTGGTGCACGTGTTGAACGGCAGCGTGCTGGAACAGTTGCGAGCCTTGCTCGGGGCCGATAGTGCCCCGGTGGAGCAGCGCCTGCGAGAGTCCGCCGAGACGGCCATTCGCGCACAAATGGCGACGGTGCCGTCGCATCACGGCGTGAAGGCCGACCTGCAGTTGTTGACCGGTGAAATCATTGCGACCTTGCTGGCTGAGGCCGATCGTCTGGATGCTGGACTCGTGGTGCTGGGCGCGGCCGGGGAGTCCCTGGCGCGTCGCTTCCTGCTGGGGGCGACCGTCGAGCGCCTGCTGCAGAAAACGACGCGTCCATTGCTGGTGGTGCGTCAACCGGCTGCGCAGCCGTATCGAAAGGTGCTGGTGCCGATCGACTTTTCCGACTGGTCGTTGCCGGCCCTGCACCTGGCCCGGGCGGTGGCGCCGGAGGCCCGTTTGGTACTTTTGCATGCCTACGAGGCTCCGTTCGAAGCGCGTCTGGGGTTGGCGGGGGTGGACGACGGCGTCATCCAGACCTACCGCACCTCGGCCCGGCTGGATGCCGAGCGGCAACTGCGGGAACTGGTGGCAGCTGCAGGCCTGCCGGCAGGCAGTTACGTCACCCAGCTCAAGCACGGCCCGGCCGTGCGCGTGATCGAAAACAGCCTGGCGCATGACGGTTGCGAGTTGGTGGTGATGGGCAAGCATGGCCGTGGCATGGTGGAAGAAATGCTGATGGGCAGCGTCACCCAGCATCTGGTGCAGGAAGCGAAGGTGGACGTGCTGGTGAGCAGCCTGGCGGAGGTGTAGGAATGACCCCGGCGATGGCGGTGATGCAATCGCGCCCAATGAAAAAGGAGCCATGACGGCTCCTTTTTCATTGCGGCCGCAAAGGCGGTTTCAGGGCAGTATGCCCTCGCTGTTGCGCAGGGCCGTTTCCTGGCGCACTTGCCCCACGATGGCCTTCATGATTTCCCCGCGCTGCCGGTACACCGTGGCCATCTCGCGCAGCGGTTCCGGATTCTCGCCTTTTTCCATGGCGGCCTGGGCGCGGTCGTTGGCGCGACCGGTGCGCTCGTTCAGGTCGAGCATGGCGGACTCCAGTCGGGTCGTCAGCAGCTGCAATTCGGTAATCGGCAGGGCGCGCAGTTCCGCCGCCAGCGAACTGTTCTTGATGTGCAGCAGCATACCGTTGCTCCAGCGCACCGGGCCGGCGGCCACCTGGTCGGAGCCCACGGGCGGATCAATGAAATCACCGACGGGAGGATTGTCCACTGGCATCACCACCACGCGGGCCGGTACGCCGTTCTGCAGCAGGGCCGTGGCCAGCGTGGGACGGGAGGCAAAGGGCAGGTAGCGGCGCTGCGTGGTCCAGTTGCCAGCGGCGTCGCGACGGGCGACCGGGATGGTGGCCATGGTGGTGCGCTGGGCGTCGCCCTCCCCGGTGGTGCTGCGCAGGATCAGCCGGTATTCATCGGCCCCGCCGGGCTGGCGCAGATTCTGGCTGAACGCGGGCACCAGCCGGCCGGTGAAGGGCCGGCCGTCAATGTCCACGCTGACCGATGGAAGGGCCTGTTGTTGAGTCCATAGCCGGCGTAGTACCTGTTGGTCCGTCTTGGCGATGGCCGTGACAATCGCCTTGTGCAAAAGGCTGGCACTGAAGGCCTTGCTCTTTTCCTCATACCCCGCCGGTGGGTTGAAGAGGAAGCTCCCCCGGCCGAAGTCGGAGCGACCGGGCAGCGGAATCAGGCCAATCGGCAGGATGGATCCCCACTGATGGCGGCGCAGCGCGTAGCTGACCACGGATTCCGGCGCCGCGGCACCCTGCACGGCCCAGGGAGTGATGCCAACCTCCATGTTGACGCCGTTGTAGTGGGGCATCGGGACAAGCCCCAGCGTGAAGCCAGTCACCATGGCGCCTGCCTGAGGATTGTCGGTTTCTGCCTTCAGGCGTACCAGCAACGGGATGGCGCCAAGATCGTTGGTGAACAAGGCAGGGTCCTGCTGCATCAGTTGCTGTTGCAGTCCTGTCGCGATCTCGCGGAGAGGCGTGTAGCTCCCCGTGCTTTCCACCTGGATCACGTTGAACTTCATGCCGGCCAGCAAGGTCGCCGCCCCCGGCGTTTCCTGCAGCGATGACGTGGTCCGGGTTGCCATGCAACCGGAGAGCACGAGTGTGCCGCCCAGCGCCAGCGCTACTGTCCATCGCGAGAGTGTCGGCATTGTCGGGTTTTCCTTTTGGTTGTCTTCGCCGGTCGGTGTTTTTTTGCTCGGCGATTGCGGCTGTTGTACCACGTCAGGGCAGCATGCCCTCGCTGTTGCGCAGGGCCGTTTCCTGGCGCACTTGCCCCACGATGGCCTTCATGATTTCCCCGCGCTGCCGGTACACCGTGGCCATCTCGCGCAGCGGCTCCGGATTCTCGCCTTTTTCCATGGCGGCCTGGGCGCGGTCGTTGGCGCGACCGGTGCGCTCGTTCAGGTCGAGCATGGCGGACTCCAGTCGGGTCGTGAGCAGTTGCAATTCGGTAATCGGCAGAGCGCGCAGTTCCGCCGCCAGCGAACTGTTCTTGATGTGCAGCAGGATGCCGTTGCTCCAGCGCACCGGGCCGGAGCCGACGGGCGGATCGATGAAGTCGTTCACGGGCGGGTTGTCGACCGGCATCACCACCGGACGTGCCGGTACGCCGTTCTCCAGCAGGGCCGTGGCCACCATCGGACGGGACGCGAATGGCAGGTAGTGACGTTTCACCGTCCAGTCGCCGCCGGCATCGCGACGGGCCACGGGAATCTCGGCCGTGGTGGTGCGCTGGGCATCGCCCTGTTGCGTGGTATTGCGCAGCACCAGCCGGTATTCATCGGCTCCGCCGGGCTGGCGCAGGTTCTGGCTGAAGGCGGGCAGCAGGCGCCCGGTGAAGGGGCGGCCATCAATGTCCACGGTGATCGACGGCAGTGCCTGACGCTGTTTCCAGTACTGGCGCAGGGCAGTCTGGTCCATGTTGGCCAGGGCGCTCACCACGGCCTTGTGCAGGCTGGACTCGCTCAGGGCCGCCGCGTTCTTTGTAAACGTGGCCATGCCACCACCGTCGGCCATGCCCGTGTGGCGCGGGATGTCGGAGCGGCCGGGAATCGGCAAAAAGCCCAGCGGCGTGAAGATGGTCATCCAGCCGTGATCACGGCGAATGTACTTCACGACCGACTCGGGTTGCAGTGCGCCGCTGGATGTCCAGGGCGTGACGCCCACCTCCATGCGAAACCCGGTATGGGCCGGGAACGGGATGATGCCCAGGGTAAAGCCAGTGATGATGGCGCCCACGATCTGCTGGTCGACCTCCGACTTCTGCCGCACCACCAGCGGAATGGCCTCCAGGTCATTGGTGAACAACTCGGGATAGGCTTTCACCAGCCCTTGCTGCAAATGGTCGCCTGGTACCGGCTTGGCCGCGCCGTCTTCTGCCATGGCCACCCGGAATTTCATGCCGGCCAGCGTGGTGGTGGCACCGGGGGTTTCCTTGATCGTGGTAATGGCGCGCTGCGACATGCAGCCTGAAAGAGCGATCACGCTGCTCATGACGGCAGCCCAGCGAATCACTGATTTCATGCAGAAAATCTCCCGGAAGAGCGGATGATGGCAGCAGCGTGCCGTGCGCCCGGTTATGGTTCCAGCCTATGCGCATGAGCGTCCTGCCGGGCTGACATACGTCAACTCTGGCCACGAAACGTGAAGGCGTCACGCGGCCAGTCCCGTTTACGCGCCTTCGAACGGATTCATGTTCTTGCCGAGGTAATACTGCAGGCGCACCGGCAGCGGACGCATGGTGGCAGCGACCAGTTTGTTGACCGTGCCCGGCACGCACACCGGCTTGCCCGCGTTCACGGCGGCCCAGGCTTCCTGCACTACCGCCTCCGGTTGCTGCCAGAGAATGCCCGGCAGCTTGTTGGCGGCCTCGCGCGTGCCCATCACGTCGTGGAATTCGCTGTAGGTAAAGCCGGGGCAAAGCGCGGTCACGTGAATGCCGTGGGCCTTCAGTTCCATGTCCAGCGACTGCGACATGTCGAGCACGTAACTCTTGATGGCGGTGTAGAGCAGGCCGGCACCGGGCGGCGAAAACGCGGCGAGCGACGACAGGTTGATGATGCGACCAAAGCCTTTGGCCTTCATGCCCGGCAGCACGCGGTGCGCGAGTTCGGTCACGGCCACGATCATCAGTTGCAGTTCGTCGGCCAGAGCCGACCAAGGGGTGTCGGCAAAGCCGTCCTTGCCGGAGAGGCCGGCATTGTTGATCAGCACATCGATGTCGAGGCCTTGCTGCAGGGCATAGCCCATGATGGCTTTCGGTGCCGTGGCGTCGGTCAGGTCGGCGGCGAAGACGTGGCAGCGGATACCGTGCGCCGCTTGCAGCTCTGCCGCCAGTTCGCGCAGGCGTTCTTCGCGGCGGGCGACCAGCAGCAGGTCGTGGCCTTCGGCAGCCAGGTGGCGGGCAAAGCAGGCACCGATGCCGGCAGAGGCACCCGTGATGAGGGCAACGCGGTTGGGGGTGGTCATGGGCAGCTCCTTGCGTAATGGCGAAGCCGTTGCGCCGGGAAAAGCCGGGCGCGGTCGGCGAGGGAATGGAACGGAGTCTAGCAGGGATCAGCGCTTGCCCACGCTATCAATGCGGGACATGGTGATGGCCTCAAACGGACAGATAACGGCGCATTTGGCGCAGCCGGTGCAGCCGGGTTCGTCATGCAGCAACGCGTGCTTGTCGCCCATGCCGTTGGGCTTCTCCGACTGCAGCCACAGCACATGCTCCGGACACGCCGCCACGCAGCGGCCGCAACCGGTGCAGCGGTCGTTGTCGATGACGGGCAGGGCGAGGCGAGGCATGGCGGCTCGTGAGGTCGTGATGAATGATCTTTGTAGAGCATGCAGGGCGTGCTGACAATCGTGCGTTGGGTAATGCGGACGACGGCTCAGTGGAAGTCGCGCGAGCCCGGCTCCAGCCCCGACAGTGCATCGCTCACGTTCAGGATGACGCCAGCCAATACATGCACCACGCCATCGCGGTTTTCCAGCGTGCCTTTTATTTCGGCGATATGGCTGCCCAGCAGCGCCTGCCGGCAGCGTTCCTGCACCTCGGGGCGGATGACGACATTGGTGTTGCCGGTTTCGTCTTCCAGCGTCATGAA
>JBKHWB010000101.1:0-6570 GCA_046566745.1 Gammaproteobacteria bacterium
GTTTCCCCAGTCGAAGCCGCGCGGGCGCATGTAATAGTGCTCACCGCGGCTGCCGTAGGGTCGATCGACGCGTTGGAAGAACGCCCCAAGGTCGTAGTGCTCGATCATCGACCAGAGGTGGATGCCGAATGGTTCGGAGTTACTCCATGATCCCGGTTCCACCTCAACCCCGCAGACCGCAGCCACTGCCCGGGCTTCGATCTCGTCCATGGACGGCCGCTTGTGAATGAGATCGATGAAGGTGAGCTTCGGAAAGCGCCCCTTGGCGAAGGTCGGCGACACCAAGGCGTATCCCACCGCCGCTACGGGGATTCGCGAGTGGTGAACGTACGCGGACTCCGCTTGATGAAAATCGATGATCTCGACTTGATGGGTGCCGATGGCCAGGCCCAAACTGTCGAGAAGGGCTGCAACGTCGGGGGGAGGGGGCATCGGGGTTGCCTATTCGGTGGGAGGCGCGGGGGCGTCAGCCGCAAAGGGGTCGATGATGGTCAGGGATCCCTCGATCACCTGTCTGTGCGGCAGGTCATCTGAGAGCAATGTGCCGCATCCGGCAATCAATGCGGCACTCACCACCATTGCGTCCCACCAGGAGAATCCGTACTTGGATTGCACAATCCACGCCCGCTGCAGCAGTTCGGTGTCCGGCGTCACGGGATTCCACGCCTGAAGGGCCAGCACGTCTGCCTGTGCCGCCGCCTCGACCATGGCCAATTTTCGCGGATGCGTCGCCACCGCATAGAACTCGATCAGCACCTGCCAGGATAGACGGCCGGCACGGTGATTCGCGAGCGACCTCAGCCAGTCCATGGCGATCGCCTGCTTGCGGGAGTCCCGCTGGTCTCGTGCGTAGGCCAGGATGTTCGTGTCGACGAAGACGGGATTCACCGCAACACCTTGCGGTCGTAGATCTGGTCGCGCGAGGGTCACGACCTGTTGTCGTCACGCGGTTCAGGTGAAAGGTATGGGCCACGTGAGAAGAAATCGGTCATCGCTCGCTCATAGGCGTCGTCCGCGGCGAACTTTTCCTTCACGAGTTCACCGACAAAGCGCGAAACGCTGACGTTACGGGTGGCCGCCTCGATCCTGAGTCTGCGAAGCGTTGCTTCATCCGCAGAGATGGTCAAGTTGGGCATGATGGTCTCCTGAGCCTCTCTAATACGGTTTTAGTGTAGCACTAGGTACGTGATTGAACGGGCGATGTAGAGGACTCTCCCCCGCGCCAATATCCAATCAGGAAAGTGGCGACATTTTCATTGGATTGGGCGAGGGTGTAGGCTGAAGAGCGCTTATCCAGACAAGGAGAAAGCTGTGTGCGGACGCTATGCCCTCTACGGGCCTCATTCGCGCCTCAGAGAGCAGTTCGGCGTTGATCCCGCCGAGCTTCGGGAGCGCTTCAACATTGCGCCGACGCAAGAGGCCCCAGTCGTGCGTGCTGGAGCGGACGGCGTACCTGAGTTGATCGACGCTCGATGGGGCCTGCTGCCGTCCTGGGTGAAGGAGCCCGGCAAACTTGCGCAACCGATCAACGCGAAAATCGAGACCGCCGGCGAGAAGCCGATGTTCAGGCACGCCTTCAAGCGGTCACGTGTGCTCGTGCCGGCGTCAGGGTTCTACGAGTGGGTGCCATTGGCGGGGTACAAGCAGCCGTACTTCATCCGGCCCGCTGGTGGTGATTCGCTTTTTGGCTTCGGCGGACTGCTCGAGCACTGGGACGGC
The DNA here is from genome assembly GCA_046566745.1 of Gammaproteobacteria bacterium. Taxonomy (GTDB): domain Bacteria; phylum Pseudomonadota; class Gammaproteobacteria; order Pseudomonadales; family Moraxellaceae; genus UBA2031. The sequence goes on from JBKHWB010000101.1 coordinate 1,720, forward strand.
CCCGAGGGTAAGCTCCTCACGTTCGCCATCCTGACGACCGCGGAAAACGACCTCATGCGGCCGATTCACGAACGCATGCCGGTGATCATCCAGCCACAGGACTATGGCGCATGGCTCGATCCTGGCGTCACCGACGCACAGCTTGTACGGGCGCTTGCCCGTGAGTATCCAGTCGGGGCGATGGAGGCTTACCCCGTGAGTCGGGCCGTCGGAAATCCCAGGGCGCAGGACCCGGGGCTTATAGAGAAGATTGCCGTCTGAGTGTGTTTAAACCGAAGCCGCTGATCGGATGAAAAGGAATCCTCGCTGCACGAGAGATAGGATTGATCTGAGACTTGGCCTACGACCAGCGCGAACCATTTGACCTCAGCTGTCACTGGTCTGAGTGGTGAAGTCAGGCAGGAGTATGTTTGTTCACCTGCCGTTCACGCGTCAGGCGACGGTGAACGGCAGCTTCCCGGGCCGGCGAGCTGGAACTGCCGACCCGTTGCTGTTCAAGTTCTCTGCAGCTCAATGAGAGGTTTTTCGGGGAACCTGCCTCCCAACTCATCACAAGCGCCTATGCGCTTGAGGCCCAAATCGCCCGAGCGCAAGTAACGTGGGTGCTCGGACCCGGGAACCTTCGGCGAGTGCTTACCCGGCGGCAAGTTTCTCGGCGATCGCCGCCACGTGCCGGCCCTGGAAGCGGGCGATTGCAAGCTCGTTCTCGCTCGGCTTGCGCGAACCGTCGCCCGCCGCGATCGTGGTTGCACCGTAAGGGCTTCCACCGGTGATCTCGCTCATGATCGTCTGCCGTGTTTCCGAGTATGGAACGCCGACGATGACCATGCCGTGATGCAGCAGCGTGGTATGGAAACTGGTGATGGTCGTCTCCTGCCCACCATGCTGGGTCGCGGTGCTGGCAAACACGCTGCCGACCTTGCCGATCAGTGCGCCCTTCGCCCAAAGACCACCGGTCTGATCGAGGAAGTTGCGCATCTGCGAGGCCATGTTGCCGAATCGGGTCGGGGTGCCGAAGATGATCGCATCGTATTCGGGGAGTTCGGCAACCGTGGCAATCGGCGCGGCCTGGTCTAGCTTGATACCGGACGACCGTGCGATCTCCTCCGGCACCAACTCAGGAACACGCTTGATCGTGGCCTGCGCGCCTGCTTCCCTGACGCCTTCGGCGACAGCAGAGGCCATCGCTTCGATGTGCCCATACGACGAATAGTAAAGAACAAGAACCTTGGTCATGACACGCCCTCCGTGGGGTGGATGGGGGATCGAGAACGGCTTATCACTGCGAGGTCCGCCGCATGGGCGGGCCTGGCATCGGTCAGTATAGGTTGGCCGCGTGGCGCGCGATGCCCAGGCGTGTCTCCTAGGCGCCCTGTGCGTCACGCGATGCTTTCGACGATACCGCCCTCGACCCGCAGAGCAGCGCCGGTGGTTGCGCTGGCTTGGGGGGAGGCCGCGTAGACGCAGAGGTTGGCGACCTCCTCGGGACTGGCGAAGCGCCGAATCAGGCTCGACGGACGGTTTTCGGCGAGGAACAAGGCCTCCATCTCCGTCGCGGAGACCCCGCGTTCCTGCGCCATGCCCGCAATGAAGGCGATGGCGCCCTCGGTGCGGGTCGGCCCCGGCAGGATGGTGTTGACGGTCACGCCGCTGCCGGCCAGGACCTTGGCCAGACCGCGGGACAGGCCCTGCAGTGCCGCCTTGCTGACGCCGTAATGCACCATCTCGGCCGGAATGTTCAGCGCCGACTCGCTCGAGATGAACTGGATCCGCCCCCAGCCGCGTGCCTTCATGCCCTGTGCATAGTGGCGCGCCAGACGCACCCCGCTCATCACATTGACCTGGAAGAAGGCCTCCCAGTCCGCGTCATCGATGTCGAAGAAGGCCTTGACGCCGTAGATGCCCAGGTTGTTCACCAGGATGTCGGCATCCGGCTCGGCATCGATCAGCGCCTGGCAACCGGCGGCCGTGCCCAGGTCGGCGACCACGCCACGGGCCTGCGAGCCCGCCCGGGTGGTTCGCAGTTGCGCCAGTGCCGCGTCGACACGTTCCTGCTCACGACCGCAGATGACGACGGTCGCACCAGCGTCTGCCAGCCCCCTGGCGATGGCGAGGCCGATGCCGCCAGTGGAGCCGGTGACGATGGCGGTCTTGCCGGAAAGCTCGATGATCATGTGTAAGTCCTCTTTGAAAGTCAGTCGAAGCGAAACGCCGACAGGGTGGTTTCCATCACCCTGTCGCTGAAGATGCATTGGCCGGCGCCCTCGCTGGCCGCGCCGGCCACCACCATCAGCGGCAGCAGGTGCTCTTCGGCGCGCGGCGGATGGCACAGCCGGGCCGATGGCGCCTGTTCCCAGGTCGCCAGAGCCTGCTCGCGCTGTGGCGCCGGGGACCCGACCGTCTGCACCAGCCAGTGGTCGAACGCGTCGGAGACCGGCCCGAAACGCGGGTCACCATAGGCGCGCATGTTGTGAAAGCTCATGCCGCTGCCGACGATCAGTACGCCTTCGTCGCGCAGCGCGGCCAGCGCGCGGCCGGCGTCCAGGTGCGCCTGTGGGTCCAGGTCATGGCGCAGCGAGAGTTGCACCACGGGGATGTCGGCGTCTGGGAGCATCAGCTTCAGCGGAATGAACATGCCGTGATCGAAGCCACGCGAGGCGTCCTGTCGGGCCGGCAGTTGCGCCTCGCCGAGCAAGCCGGCAATGCGCGCGGCGAGTTGTGGCTCGCCGGGTGCCGGATAGCGCAGTTCGTACGTATGCGGGGGAAAGCCGTAGTAGTCGTAGAACAGATCCGGTTGCCGTCCGCTGGTGACGCTGAAAGCCGGCTCCAGCCAGTGGGCCGAGACCACCACGATGGCCGAGGGGCGCGCGGGCAGGGTGCTCGCCACGTTCTTCAGGAAATCCCCCATGGCGTTCCACGCGTCGGGCGGATTCCAGTCTATGAGGAAGCAGGGTCCGGCGCCATGGGGCACGAACAAGGTTTTCTTGGCTGACCCCTTCAAGCCTGGGAACGGCCGTTCATGGCAAGTGTATGGCTGACATTCGATCCTGCCCCCGAGCAGCTGCGGCTGAGTTTGTGTTCACAGTGGGCATCCCGACCATATGGGGTGCGACGGCCTACTCCCTGGGGGCATCCCTGGCTCACCTCTTACCGATATGCCGTGGATCAGCCAGCGGGTGGCTGAACGCCTGGGTGCAGAACGCGAATGCATCGCCAAGAATCGATTGTACTTCCAAGGCAGGCCGCTTGACGCAGTTGTATTCTCAATAACTCCGCAGGCTCTGACGGACGTGCTATGACGAGCGTGTGGACGTCGAGTTCAAGCTGCAGTAACTGGAGAAAGGTGCTGCAGGCTATGTCCGCGATACCATGACAGCTGCGGTTCGCCCTAACGCCGCAACCGACCTCAATGGGTCGGGCCCGGCCCGTCAGAGGCGGAGAGACCAGCCGTTCGAGCGAAGTTGTGAACGCGTCCCACGTCTCAACGAGGCGAAGTTCCGGCCAAATGCAGCCGTTGGCACGGAGCTCCGGTAAGCAGGCTGTCACAACTCGCACATGGTGTGCCAGGCGGCTGCGTCAGACGAAGCCCTCCTGGTCCTGCATCCAGGAGGGAATGTCGCGCTGGCCATGCAGTACGCGCCAGACATCGATGTGATCCGGGCGTTCAACGTAGAAAACGAGGTAGGGGTAGCCAGAAAGCACCCAGGAGCGAAGACCCGGAAGGTCCAATTCATGCCCAAAGCGAGGCGAACCCGTGCCAGGATGGCGGGCGATGTGGGTATAGGCCTGTTCTAGCGCGTCGATGAAGCCGAGCGCAACCGATGAGGAAGCCTCTTCGAGGTAGTAGGCTATCGCGTCGTCGACGTCCTGGCTGGCCTGCTCACGCGGAACGACGGACTTGACCTTCACCCGCGAGAAACCGGTTTGCCCGCCCGGCGTACCCGGTCACGCAGACCTTCGAAGTAAGTGGCATTTGCCGGTGACGCCGACGCATTGGCAGCCCCCGCCAGCAGCACTCCACGCAAGCGCTGACGATCCTGGTCCTTGCGAATCAATTCGCGCACGTACTCGCTACTGGTGCCGTAACCCCGTTCGCTCACCTGCTCGTCCACGAAGGATTTCAGGCTGTTGGGCAAGGAAATGTTCATCGTGCTCATGGACGCAGGTTAGTCCGCTTGGCAAAAATTGGCAAGAACGCACGTCGACCAGACTGCACGTCCGTCTTCGTCCCGTCACTCACGCCAGACGACCCCTCCATGCCGTGCCGATGACTGAAACGGCTCGGGTGGAGACAGCCACAGTCGACTCGCAGCGCCCCCACGCAGATCGGGGGATGGAAGTCTCAGTCCGGCCATCAGCGGACGCAGGGAGGACTTTCCGCAACCGGCCGTTCGATGCGGCACCGATGGCCTTCGCGCAGGGGTAGTGAATCCGCCAGGATTGACTTGCGCTGCCCTACCTCTCACTAGTGAGGGGCGGCAGCGCATCAAGCGGTGAGCGCACTCCGGCACCGCCAACTTTCAGCACATGCGTGTAAATCATCGTCGTAGAGACGTCGGAATGGCCGAGCAGATCCTGCACGGTTCGAATGTCGTAACCGCTGCGGAGCAAGGCCGTCGCGAACGAGTGGCGGAGGGTGTGCGGTGTGGCGGGCTTCGTGATGCCTGCTTGTTCTACGGCACGTTTGAAGGCGCGCTGAAAGGTCTGGTCATACATGTGATGGCGACGCACGACACCGCTCCGTGGATCGGTCGAATGCGTGTGCTGCGCAAAAACCCAGAACCACGGCCAGGAATGCCCGGCGCGCGGATACTTCCGCTCAAGGGCGTCGGGAAGCGCAACGCCGCTGCG
>JBKHWB010000102.1:0-6548 GCA_046566745.1 Gammaproteobacteria bacterium
GAGGCAGGCAGGCCCTGATTCGCCGGCAAGATGACACGATCAGTCAAGGCGAGTCGAAGGCTGATGCCCTAGAGTAGTCCTGTCTGACGACTTCCTGCCTCACTCATGCACGCTGCCACCCCTCACGCACTACCCCGCTCGCTCTCCTGGCTGCCTGCCCTGCTGGTCGTGCTTGTTACGCTGCTGCAACTGTCAGCCTGGACCGGACTGTTCTCCGTCACCACCGGAAGCCACAACCAGATGCTGCTCAGCGGTGCCGAAATGCTGCTGATTGCCGCACTGGTGTGGAACGGCTGGCGCATCCGCCAGCATGTGGCACGTCTGTCTTTGCCCACCGAAATGATTACCCGCCTCAGGACCGTGGCCACGCTCACGCTGGCATCGCTGGCCATCTGTAGTCTGGGCGACCTGGTGAACCGCAACTTCAGCCAGACATTCTTCACCCACGACACCATCATCAAGCACAGCTATCTCGCCGACTCGGTCTGGTTTTTCTTTCCGGGATACGCGCTCTTCGTGCTGACCGCATGGTTTGTGACACGCGACCGCGTGACGCTGTGGCTGCGCATCGCATCGCTGGGCGTGGCGGGTGTAGCAGGACTCGCATCATTTGCCGGGCTGGTCCTGCCCGGGACCAGCCCCTACGTGACGGCGCTGACCGGCAGCTATGCCGTGCTGATTTCGCTGATGGTGCCGGTGGCGCTGTGGCTGGTGACGGCCTTCGGCCGCCGCGTCTGGCCAGTGGCGCTGGGCGCGGTGCTGGCCACGGCCGCGGACACGCTGATCGGCCAGTTCTGGCTGTTCGGCGAGGGCTATTATCCGGGTGTGGCTTATCTCAACCTGGTGGTCTATTTCCTGTCGCAGGCACTGCTGCAGCAACTACCGCTTTATCTAGCCATCGCAACAGACGCATCTGCAAAGACCGCCTGAGGTCAGGCAACCTCGCCACAGATGCGGTTGCGTCCCTGCGCCTTCGCCTCGTACAAGCGACGATCCACGGCCGCAATGAACGCCTCCGGCACATCGCTCTCGCCGGGCACGATGGTGCCCACGCCAAGGCTGATGCTCAGGCACGCCGCCACCTTCGACCCGTCATGCGGAATCATTTCATCCAGCACGATGCCGCGACAGCGCTCGGCCACGGCCGCAGCCGCGTCCGCACCGGTTTCCGGCAACAGGATCACGAACTCTTCACCGCCGAAACGGGCCACCAGGTCACGCGGGCGTGCAGCCGCCTGCTCCAGCAGCGCTGCCACGCGCTTCAGGCAGTCATCGCCCGCCACATGACCGTAGTGGTCGTTGTATTCCTTGAAGAAGTCGATATCGAGCAGGATGAACGACAGGGGCTGCTGGTTGCGGTAGGCGCTGGCCCACTCGCTCGCCAGCACCTGGTCGAGCATGCGCCGATTGGCCACGCCGGTCAGGCCGTCCTTGTAGGAGAGCGCTTCCAGCTCGCGCTGCAGGCGCACCAGCTCCTCTTCGTTCTTCTTGCGCTCGCTGATATCGAACATGAAACCGACCAGCGCCTCAACCTCGCCATTGGTGCGGATGACATGCACCACGTCACGAATCCACACATAGTGGCCATCGCGATGCAACGCACGGTAATCCGCTTCGTGATCGACGCCGTTCTGCGATTGCGACACGCAAAAGTTCACGACGAACTCGCGATCCTCCGGGTGCATGCGGCTGGCCCAGTCTTCGACCGACACCCAGCTCTCCGGCGGCCACCCCAGCAACTCGCCGATCTGCGGGCCGATATAGGTGAACTGCATGGATTTCCAGTCGATGCGCCAGGGAATGGCGCGAGTGGACTCGAGCAGGGTCTTGTAGACCGCGCTGTCAGGCGCCACGTCCTTCTCGTCATATGTCATGTTGATTCCGTGGAAGAGTCCGTCACATGGCAGGGCGCACCAAGGCGCCCGTAGAGGGAACAGCGTGAATTCTGCCGCCAGCAGGCCCGTGATGTACACCCGGGACGACCAGTGACATCTGCCCCGGACGACTGGGGCCGCCAGGCGCCTCCGTGTAGACTACGTCCCATCCCCGGCACGGACCACCCGCCACATGAATCGCCGCCAGTTTCTGCTCGCCACCATCTCCGTTATTGCCGCCGGGACCGCCGGCGTCGCCGCAGTGCGCATGACACGTCCCGCCGCCGACCTGGACGCCCTGCTGGCCGAACTGTCGGCACTGGACCCGACCACCCTCCGCTTCCGCGGCAACTGGTCAGCGTTCACCGTGTTTTCCCACCTGGCGCAGAGCATCGAGTACTCGATGACAGGCTACCCGGCAATGAAGCCGGCGCTGTTCCGCCACACGGCCGGCCCGCTCGCCTTTGCCGCCTTCGAGACGGCCGGTGCCATGCACCACAACCTGTCCGAGCCCATCCCGGGCGCCCCCGTCCTGCCGGCGGACGGCAATGTCGCCGAGGCTCTGGAACGCCTGACCCACGCCCTGACCACCTTCGGGCAGTGGCAGGGGCCGCTGCAGCCGCACTTCGCCTACGGCGCACTGTCGCGCGAGGAGTACACCGCAGCGCACCTGATGCACATCCGCAACCACCTGCAGGAACTCGGCTGATCGAGACCACCTCGCTCACTCGTACTACAATTGCTTCACCACGCAGGAGGCCACCCATGTTTGAACATTCTTTCTTTGAACAGAACTGCCCCGGATGCGGCATTCCCCTGGAAGACGGCAAGAACCGCATGGTGAAGAACGCTTACGGTGACTACTGCTGCCCTGCCTGCGGCATCGCACTCATGCTGAACCCAAAAGTGCTTGGCGGGTTCGTGCTGATTGCTCCCCTGATGATCGTGGGCATCCCCTACCTGGTCGCCGGCATGCGCATGCCTGGGTGGCTGTTTGGCTTTGCACTGGCAGCCGCCGTCGCCGGCATGGGCGTTATCGTGACCCACCTCACCTACGTGAAAAAGCAGTAATGATTGCAGCGCCCACGGCCGGCCTCTTCCTGTCACGCCGATGGGCCATCGCCGCCTTGCTGGCCAGCCTCTTCCTGCCGCTGACCGCAGGAGCCGGTCCACTGCGAGACTGGCTCGCCTCCCGCGAGACGTCCGAGAGCCTCATCGATCCGGCTGACGACGACACGAGGCCCCCGTTCACGCTGCCCTCCGGGGTACGCCTGCTCCATGACCAGGCCTATGGTCCACACGCACGCCAGCGCATGGATGTTTACTTTACCCAACAGTCAACGACAGCTCCCGCTGCCCCCGTGATCCTCATGGTGCATGGCGGCGCCTGGCGCTTTGGCGACAAGGCGATGCGGCGGGTGGTCGAGAACAAGGTGACGCACTGGCTACCCAAGGGGTTCATCTTCGTGTCGGTTAACTACCGGCTGCTGCCGGACACGCCACCGCTGGAGCAGGCACGCGACGTTGCCCTCGCCCTGGCGACGGTACAGGCGCGAACCGGAAGCTGGGGCGGTGATCCGTCACGCGTCATCCTGATGGGGCACTCTGCCGGCGCACACCTCGTGGCCTTGCTGAACGCCAATCCGGCACTGGCCCTGGCGCAAGGAGCACGCCCCTGGCGCGGCACAGTCGCGCTGGACAGCGCCGCCATGAACCTGCGGCAACTCATGGAGGGCCACCACCCGCGCCTGTACGACCGTGCTTTCGGTCAGTCCGCCGCTGACTGGACAGCCGCATCGCCCACCCTGCAACAGACCACCGAGGCACCTCCCCTGCTCGCCGTCTGTTCATCGCAACGCAAGGATGCCTGCCCCCAGGCAGAGGGCCTTCGCCAACGGGCCGCCACACTGGGCACCCGGGTAGAGGTACTGCCGCAAGACCTGTCCCACAGTGAAATCAACCGGCGCCTCGGCCTGCCGGGCGACTACACGGCAGCCGTGGACAGCTTCCTGAGCTCCGTGCTTGCGGCCCCCTGAGTCCTGCGTCGCCCGCCGAACACGGAAAACAGCCTCAGAACAAATCGATCTGACACGACGCATTGTCAGACAAAACCGTCTTTTTTGTCCGACCGAGTGGAGCTAATGGCCTGAAATGATTGGAAATTGGCCGCCAGACACCTCCCAAGCCCGGCAGCCCCCCACTACGATGGATCGTGTAAGGCAAGATCAACCCTTCCTGGATGCTGCTTATGTCGATTGAACATTTTGATGTACTGATTGTCGGTGCGGGCCTTTCCGGTATCGGCGCCGCCGTGCACCTTACGAAAGAGTGCCCCGGCAAGACCTATGCCATCCTGGAAAGCCGTAACGCCATCGGCGGTACCTGGGACCTGTTCCGCTACCCCGGCATCCGCTCCGACTCGGACATGTTCACGCTGGGCTATAACTTCAAGCCGTGGACCAATCCCAAGGCCATCGCCGACGGCCACTCGATTCGTGAATACATCCGCGAAACCTCGCGTGAACACGGCGTCGACAAGCACATCCGTTTCGGCCACAAGATCCTGAAGTCCTCCTGGTCCTCCGATGATGCCGTCTGGACCGTGGACGTCGAACGCGCCGATACCGGCAAGACCGTGCAGTACACCTGCAACTTCCTCTTCATGTGCACCGGCTACTACAAGTACGATGCCGGTTATACGCCGCACTTCGAGGGCCGCGACCGTTTCAAGGGCCAGATCATCCATCCGCAGCACTGGCCGGAAAACCTGGACTACAGCGGCAAGAAGGTCGTGATCATCGGCAGTGGTGCCACCGCCGTCACCCTGCTGCCGGCCATGGCTGACAAGGCCGCGCATGTCACCATGCTGCAGCGCTCGCCGACCTATGTCGTGTCCATCCCCGAGAAAGACCCGATCGCCAACAGCATGCGCCGCTTCCTCCCGGAAAAACTGGTGTACCGCGTTACCCGCGCCAAGAACGTGTCGCTGACGCTGGGCTTCTTCAACCTGGCCAAGAAGCGTCCGAAGCCCATCCGCCGCCTGCTGCTCGCCCAGGTGCGCGCGCAGGTCGGCAAGGACTTCGACATGAAGCACTTCACGCCCAGCTACAACCCGTGGGACGAGCGCCTGTGCGCCGTGCCCAACGGCGATCTGTTCAAGGTCCTGCGCAAGGGCCAGGGCTCCGTCGTCACTGACCATATCGAGACCTTCACCGAAACCGGCATCCAGCTGAAGTCGGGCCAGCACCTGGACGCGGACATCATCATCACCGCCACCGGCCTCGACCTGCAGATCCTCGGCGGCATGCAGGTGCTGATGGATGGCCAGCCGATCGACATGACCCAGCGCCTGAACTACAAGGGCATCATGTTCGAAGGCCTGCCCAACATCGCGATGATCTTCGGCTACACCAATGCCAGCTGGACGCTGAAGGCGGACATCAGCAGCGAATACGTCTGCCGCTTGCTCAATACCATGGACAAGAAGGGCATGCGCCAGTGCACCCCGCGCAACACCGATCCGTCGGTGGTCCCGGAGTCCTTCGTGGACATGCGCTCGGGCTATATCCAGCGCGCGCTGGCCAAGCTGCCCAAGCAAGGCAACAAGGCACCGTGGAAGGTCTACATGAACTACTTCCTGGACCTGCCGATGCTGCGCTACAGCCCGATCGAGGATGGCAGCATGGAGCTGTCGAATCCGAAGTCGGCCGCCCGTGCCAGCAAGGCCCGAGCCAAAGCCGCCGCCTGAGGCCAGCCCTCCCGGGCAACGCTCGCGAAAACCCGGACGCCGTCCGGGTTTTCTTTTTTGGGGAGCCTGTCGGCCCGGCCGGCAGAAACTGCTGGGGTGTACGCGCGAAACCCCTTACCCTTTGCACGCTGCCTTTTTCAACCAGTCACCCATTCCTGCCGAGCACCATGAACCGCCCCGAACTCATCGACACCGCCCCCATCCCGAACAATGGCGGCGAACTGCGCCTGTTCCGCGAAGGCCCCCACTTCGCCATCAAGATCGCGGGTGGCGGCGAACTCATGCACTCGCGAACCCATGGCTCGGAAGACAGGCTGGCCGAGATCACCTGCACGCGCATTGCGGCCCGCCCGCAGCCCCGGGTATTGATCGGCGGTCTGGGCATGGGCTTCACGCTCGCGGCCGCCCTGAAACACCTGGGCAGCACGGCCGAAGTGGTCGTGGCGGAACTGGTTCCCGCCGTAGTGGAGTGGAACCGCGGCCCGCTGGGTGACCATGCCGGCCATCCGCTGCAGGACCCACGCGCCAGCGTGCGGGTGGGCGATGTGGCCCTGGTGTTGAAAAGTGAAAAGCAGGCTTTTGATGCCATACTGCTGGATGTGGACAACGGCCCGCAGGGCCTGACCCACAAGAGCAACGACTGGCTGTACTCCTTGCCCGGACTGGAAGCCGCCATGTCGGCCTTGCGCCCCGGCGGTGTGCTGGCCATCTGGTCGGCCGGCCCCGATCCGATGTTTACCATCCGCCTGAAAAAAGCCCGCTTCCTGGTGGAAGAGGTGCCGGTACGGGCCCATGGCAACAAGGGTGCCCGCCACCTTATCTGGCTGGCGTGGAAGCGCTAGCATCAGACCGCCCCGCAGCATAATGGCAAATGATGCCGCCAGGACATAACCGCCACTCCATGCACAGGACTTCACCCCCGTCAT
>JBKHWB010000103.1:0-6313 GCA_046566745.1 Gammaproteobacteria bacterium
GAGCGCAAGATCGAACTGCCCCCTCCCCCTCCCAAGCCCAAGGAAGAGCCGAAGAAGGACGAGGAAGCACCGAAGGAAGACAAGAAGCCTGAGGTCGCCAAGGCCGAACCCAAGCCGGTGGAAGTGCAGCAGGCGCGTGAAAAAGCCGCCAAGGTTCTCAAGGAAGCCGGGTTGGACCAGCTGGCCTCGCTACGAGAGGATCTCAACCTCGCAGATCCGGGCACCAACCTGATCACCAGCACGGAAGCGGCGGGCACCAGCCGGTCGCTGCTGACCAGCCGGGCCGGCTCCGGATCCGGGGCCCTCGCCTCTGCCGGCTATGGTGGCCAGCTCAGCTCCGGCTTTGGCGGAGGGGTTGCTGGCGGCAAGGGCAGCAAGGGAATGCTGGCTGACGGCGGCAAGCTGCAGTCGGTCGAAAGCGGCATCAAGGGTGCCCAGACGGCGGACCGCCCGACCAACAAGGACGGCAAGTCCCGACGGACAGCCGAGGACATCCGCAAGGTGTTCGACCGCTACGGCACCCGCCTGAACAACCCCTACCAGCGTGCGCTGCGTGACGACCCTAACCTGGCCGGCACCCTGACGCTCAAGCTGACCATTGCACCCGACGGCAGAGTGACGGATTGCAGCGTGGCCTCCAGCCAGCTCAACAATCCCGAGCTCGAAGCCAAGATCGTGGCGCTGGTCAAGGGCTTCGACTTTGGTGCCGACAACGTCGAGGTCTACAACGGCCAATACACGCTCAACTTCTTTTCCAGCTGAGCGACGGACGGCATGGGAAGGGGCGCAGCAATGCGCCCCTTTTTGTTGTTGCCGGATGCACCGAAACGGCCACCGCAATCGCCCCCCAGAGACCGACTGCGGGACATGGATGCAAATACGACCAAAAGCACCGTATTCAGCCCTTGTCGCCCGGCGAATCCGGAGTAAAATCGCGCCGCCCGACGAACCGCTCCCGGACAGCAGAGTTCACCCTGGAGCTTTTGTGGTGTTTTCGTAACTTTCACTCCATAATTGGCGGCCAGCGCAGGCCTCTGCCGGCCTTGCCGTTGTGCCGTGACCTCAGCCAGGGGATCTCGCCGTGTCGACTGTTGTCGAATCTTCCACCAGCCTCTGGGCTCTTGCCGCATACCTGGGCGGTGTCGCCTTCCTGCTCGCCTTCATGCTCGGCATCCCCGTCTGGCTGGGTGGCCGTGACTGGGGCCGCGCCAAGAACGAGCCCTTCGAATCCGGCATCGTCTCCCAGGGCAGTGCCCATTTGCGCCTGTCCGCCAAGTTCTATCTGGTTGCCATGTTCTTCGTCATTTTTGACGTGGAAGCTCTCTTCCTGTTTGCCTGGGCCGTTTCCGCCCGCGAGGTCGGCTGGATCGGCTTCATCGAAGTTTCCATCTTTATCGGCGTACTGCTGGCCGGTCTCGTCTACATCTGGCGCATTGGTGCCCTTGAGTGGGCCCCGGCCCAACGCAAGCGCCGTGCCGAACGCGAGGCCGCCCGTCGCGCCCGGGAGTCCCAGGCATGAAATACACCTTGAGCCGCATCGATCCGAATGCCGCCAACGACCGCTACCCGATCCAGCAGAAGCAGACCGGGGTCACCGATCCGGTAGAGGACCAGGTACACAAGAACATCTTCATGGGCAAGCTGGACGATGTCATCCAGTCCACCGTGAACTGGGGACGCAAGAACTCCCTGTGGCCATACAACTTCGGCCTGTCTTGCTGCTATGTGGAAATGGCCACGGCCTTTACCGCACCGCACGACCTCGCCCGCTTTGGCGCCGAAGTGATTCGCGCCTCGCCCCGTCAGGCCGACCTGATGGTGGTTGCCGGTACCTGCTTTGTGAAGATGGCACCGGTGGTCCAGCGCCTGTACGAGCAGATGCTTGCTCCCAAATGGGTCATCTCCATGGGAGCCTGCGCCAACTCCGGCGGCATGTACGACATCTATTCCGTAGTGCAGGGCGTCGACAAGTTCATTCCGGTCGATGTCTATGTGCCGGGCTGCCCGCCCCGCCCCGAGGCCTTCCTGCAAGCCCTGATGCTGCTGCAGGAATCAATTGGCCAGGAGCGTCGACCCCTGTCGTGGGTGGTAGGCGACCAAGGCGTGTACCGCCCGGAGATGCAGCCCGAACGTGACCGCAAGTGCGAAAGCCGCATTGCGGTGACCAATCTGCGCACTCCAGACCAGGTTTGATGGGTGGGCGCGCATGGTGTGCGCCCCGAAATGACAGTATTGGATAATGGCTGACAACACTCCCCTGCCGTCGGAGCCCGCTGTTGTAAGCGAGCTGCTAGCGCAATTCGGGTCCGAGGTCTGCACCGTGCAGGCCACCCTGGACCGTGTTCCCACCGTCTGGGTGCCGCGCGATCGCCTGATCGAAGTCCTGCGCTTCCTGCGCAACCTGCCCAAGCCCTATGTGATGCTGTATGACCTGTCGGCGATCGACGAACGTCTGCGCAAGCACCGCCAAGGCCAGCCGGAATCCGACTTCACCGTCTTCTATCACCTGCTCTCCATCGACCGTAACAGTGACGTCCGCATCAAGGTCGCCCTGAAAGCGGATGACCGCAAGCTGCCCACCGCGATTCCGGTATGGCCGAATGCCAACTGGTACGAACGCGAGGTGTGGGACCTGTTCGGCATCACCTTCGAAGGCCACCCGCTGCTGACCCGCATCCTGCTGCCGCGCACCTGGACCGGTCACCCGCTGTGCAAGGACTATCCGGCCCGCGCCACCGAATTCGATCCCTTCATGCTTGATGCCGCCAAGCAGGATGCCGAACAGGAAGCATTGCGCTTCAACCCCGAAGAGTGGGGCATGAAGAAAAGCACGGCGGACGAGGACTTCATGTTCCTCAACCTCGGCCCCAACCATCCTTCCGCCCACGGAGCCTTCCGCATCGTGCTGCAACTCGATGGGGAAGAAATCGTCGACTGCGTGCCGGACATCGGCTACCACCATCGCGGTGCCGAAAAGATGGCCGAGCGCCAGACCTGGCACAGCTACATCCCCTACACCGACCGTATCGATTACCTCGGCGGTGTGATGAACAACATGCCTTACGTGCTGGCCGTGGAAAAGCTGGCCGGCATCGAGGTACCGGATCGCGTGAAGACCATTCGCGTGATGATGTCGGAGTTCTTCCGCATCACTTCGCACCTGCTGTTCCTGGGCACCTATATCCAGGACGTAGGCGGCATGACGCCGATCTTCTTCATGTTCACCGACCGCCAGAAGGCCTATGACGTGATCGAGGCCATCACCGGCTTCCGCATGCACCCGGCCTGGTTCCGCATCGGTGGCGTGGCCCACGACCTGCCACAGGGCTGGGATCGACTGGTCCGTGATTTCCTCGACTGGATGCCGAAGCGCCTCGACGAATACGAAAAGGCCGCTCTCAAGAACGGCATCCTGCGTGCCCGTACCATCGACGTGGCCCAATACAATGCGAAGGAAGCGCTGGAGTGGGGTGTGACCGGTCCCGGCCTGCGCGCCACCGGCATCGACTACGACCTGCGCAAGGCGCGTCCGTATTCCGGTTACGAGAACTTCGAGTTTGAGGTTCCAGTGTCCCACAATGGCGACGCCTACGACCGCGCCGTCCTGCGCCTGGAAGAAATGCGCCAGAGTCTGCGCATCATCCGCCAGTGCCTGGACAACATGCCGGCCGGCCCGTACAAGGCGGATCACCCGCTCACCGTGCCGCCGCCCAAGGAACAAACGCTGCAGCACATCGAGACCCTGATCACGCACTTCCTGAGCGTGTCCTGGGGCCCGATCATGCCGGCCGGCGAATCCAGTCAGATGATTGAAGCCACCAAGGGCATCAACAGCTACTACCTGACGTCCGACCAGAGCACGATGAGCTACCGCACGCGCATCCGTACACCGAGCTATCCGCACCTGCAGCAGATTCCCTCGGTCATTCGGGGCAGCATGATTCCCGACCTTATTGCCTATCTGGCGTCCATCGATTTCGTGATGGCCGATGTGGACCGTTAAGACCATGACGACTTCCAATGCAAAACTCATCGTCACCGACCGCTTTCCGCTCTCTGCGGAAGAGCGTGCTGCCATGGAAGAGGCGATTCATCACTACGATGATCCGCGCGCGGCCTCCATTGATGCGCTCAAGATCGTGCAGGAAAAGCACGGCTGGGTGCCGGACGGCGCCATTTTCGCCATTGCCGATGTGCTGGGTATTCCCGCGACCGATGTCGAAGGCGTGGCCACGTTCTACAACATGATTTTCCGCCAACCCGTAGGGCGCCACGTGATTACCGTGTGCGACTCGATCGGCTGTTTCCTGACCGGCTCGGACGACCTGATCGCCGGCCTGAAGCAACAACTGGGTATCGAGCTGGGGCAGACCACGGCCGATGGCCGTTTCACGCTGTTGCCGATCTGCTGTCTCGGCAACTGCGACAAGGGTCCGACGCTCATGATCGACAAGGACACCCACGGTCCGGTGGCGGTTGCCGACATTCCCACCCTTCTGGAGCGCTACACATGAGCATTGTGAAAAGCGCTGACACCCACCCGCTGACCTGGCGCCTCGACCCGGCCAACCCTTGCCTCGACATCAAGAGCTACGAGGCAAAGGAAGGCTATGCGGCGCTGCGCAAGGCCATCAAGGAGATGACGCCCGCTGCCGTGCAGCAGGTGGTCAAGGACTCCAACCTGCGTGGTCGCGGCGGTGCCGGCTTTCCCACTGGCGTGAAATGGTCGCTGGTCCCGATGGGACCGGATGTCGGTCCGAAGTACCTCGTCTGCAATGCCGACGAAATGGAGCCGGGCACGTTCAAGGACCGCATGCTCATGGAACAGCTGCCACACCAGCTGGTCGAGTCCATGATCGTAGCCGGTTATGCCCTGCAGGTGACACGCGCCTACATTTTCCTGCGTGGCGAGTACATCCTTGCTGCCGAGCGCCTGAACCAGGCGATTGCCGAAGCCAAGGCCGCCGGCTACCTCGGTGACAACATCCTTGGCTCCGGCTGGGGCATGGACCTGCACGTGCACACAGGGGCCGGCCGCTATATCTGCGGGGAAGAAACGGCACTCATCAATTCGCTGGAAGGTCGTCGTGCCAATCCGCGTGCCAAGCCTCCCTTTCCGCAGATTGCCGGTCTCTGGGGCAAGCCCACCATCGTCAACAACGTGGAAAGCCTGAACAACATTCCGGCCATCGTGTTGCGTGGCGCCGACTGGTTCAAGGGTCTGTCGCAGGGAAAATCACCCGATGCCGGCACCAAGATCTACGGGGTGTCTGGCAAGGCCAAGCGTACCGGACTGTGGGAACTGCCCATCGGCACCACCGGTGAAGAAATCCTGGAAGAACATGCCGGCGGCATGCAGGACGGACTCAAGCTGCGCTGCTGGCTGCCGGGGGGTGCCTCTACCGACTTCCTGCTGCCCGAGCACCTCAAGCTGGCAATGGATTACGACACTATCATGAAGGCCGGCAGCCGTATGGGCACCGGTCTGCTCATGGTGGTGGACGACAAGCAGGACATCGTGTCGGTGGTGCGCAACCTCGAGCAGTTCTTTGCGCGCGAGTCCTGCGGCTGGTGCACGCCCTGCCGTGACGGCCTGCCCTGGACCGTCAAGGTGCTGCAGGCCCTTGAGGCCAAGGCCGGTCAGGCCGGTGACATCGAATTCCTCGAGCACATGACACGCTTCCTCGGCCCCGGCAAGACCTTCTGCGCACATGCGCCCGGTGCCATGGAGCCACTGCAGAGTGCTCTCAAATATTTCCGTTCCGATTTTGAAAAAGGCATTCCGGCCGCGGTGGCAACACCGGTCGACACCGGAGTGAATGTGTAATGGCCACAATTCATGTAGACGGCAAGGATTACGAAGTCGATGGATCCGACAACCTGCTGCAGGCCTGCCTGTCGCTCGGTCTCGACGTTCCCTATTTCTGCTGGCATCCGGCGCTGGGTTCCGTGGGTGCCTGCCGCCAGTGTGCCGTAAAGCAGTACGCCAATGCCGATGACAAGCGTGGTCGTCTGGTGATGTCGTGCATGACGCCGGCCGCCGACAACACGTACATCTCCATCGATGACGAGGAAGCCAAAGCCTTCCGCGAATCCGTCGTCGAGTGGCTGATGACCAACCACCCGCACGATTGCCCCGTGTGCGAGGAAGGCGGTCACTGCCACCTGCAGGACATGACGGTGATGACGCAGCATCACAAGCGTCGTTACCGCTTCAACAAGCGTACCCACAACAATCAGGACCTCGGCCCTTTCGTGAATCACGAAATGAACCGCTGCATCGCCTGCTATCGTTGCGTGCGCTACTACAAGG
>JBKHWB010000104.1:0-6132 GCA_046566745.1 Gammaproteobacteria bacterium
CCCATCAGGCCGGACGGCCGGAACACGAGCACGAGAATGAGGACCATGAAGGCAAACACGTCCTGGTACTGGCTGCCCAGGAACCCGCCGGTCAGGTCACCGATATACCCCGCGCCCAGCGATTCGATGATGCCCAGCAGCAGGCCCCCGATCACGGCCCCTGCCAGATTGCCGATGCCGCCCAGCACGGCCGCCGAGAACGCCTTGAGACCGAGCAGGAAGCCCATGTAGGCATGCGCCTGCCCGTAGTTGGCCGACACCATCACCCCGGCCACGGCGCCGAGGCAGGAGCCCAGGATGAAGGTCATGGAAATCACATGGTTCACGTTGACGCCCATCAGCGAGGCCACCTGAGGACTCTGGGCGGTGGCCCGCATGGCGCGCCCAAGCCGCGTGCGGTTCACCAGCAGCATGAGGCCGCCCATGATGAGGGCCGCGAGCACGACGATCAGGATCTGCAGCGAGGTAATGGACGCGCCCATGAACTGGTGCGGCTCCGACGGCAGGATCGCCGGGAAGGCCACGTACTGGCGGCCCCAGATGATCATGGCCAGATTTTGCAGGACGATGGACACGCCGATGGCCGTGATCAACGGGGCGAGTCGTGGTGCCGTGCGCAGGGGACGGTAAGCCACGCGCTCGATGGTGAAACCCAGCGCGGCACAGAGCGGAATGGCCATGAGCAGGCTGACACCCACCAGCATGAGCCCGGGGAGGTCGATGCCATAGCCGATGAGGATATTCAGGCAGGTAATGGTGATCATGGCGCCGATCATCACGATTTCGCCATGGGCGAAATTGATCAGGCCCAGAATGCCGTAGACCATGGTGTAGCCCAGCGCGATCAAGGCATAGATGCTGCCCAGGATGAGGCCGTTGATGAGCTGCTGTACCAGGATGTCCACGTGCGGCTGAGTCCCTGCGAGTCCTTGTCTGCGCCATCACCAGCCCGGGCCGGCAACAACCGGCGAAGGTTACGCAGGAATGCGGCCAGACTCAACGGGGCAGTAGCCGAAAACGAAACCCTTCCGCGCTGCCTGCGGGTGCATTCGCGGCTAAAGCCGCTCCCGAAGAAGATGATGCTACCCCTGTGGGACCGGCTTTAGCCGCGAAGAAGGCGACCTGTCATTTCCCGGAAGCGCATTCAGTCGGTGTGGCTTTAGCCGCGAACAACGCCGCCACTTACTTCACCGGCGCATCGGCCGGTGCAGCCGCCACCGGGGCGCCCACCGTCCGCTGCAGCTTCCACGCGCCCCCCTGCACCTTGTACACGGAGATGGACGCATTGGTGAGGTCGCCATTGGCATCAAACACGATGTTGGCCGTCACACCGTCATGACGGGTATTGGCCATTTCCGGCAGGAACTTTGCCGATTCGGCCGACCCGGCCCGCTTCATGGCTTGTGCCACCACCATCATGGCGTCGTAGCAATACGCTGCATACAGCTGGATAACGCCATACTTGGCCTCGAAGCGCTTCTTGAACTCGGGGCCATGCGGCATGGAGTCCAACGGCACACCCGGCAGGGAGGCCACCACGCCCTCGGCCGCCGGGCCGGCCAGCTTCAAGAACTCGGCCGTGTGGACACCGTCTCCGCCCATGAACTGCGCGGTAAGCCCCAGGGTCTTCATCTGCTTGGCCATGGGGGCGCCCTGCCCGTCCATGCCACCGTAGAACACCAGGTCCGGCGCTACGCCCTTGATCTTGGTCAGGATGGCGGTGAAGTCCGACGCCTTGTCGTTGGTGTATTCACGCACGACGATGCTGCCACCGTTGGCCAACACCGCCTTTTCGAACTCGTCGGCCAGCCCCTGGCCGTAGGCAGTGCGGTCATCGATGATGGCAATCCTCTTCGCACCGGCATCCTTCACGGCAAACTCACCCAGCGCCTTGCCCTGCTGGATGTCGTTGGCCATCACGCGAAAGGCGTTCTTGTAGCCCTGCTGCGTGTACTTGGGGTTGGTGGCCGAAGGCGAGACCTGCACGATGCCGGCATCCTTGTACACGCGCGAGGCCGGAATGGTGGTGCCAGAGTTCAGGTGACCGATGATCACGTTGACGCCGTCGTCCACGAACTTCTTGGCCACGGTGGTGGCGATACGCGGATCGGCCTGGTCGTCTTCCGAGATCAGCTCGAAGGTCACCTTGCGACCGCCAATCTCGAAGCCGCCGGCATTCAGGTCATCAATGGCAAGACGCGCGCCGTTCTCGTTGTCCTTGCCCAGGTGCGCCTGGGGACCGGTCAGCGGCGAGGCATGCCCCACCCGCACCACCAAGGGGCCGTCGGCAGCGGCAGTAGCCGCCTCTTCCTTCTTGCTGCAGGCCGCCAGGCCGATGGCTGCGGCAAGTACCGCAAGGGGCAGAATCTTCTTCATGGGGCATCCCTGATGGTTGGCCGGGCTCTTCGGCCCGTTGGTGTGGGCGGATTATTGCCCGGCAGGACATGGCTGCAAAGGGGCAAGGTGGCAACCGGTTGCAAGCAGGTGTTGCGCTGGCGGCCGGATTGGTGGCTGCCGGGACGGGATTGCCGGTAAACTAGCCGCTCTTCCGCGACTGCTGCCTGACTCCATGACCACGCCCTCCCCTTCGCTCAGCCCTACGCTGGACCTGACGCTTGCGCTGATGCGCGAGCCTTCCGTCACGCCTTTCGATGCCAACTGCCAGACCCTGATGATCGATCGTCTGGAAAAGATCGGTTTTCGCGTGGAACGCCTGCGCTTTGGTGACGTGGACAATTTCTGGGCACGGCGTGGCGATGCCGGCCCCCTGCTGGCGTTTGCCGGTCACACTGACGTGGTTCCCACCGGCCCGGTGGAAAACTGGAGTGTGCAGCCCTTTGCCCCGGAAATCCGCGACGGCATGCTGATCGGGCGCGGCGCGGCCGACATGAAAGGCTCGCTGGCGGCCATGGTGGTGGCCTGTGAACGCTTTGTGGCAGCACACCCTAACCACAACGGCTCGCTTGCCTTCCTGATCACCAGTGACGAAGAAGGCGTGGCCATCAACGGCACCGTCAAGGTCGTGGAACACCTGGAAGCGCGCAATGAAAAAATCACCTGGGCACTGGTGGGCGAACCGTCGTCCAGCGAACGACTGGGTGACGTGATCAAGAACGGTCGCCGTGGTTCGCTGAACGGCATCCTCACCGTGATCGGCGTGCAGGGGCACGTCGCCTATCCGCACAAGGCCGACAACCCGATTCACCGTGCGGCTCCGGCCCTGGCCGAACTGGCGGCGGAAGTATGGGATCACGGCAACGCGTTTTTTCCGGCCACGTCGTTCCAGATTTCCAACATTGCCGCCGGCACCGGTGCCAACAACGTGATCCCCGGCGACATGAAAGTGGTCTTCAATTTCCGCTTCTCGACCGAAATCACCGAAGCGGAATTGCGTGAACGCACCGAGGCCATCCTGAAAAAACACGGCCTGCTCTACAAGCTGGACTGGAGTCTCTCGGGGCACCCCTTCCTGACGGCACGGGGTGAACTGGTCACGGCAGCGGTGGCAAGCATCCGCGAAATCTGCGGCATCGAAACCGAACTCTCCACCAGCGGCGGCACCTCGGACGGCCGCTTCATCGCCCCCACAGGCGCCCAGGTACTGGAACTGGGGCCGATCAATGCCACCATCCACAAGGTGAACGAGGAGGTGCGGGCGGCCGACCTGGATACGCTGACGGATGTCTATGAACGCATCATGGTAAAACTGCTGACGTGATCCACATCCGCTGCCCCATTTGCCTGCAGCGCCTGCTGCCTGACGACCACAGCATGGTGTGCCCGGAAAGCCACCGCTTTGACCGTGCGCGCGAGGGCTACCTGAACCTGTTGCCGGTGCAGCAGAAAAACAGCCTGGACCCGGGTGATGACGCGGACATGGTGGCGGCCCGCCGGTCGTTCCTGGAAGAAGGCTACTACGCGCCATTTCGTGACACGCTGCAGGGTGTCATCGAACCACTGCATGCCGGCGTTCTGCTGGACAGCGGCTGCGGCGAGGGCTGGTACACGCAAATGATGCGTGCCGTATCATCTGAAATCGTGGCGCTGGACATCAGCAAGCACGCGGTAAAGCGTGCGGCGCGCCGCATGAACGACACGACATGGCTGGTGGCCAGCAGCAATGCCATCCCGCTGTTTGATCACACGGTCGACGTGATGACCGCGATCTTCAGCCCGGTGCAAGTGGACGAAGCGGCCCGGGTGCTGAATGAGTACGGTACGCTGGTCATTGCGGCGCCCGGCGAAAAACACCTATGGGAATTGCGCGAAGCCCTCTACCCGGAAGTCCGTGCCCACGAGCCAGACAAATGGCTGGATGGCCTGGCCTCGGCCTTCACGCTACAACTCGAAACCGCGCTGCATTTCACCTTCACGCTGCCGGACAACGCCGCCGTACGCAACCTGCTGCAGATGACGCCACACTACTGGCGAGCCTCACGCGAGCGCCGCGCACTGGTGGAGGAACTGGCCTCGCTTACCCTGCAGGCCGACTTCCGCATCCTGGTATTCAGCAAGAATCGCCCTGCAGCGCCGGCATGACGCCTGGCGGCTAACGCTGCCTAATGCACGACCGGCCATGCCCGCACGATGCCCACCACCCCTACCAGAATCCAGAACACGTTCAGCAGGGTGTAGGCCGCATCCTTCTTGAGAATGGCGCACCACGACAGGACGACGGCGTCGATGGTGTTGAACACCCACACGAACAGAAAGGGACTGGCCGGCCCCAGCCAGCTAACCAGGCTGAAGCTGAAAATGCGCATCAGCACCCCGATCATCTCGATGGTGCGGATATGCGTGAACATGAAAGCGTTGATGTTCTGTACGGACATGATAGGCGCAGCCGGGCATGACAGGCACAGCGAGAAAATGGCGCCCACGAGACGACTTGAACGTCCGACCTGCCCCTTGGGAACAGCAGCGGACACTACGTAATCAAATCGTGAGCATCAAAAAAAACCGATAAAAAAGAGCTTATGCCGCATGAACCTCAAGGCTCACATGCAGGCTCTTGCGAAGGACACCAAAGATGGCGGCCAGGTTATCCATGCTGGGATTGCCACTGGCCGACAGCATCCGGTGCAGGCTCTTGCTGGGCTTGGCGGTTTCCTCCGCCAGCCCCTCAAATCCCACTGTCGCATTTACCAGATCACGCAGGATCACACGCGCCGTAGCCGGCTCCCCGTTCAGGAACAGAGAAGCGGCTTCGTCCAGTAACGCCTTGGCAAACTCCGGCTCGCGCTGCACACGCTCGACCACTGTTTGCTTGAAGTTTCTAGTCAGTGCCATACGTCACCTCCTCTTCTTGAGCTGGGCCTTGCGAGCCCAATACTCATCGTTCAATTTCATGGCGCGCTTGATGTCGGCTTTCTGGCTCGCCTTGGTGCCTCCGGCAAACAAGACAATCAACCTGTCACCATCCTGTGTCAGGTAGATACGGTAGCCAGGACCCCAGTCGATCTTGTATTCCCCAATGCCATCGAACCACTTCACATTGGAGGTATTGCCCATCTCCATCCGGAGCACAGCGGTCGCCACCTTGGCAGCCGCTTGGGCATGCAGACTCACAAACCAATCCCTGTACGGGATTGATCCATCCTCAGAAATGTATTCTTCGACCTGGATAGCCATGCCAAATAGTAACTTATATGTTACTTTCAGGACAACCCCGCGCCCTGTTAAACCCTGCTTTTGGCAGCGACAACTCCATTTCGGAGCAGCCATTTACCTGGAGAGACTGAATAAGAAACGAACGGGCCTGTTCTTGCGGGAGCGGTATCGGCTGATCAGGCCGATAACCAATAGAGAGAGGAACTACAAAGCTGGTTAGATCCAGCCACGTTCGCACTAGTGCGCAGCCTGTGCTCTTCTTTATAACCAGCGACCGGCGTAACGAAAGAATAACCCGCCTGATGTGGTATTTCTTGGATAACGAACGAGATCAAGTACCTGAAAAAAAGATGATTTTTCCCATACGTTTTTTCATCTTTTTTCCGTCCTGACCTGCCCCTTAGAAAGAACCCAGAACTGGATTCCTTATAAATCAATTAATTAATGGCGCCCACGAGACGATTTGAACGTCCGACCTGCCCCTTAGGAGGGGGCTGCTCTATCCAGCTGAGCTACGTGGGC
>JBKHWB010000105.1:0-5877 GCA_046566745.1 Gammaproteobacteria bacterium
TGGGTACGGAAAGACCGCTGCAGGAAATGCTCCAGACGATGCGACAGCGGCCACATCAACACGATGCCCAGCACGTTGAACACCGTATGGAAAGCCGCCAGCAGCACCGAAGGGGTTGGCGGCAGCTCCATGACGTCGGCCAGCATGCCGACGACCAGCAGCAGCGGTGCCAGTATCAACAGCGCCACAATACCCGTGAGCAGATTGAAGAGGACATGCGCGGCGGCTGTGCGGCGCGCTGCCGGCGTTGCCCCCATGGCGGCAATAATGGCCGTCGCGGTAGTGCCGACATTGATCCCGATCACCGTCGCTGCTGCCGTGGCGAGCGGAACCCCGGCCGCTGTCGCCGTCAGCACAATGACCATGGCCGCACTGGAGGACTGCATGAGCAGCGTCAGCATGAATCCCGCCAATACCGGCAGGATGACACCGGCCGGCCCCGCCATGACCATGTCCCGCAGGTCGAAGTGGGACTGCAGGCCCAGGAAGCCATTGCTCAGCACGTCAATGCCCAGGAACAGGGTGCCAAAGCCGGCCAGCGCCAGCCCGATGGCACCGCGCCGCGTGTTCTCCCCGGTCAGGCGCAGCACCATGCCCACGCCGATCATGGGCAGCGCGAACAGCTCCACCTTGAACTTGAAACCGATCAGCGCCACCAGCCAGCCGGTCATGGTGGTGCCCACATTGGAGCCGAAAATCACCCACATGGACTGCCCCAGCGACAACAGGCCCGCATTGACGAAGCCGATGGTGGCCACCGTCACCGCCGTCGAGGACTGCACCACGCCGGTCACCAGTATCCCGGAGAAGAGACCACGCATCCGGGTCCGGGTCCATTCACGAAGAATGTGCTCGAGGGCCGGCCCGGCAGCCAGCTTGAGGCCATCGGTCATCAGCCACATCCCCAGCAGGAACAGGCCAACGCCTCCCAGAAAATGTGTGACCGCAGACTCCATGCCCGGCTCCCTTTTGTCTGGCTGCAAACCGGCAAGCATACGACATTCGTCGCCTTGACGATGGCTGGCCTCACGCCAGGCACGACAAAGGGCTTGCAAGGGCGGATAATAAGCACTCCTCTCGTTGTTCCGGATGCCCCTTTTGTCCCTGTCTTTTGCTGATCTCGGCCTCTCAACGGCCATCGTGCGTGCCCTTACCGAAGAAGGCTATACCACTCCCACCCCCATCCAGCTCCAGGCCGTACCCGCCGTGCTGGAAGGCCGCGACGTCCTTGCCGCCGCCCAGACCGGCACCGGCAAGACCGCCGGCTTCACCCTGCCGCTGCTGCAACGCATTTCGCTGATCGATTTTGCCCGGCAGAACAGCAAGGCCAAAATCCGCGTACTCATCCTCACCCCCACGCGTGAACTGGCCGCGCAGGTGGAGGAAAGCGTGCGCACCTACGGCAAATACCTCGACGTGAAATCGATGGTGATGTTCGGTGGCGTCAACATCAATCCTCAGAAGGAAAAGCTGAACCGCCGCGTCGACATCCTCGTCGCCACGCCGGGCCGCCTGCTCGACCATGTCGGCCAGAAGACCATCGACCTTTCCGGCATTGACACGCTGGTGCTGGACGAAGCCGACCGCATGCTGGACATGGGCTTCATCCGCGACATCCGCCGCATCCTGCCGCTGTTGCCGGCCGATCGTCAGAACCTGCTGTTTTCCGCCACGTTCTCCGACGAGATCAAGACACTGGCCGCCGGCATCCTGAACGATCCCGTGCACATCGAAGTGGCGCGCCGCAACACGCCGGCCGAACTGGTAACGCAGGTAGTGCACCCGGTCGATCGCGACAAGAAGCGTCCGCTGCTGGAAAAGCTGATTCGTGACGGCCACTGGGAACAGGTACTGGTCTTCACGCGCACCAAGCACGGCGCCAACCGCCTGGCCGAGCAGCTCGACAAGAGCGGCATCAGCGCGCTCCCCATCCACGGCAACAAGAGCCAGTCCGCGCGTGAACGCGCCCTCGGTGAATTCAAGGCCGGCAAGCTGCGCGTGCTGGTCGCCACCGACATCGCGGCGCGCGGTATCGACATCGACGCCCTGCCGCACGTGGTGAATTACGAACTGCCCAATACGCCGGAAGACTACGTGCACCGCATCGGCCGCACCGGTCGTGCCGGCGCCGTGGGCGAGGCCGTTTCGCTGGTGTGCGTGGACGAATTCAAATTGCTCGCCGATATCGAAAAGCTGATGAAGCGGCGCCTAGAACAGGTGGTGATCCCCGGCTTTGAACCCGACCTGACCGTGGCACCCGAACCGCTGCGCAAGACCCCGCCACCGCGTGCCCCACGTGCCGGCGGCAAGCCCGGCGCCTTGCCGGCGCCCCGGCAAGGCGCCGGCAAGGGCGGCAACGCCCCTAAGCAACCGTCTTCAACGGGCAAAGGCAATCCGGCGGCGCCCGCACCCGGTAACCGCCCGGCCGGCAACAAACCCGCTGGCGGCAAACCCGCCGGATCGCCCGGCCATGGTCCGCGCCGCCCGCACGGCCCCGGCAAGCCTCCGGCCGCCCGCTAAGTCTTTTCGCCCCCGATAGGTCTTTCCGCAACCCCCGTTCGCCCTGAGCCTGTCGAAGGGCGAACGGGGCGCCCATCGGGCGTCAAGGGGTCGGCAGACTCTGCCCGAACGGGGGTCACGCAGTCTCGGGGATGTCGGGCCGTTCGCCAGCGCAATAACGGCCGCATAGCCGAAAGATTCACCTTCGTCCTTGCAGGACGCCGGTGGAGACCTCATACACTGTAGGTCAAGACTCTCGCGCCGGCTCTGGCTCGTTTGGACGCCACCGGCCTGACCGGACCCACCGCATGACCGCACCGCTAGCCACCAACCTGAACAGGGGCTGCTTCTGCATCAGCCTGGACGACAACGCCTTGCATCAGGCGCTGGAATCCGAACTCGGCCAGCCCGGCCTGTTCCAGTTGGTACAGGAACGCTGCCCCTACCTGTTCGCCGCCCGCCCGGTGTTTATATCGCGCGTACACCGCGAACGCATGGCCGCCGTGGTGCAGGCCGTGGAATCGGTGGTGAGCCTGCCCGCCTGGCGCGAGCTCACGCTGGCACAGGCCCCGGCCATTGCCCGCGCCCACCCCGGGCGCTCGCGTGGCGCGTTTCTCGGCTATGACTTCCACGCGCACGACAACCACCTGGGTCTGATCGAGATCAACACCAATGCCGGCGGTGCCATGCTCAACGCCGTCCTCGCCCGTGCCCAGCACGCCTGCTGCACCGAAGTGGAAACCATGCTGCC
The DNA here is from genome assembly GCA_046566745.1 of Gammaproteobacteria bacterium. Taxonomy (GTDB): domain Bacteria; phylum Pseudomonadota; class Gammaproteobacteria; order Pseudomonadales; family Moraxellaceae; genus UBA2031. The sequence goes on from JBKHWB010000105.1 coordinate 3,251, forward strand.
CACCCCCGACAGCGTTCACCAACTGGAAAACGCCATCGTTGCCATGTTTCGCGAGGAGTGGGCGCTCGATCAGCACCGGCGCCCGCTGCGCCGCATCGCCATCGTCGATGAACACCCGCAGCAGCAATACCTGTACCCTGAATTCCTGCTCTTCCAGCAACTGTTCCAGCGCCACGACATTGACGCCAGCATCGTCGCGCCGGAAGAACTGCAATGGGTGGACGGCGAGCTGCGCCACGGCGACAGCGTCATCGACCTCGTCTACAACCGATTGACCGACTTTGCACTGGAAGATCCGGGCAATGCCGTCTTGCGCGAGGCATATCTCGCCGGCGCCATCACCCTGACCCCGCACCCGCAGGCGCACGCCCTGTATGCCGACAAGCGCAACCTGGCCCTGCTCACCGACCCCGCCACATTGCAGGCACTGTGCGTCCCCGTCGACACGCAGGCCCTGTTGCTGGACAACATCCCGCACACCGAGGTGGTCGACCCCGCCCAGGCCGAGCGCCTGTGGACACAGCGCCGCCAGCTTTTCTTCAAACCCAATGCCGGCTACGGCAGCCGTGCCGCCTACCGCGGCGACAAGCTGACCAAACGCGTGTGGGAAGAAATCCTGCAGGGCGACTACGTGGCGCAGGCCCTGGTCATGCCGGGCGAGCGCACCATCACCGATGCCGCCGACAGCGCGCCGCTCAAGTTCGACCTGCGCAACTATGCCTACCACGGCGAGGTGCAATGGCTGGCAGCCCGCCTCTACCAGGGCCAGACCACCAACTTCCGCACCCCCGGCGGCGGCTTTGCCCCCGTCTACAGCGCCGGCTGAGGCGGCTGGACGACCGCCCCGGCCAGCGGTTAGCATGCGCCCGTCAATCGGGGAGTAGCCGCCCTTCGCACCGCCACCATGGCCGCCCGCGAAGGGGCCCGCGTCAACATGCTTGGCCCACAGGCCATGGCGCTGGCAGTCCACCCACCTGGCAAGACCGTTGACCATGCTGCCCTCGGTTCGGCCGGGAGGGTGTCATGGTCACGCGTCCCCCGTCCGGCCAGGAGACCCCGTTGGAAGCCTTCCTCATCTCGACCGGCATCGTTGCCCTCGCCGAAATCGGCGACAAGACCCAGCTGCTCGCCTTCGTACTGGCCGCGAAATTCCGCAAGCCCGTCCCCATCATTCTCGGCATCCTCGTCGCCACCATTGCCAACCACGCCGGTGCCGGCGCATTGGGCGCCTGGATCAGCACACTGGTCTCGCCCGAGGTCATGCGCTGGGTGCTCGGCGCCTCCTTCCTGGCCATGGCCGCCTGGATCATGGTGCCGGACAAGCTCGATGACGACGACACCGAACTCGCCCACTTCGGGGTGTTCATGACCACCCTGCTGGCCTTCTTCATGGCCGAGATGGGCGACAAGACCCAGATCGCCACCGTTGCCCTGGCCGCCCAGTACGAGGCCTTCCTGATGGTGGTGGCCGGCACCACGCTGGGCATGATGATCGCCAACGTGCCGGCCGTGCTGATGGGCGACCGCATTGCCCACAAGCTCCCGGTCAGGCTCATCCATGGCATCTGCGCTGCCCTGTTTGCCCTGCTGGGCGTGGCGGTATTGCTTGGTGTCGATCGCCTTCTGGGTTTGTAAGCACTAACTTACAATGAATGCCATGGCAGCCATTGTCCCCGGTAACGATCCGACCATCTCCTGCGCCACATCATTGGGTTCCGGTAACGGTTCTGTCACAATCGCGCCGTTTTTTGGCCAGAGATCCCTACCGTGGAACTGAAGCACATCAGCGAACTGGAAAAAGCCTCCAAAAAAGGCCGGGCCGAGCTGTTCCGGCTAGGCATCGGCCTGCTGTTCATCATCGGCGTCATGCTCTATGCCACCCAGCAGGGCGTGACCGGTCTCAACGGCATCATGCTGACCATTGCCGCCGTGATCGGCGCCTACATGGCCATGAACATCGGCGCCAATGATGTCGCCAACAATGTCGGGCCTGCGGTGGGCTCCAAGGCCCTGACCCTGACCGGCGCCCTCATCATCGCCGCCATCTTCGAGGCAATGGGCGCCATCATTGCCGGCGGCGAGGTAGTGGGCACCATCCGTAACGGCATCATCGACCCCTCACAGATTCCCGACAGCGACACCTTTGTCTGGCTGATGATGGCCGCCCTGCTGGCCGCCGCCCTGTGGCTGAACCTGGCCACCTTTGTCGGGGCACCTGTCTCGACCACCCATGCCATCGTCGGTGCGGTGCTGGGCTCGGGCGTCGCCGCCAGCGGCTTTGGCATCGTGGACTGGGGCACCATGGGGCAGATTGCCGCCAGCTGGGTGGTCTCGCCGGTGCTGGGCGGCATCTTTGCCGCACTCTTCCTCTACATCGTCAAGCGCAGCATCACCTATCAACCGGACATGGTGGCAGCAGCGCGCCGAACCGTGCCCTGGCTGATCGCCTTCATGGGCTGGACCTTCGGCACCTACATCATCCTCAAGGGCCTGAACCGGGTATGGAAGGTCGACTTCTGGACCGCCGCCCTCGTGGGCGCCGGCATTGCCGTGGTGTGCTACCTGTTCACCCGCTGGCGCATGAGCGGCCAGGACAGTCTGGTCAGCAGCAAGGCTGGCGTGAACCA
>JBKHWB010000106.1:0-5713 GCA_046566745.1 Gammaproteobacteria bacterium
CGGTACGCGGCGGGTGTTGTGGCTGACTGTCATCATGATGGTGGTTGAGATCGTGGCCGGCACCGTGACAGGGTCCATGGCCCTGTTGGCGGACGGCTGGCACATGGGCACCCACCTTGCCGCCTTCCTGATAGCCTTGCTGGCCTACGCCCTCATGCGCCGTCATCACGGCGACCTGCGTTTTTCATTCGGCACCGGCAAGATCGCCGTTCTGGGCGGGTTTGTCAGTGCGCTGGCGCTGGGCGCGGTAGCACTGGCGATGGTCGTCGAGTCGGTTGGACGGCTGTTGTCGCCGCATCCCGTGCAGTATGGCGAGGCCCTGCTGGTTGCAGTCATCGGTCTGGCCGTGAACCTGCTCTCGGCCAGGTGGTTGCAAGAGGCCGGGCATCTGCACTCCCACGACCACGACCACGACCACGACCACGACCACGACCACGACCACGACCACGACCACGACCACGACCACGACCACGGGCATCAGCATGACATCAACCTGCGCGCGGCCTATGTGCATGTGCTAGCGGATGCCCTGACGTCAGTGTTTGCCATTGTTGCGCTGCTGGCGGGTCTTTATCTGGGCTGGGGCTGGCTTGATCCGGTCATGGGGATCGTGGGAGCGGCGATCATCCTGCATTGGGCGCAGGGCCTGCTGAGGGATGCAGCCTCTCAATTGGTGGATCGGTTACCCAGCGACGAACTGCCGCGGTTTATACGCTCCACGCTGGAGCAGGAGCCTTTCACCTGGGTGACGGATCTGCATATTGTGCGTGTTGGTACCCAGGCCTATGCGGCCGTGATTTCCGTGTATGCCGAATCTCCACGGCCCCCGGAGCACTACAAGCGGCTTCTGGCGGGACGGCGGTCATTGATGCACGTGACTGTCGAAGTGCACCAGCAGTAGCCGTCACGCGGCGGGCATGAAAAAGCCGGCCTGGTGGCCGGCTTTTTCATTGCGGATCACGGATCACTCGAAATGGCAGACGTAATCCAGCATTTCCAGGGTGTCGATATCGAAGGATGAATTGCCCGGCACATGGAAGGACTGGCCGCCATGGTATTCCGTCCATTCGGTCTCGCCCTTGAGGCGGATGCGGCAGTGGCCGGCATTCAGTTCCATGATTTCCGGAGCGCCTGTGTTGAAGGTCAGCGAGGACGGGAAAATGACGCCCACCGACTTGCGGGTGCCATCGGCAAACTGCACGGTGTGGCTGACGCACTTGCCGTCAAAGTAGACGTTGGCTTTCTTGACGACGCTGACATTGTCGAACTGGCTCATGGAAACTCCTGGCTTGGTGGCGGAGGGTTGCCGGGGTGGCAACAGGACGCGCGGATTCTAGGCCCAAGGCTCCCGGCTGACTAGGTCTCCCGTCAGGAATGACTTCAATCCGTCATGTCCGGCGGATATATGTGTTCGTGCTCCTGGCTGGTGCGTATCCGCTCGCAAAAATAATCAGCCATTCGCAAAAAGCACTTTCCAGTGACGGAAAATTTGCGTTATGTTCGAGGTACCTGATCACGTGCGGCTGAGGCTGCAGGGATGGTGGGATGAGATGATCTGACGCGGATCTGTTTGCCGATCGTTGGCCGCGCTTGCGCGACTCCTCCCATCACGTTGTTCAGGTGCAGACATGGAAGATAACAAAGACAACTCTCTCCAGCGCAAGATTGCCTACGTCCTCGATACCAACGTCCTGATCCACAATCCCGACTCTGTCCTGAACTTTGAAGAACACCGCGTCATCATTCCGATGACCGTGCTGGAGGAGCTCGACAAGCTCAAGTCCGGCAAGGCCTCCGTGTCTGCCGAATGTCGTGCCGCCATCCGTTTGATCGATTCCATTCTCGGTAATGCCGAACCAGAAAGAATCCGCCAGGGCGTGCCGATCTGGCGCGACCTGACGCGCAGCCACCTGGGTACGCTGTCCGTGCTGATGGATACGCAGGACAGTCCGGGCAAGGATTTCCTGTCCAATGAGCTCAACGACAACAAGATCATCAACCAACTGGTGACGCTGCAGGCGGGTGACATTTCCACGAAGATTGTGCTGGTTACCAAGGACATCAACATGCGCCTGAAGGCGCGCGCCTGCGGGCTGGCGGCCGAGGATTACCACAATGACCAGCTTGTCTCCGACATCCGGCAGTTGGCGCGCGGCTATCACGAGATTAACGGTTCGTTCTGGGATCGCGTGAAATCGGTCGATACCGTGCAGGGCATGGGTGAGACGCTGCACCATGTGCCGCGGAACTGCATTGATGACGAGCTTTTCATCAACCAGTTCATCGTGGACGATGAGGGCTTTGTCGGAAGGGTTCGCGAAGTTGACCGCGACAAGGTCGTGCTGGTGGACCTGCCCCGGGAGGCGTTGATGCACCAGCAGGCCTGGGGGCTGGCGCCGCGCAACATTCACCAGGCGCTGGCGCTGAACCTGCTGATGGACGCGAATGTACACCTGGTGTCGCTGACCGGTCCGGCGGGTTCCGGCAAGACCATCCTGGCGCTCGCTGCCGCCATCGAGATGACCATCGTCGAGCGGCGCTTCAACAAGATCATCGCCACCCGGTCCACGCCACCCCTGGCCGAGGAGCACGGCTTCCTGCCGGGCACGGAAGAGGAGAAAATGGACCCGTGGCTGGGGGCCATCAGCGACAACATCGAGGCCCTGCACCTGAACGACGCCAGCCCTTCCGGCTCCATTGAATACGTGAAGGAAAAGGCCAACATCCAGTTCAAGGCCCTTAATTACATCCGTGGCCGCAGCTTCCAGCGCTCGCTGATCCTGATCGACGAGTGCCAGAACCTGACGCCGCACCAGATGAAGGCGATCATCACCCGCGCGGGGGAAGGGTCGAAGGTGGTGTGCCTCGGCAACCTGGCCCAGATCGACACGCCCTACCTCAGTCCAACCAGCTCCGGCCTCACCTACATGAGCGAACGCTTCAAGGGGTTCCGGCATGGGGCACACCTCGCCCTGCAGGGCGTGCCACGCTCCATCCTGGCAGAGTACGCCGAGGCCAACCTCTGAACGTGCGGGGGCGGGTGGCTTGAGCTGCCATCTGCTCCCTGTTAGCGTCAGCGGCTGTTGTCGCCTGCTGCCGGATTGCTGATGCCTGCCCTTACGCCAGAACAGATTGCCTATGTCGAGCGCCGCCGGCGCCAGATCCGCTACTGGCCCTGGGTGGCCCTGCTGCTGACCGCCGTGCTGGTTGCCCTGTACGGGGGTTTGTGGCTGACCATGCCGTGGTTTGTCGACCCCCAGGCCTTGGTGGCGGGACTCAGGGATGGGTCCATCGACACCAATGCGCTGGCCATGCTGGCCGCGCTGGGCAACCTGGCGTTTGTCGGCTGCGGGCTGCTGATCCTGGTCATTATCGTGTTCACCAGTGTGGCACTCTGGAACGAGCATCGGCTGATCCGTTACCTCGACCTGCGGGGTCTGCCATCCTCCGCTGCTATTCCCGCCTGCCCGCCGGACGACAAGGGCGATGACTGAGTTCAAGGATCATTTTTCGGCGCTGGCGTCAGAGTACGCCAGTTTTCGCCCGCGCTATCCGGCTCGGTTGTTTGCCGATCTTGCCCAAGTGGCACCCGGTCACGAGCGGGCCTGGGACTGTGCCACCGGCAATGGCCAGGCCGCCCAAGGGCTGGCGGCGCACTTCGGTGAGGTGGTTGCCACGGATGCCAGTGCCGCCCAGATTGCCGCTGCCCGGGGACCGGCCAATGTGCGGTTCGCTGTTGCACCGGCCGAGGCCAGCGGCCTGCCGCCGGCGTCGGTTGACCTCATCCTGGTGGCACAGGCGGCGCACTGGTTCGATCTGCCTGTCTTTTACGAGGAGGCGGCCCGGGTGTTGCGGCCTGGCGGGGTGCTGGCACTGCTGACCTACACCGGGGTGCGGGTTGACGAGCTGCTGGACCCGATGCTGCGGGATTACCATCAGGGAACGGTCGGCGCCTACTGGCCGCCCGAGCGTACTCATGTGGAGAATGATTACCGCACGCTGCCTTTCCCCTGGCCGGAAATGGCTTTTCCTTCGCAGGAGATGACGGCCGAGTGGACGCTGGATCAGCTGTTGGGTTATCTGGGGACCTGGTCGGCGACCAGGCTTTACCGGGAGGCGACTGGCGGGGACCCGCTACCGGCGCTGCGTGCGCAGTTGTTGCCCGCATGGGGTGAGCCCAGCCAGGCCAGGGCGGTGCGCTGGCCCCTGCCGCTCCGGATTGCCCGGCGACCCTGACGGATACATTCCCGTCCGTCGTTCACCTTGATTGCCCCCGCCTTTGCCTTTACCCTTCGCGCTGTCAGTGCCAGGGCGCCCCGCCGATGCGGTCGCAGCAACCTGACCCGGGTTGAAGAGCCTCTCGAAACCGCCATGCTGCTAGCGACTATAGTGAACGTGTGCCGGTCTCCAGGGGCTCTTTTCATTCGATTGTTTTGATGGGTAATTGCCATGCGCCTTGCTGACTACTGTACCGATGCCGAGTGGAAGAAGATCCGCGACGTTGCCGACACCAAGGAAACCCCTTTCCTGGTGGTTGACCTTGAGATCATCAAACAGAAATTCGAAGAGCTGACCGGCTGCTTCCCGATGGCCAAGGTGCACTATGCGCTGAAGGCCAACCCGGGTGTGCCCGTGGTCGAATTGCTGCGCGACCTGGGTTCCAATTTCGACATTGCCTCGATTTTCGAACTGAATCGCGTGCTGGATTCCGGTGTCGATCCGGATCGCGTTTCCTACGGCAATACCATCAAGAAGGCGGCGCATGTCAAATATGCGTACGATAAGGGTATCCGCCTGTTTGCCACCGACTCCAAGGCCGACCTGCAGAATATTGCCGACAATGCGCCCGGCTCCAAGGTGTTTGTCCGCATCCTGGTGGAAGGCGGAGAAACCGCCGAATGGCCGCTGTCGCGCAAGTTCGGTTGCCATCCGGACATGGCGATCGACCTGCTGGTGATGGCCAAGCAGCTGGGTCTGGTGCCCTACGGTATTTCCTTCCATGTCGGCTCGCAGCAGAAAGATATCGCCGTCTGGGATGCCGCGTTGTCCAAGGTCAAGTACATGTTTGACTGGATGAAGCTTGAGGAGGGCATCGAGCTCAAGATGATCAACATGGGCGGGGGCTTCCCGGCCAACTACATTTCGGAAGTGAACCCGATCAATGTGTATGCCGAAGAAATCCTGCGCTACCTGCACGATGACTACGGTGACAACCTGCCAGAGATCATCCTGGAGCCGGGTCGTTCCCTGGTCGGGGAATCGGGCGTGCTGGTGTCGGAAGTGGTACTGATCTCGCGGAAGTCGCGTACCGACCTGAATCGCTGGGTATACCTGGACGTCGGCCTGTTCCAGGGCCTGATGGAAACCATGGGTGAGTCCATCAAGTACCCGATCTACATGGAGAAGCTGGAGGGCAATCCGCCGACGGGCACCGTCGTGCTGGCCGGCCCCACTTGCGACTCGACCGACATCATGTACGAAAACTCCAATTACCAGCTGCCGCTGAACCTGGCGGTTGGGGATCGCCTGTACTGGATGACCACGGGTGCCTACACGAACTCCTACAGCTCGGTGGAGTTCAATGGCTTCCCGCCGCTGAAAACGTATTACGTTAAGTGATGCATTTTGTGGCATGAAAAAACCGGCGATTTCGCCGGTTTTTTTTATGGATGGATGTCTTTCCCAGTTGCACTGTCCGTGGCATTGGCGGCGG
>JBKHWB010000107.1:0-5637 GCA_046566745.1 Gammaproteobacteria bacterium
GAACCCTGGCTGGCCGCCGGCAACGGCTATCCCGAGCGCGGCTACGGCTACCACTGGTGGGTACCGAAAGATCCCGACCAGGAGTTCTTTGCCAACGGCGTGTGGGGACAAACGATTTTCGTCGACGAGAAAACCCGCACCGTCATCGTGAAAACCAGCGTCGATCCGGCCTTCAAGGCGAACACCGCCGAGATGATCGCGTTCATGCGCGGCGTGGTGAAGGGACTCGACGCCCCCGGGCCATGAGGACTCAGGCCGTGCCGGCTTTTTTCTTGCGAACGTAGAGGGTCTTGTCGACTCGGGCGACCAGGGCATCCTGCTCGTCCCGTACCTCCACCGTGAAGACCGGACGCAAGGGCGCGCCGCTTTCCGCTTCGTTGCGCACGCGGGCAATATCCTCCGGCGTCAGGCGAAAACGGGCGCGGACGGTGCCCTTGCCGGGACGGACAAAATCGATCTTCGCCGCCTGGTCCCACACGATGTAGTCACGCCCCAGCACATTCATCAGCATCAGCATGAAAAAGGGATCGGTCATGGCATAAAGGCTGCCGCCGAAATGCACGCCGACGTAATTGCGGTTGTACCAGCGCAGCCCCATCGACACATCAATGGCAAGGTAATCATCACTGATGTGGTCCACCCGAATGCCGGCCCCGAGAAAGGGCGGATACAGATTGATACGCCACCGGAAAGCCGACGCCTTCATCAGGACAGTGCCCGCACGGTCGCCACCGGGAACGTCATGTCGAAATCCGTCACCTTCACACAAGCCACCACCGTTCCCTGGCTGATATCGGGGAAATAGCGACTGTCAAAGCGCGAGTGCACCAGTGATGCAGGACGGATGTGGCCGCGCGCGGACGGAATGTAGATGAATTCACGTCCCTTGAAGTGCTGCGACAGCGTGCGGAAACGCGCCGGCACCAGGCTCCCGTTGAAGGGCAGGCGGAACAGACGCGGGCGGAAATCCAGTTCCGCAATCACCTGCCCATCCAGCATCAACCGCACCTCGTCCACGCCCTTCACGCCGTAACTCACCTTGAAGTCGCAACGCTCCTTGGGAATGCCCCAGTTCTCGTGGCCGTTCACCACGGAATCCCAGGTCGACACGTAGATCTTGCTGATGGACAGGTGCCGCCGGGAACCGAACGCGAGCGTGCCCGGAATGTAGAGCAGCTCGTGGTAGGGGCCGGCGTCGGACTGCTGGTAATCCACAAACATGACGTAGGCCAGGCGGCCACGGCGCGTCGGGCGCTGGGTATCCGGCAGGAAAGACTGGTTGTCCAGGAAGGACTCCGGAAGCCGTACTGCCAGGATATAACCCTGTCCCTTGAGCTGCCAGGGAGCAGGCTTCATGGCAACCTGCGGGAGGCTGTCGGATGCGGACATGACGGCTCCTTGTGACTAATTGGTCGAGTGTGCCGCAGTGTAACGACACATCAGGGAGTCGACAATTCGCGACCGCTGAAAAGGATGTCATCCGTGGCGGCAGCCATCAGGAAGTCGTTTTCGTGCAAGCCATTGAGCTGCGTTGTCCACCACGCCACGGTGCAGCGGCCCCAGGCCACCGTTAGCTCAGGATGATGACCTTCCCGCTCTGCGAGCCACCCCACGCGCTGCGCCAGCGCCAGCGCTTGAGCAAAGTTGGCCGTGGGGTAAGTTTTGAGAAGCCGCCAGCAGGCCCCTTCATGCAACAGGTGCCAGCCTTGCAGGGCATGCACCGCCAGCAGGGTACGTGCCTCCGCCTCCAGCAAAGCCCGGGCATCCGACCCCAGCGGTTGGCACACCGGCATCAACAGGCCCCGGGGGTCGTGCTCTGCTGTGCAGCTGACTGGGACTGATTGAGGCTGTCAGTGTGACGCAACAAGCCAGGTACCAGCATGTCTTGCCGCAGCGCCGACAACAGGTTTTTCAACTTGTCCGGCTGGTACGCATCGAAGCGGTGCTGCAACACGTATACAAAGTCGCCGCGAGTAAACACAAGCACCCCGTAATAATAGCTGCGCGCCACTACCCCATCGGGCAACGACTCCGGCTTCATTTCCAGGCTAACCACGCTGAACATGGCATCACCACGCCCGGTGTCCACGAATTCCGACAGAATGACCTCGTTGTGCTTGATCCCTTCGGCCTTGGCCAACACTTCACGCTGATAGTTGTTGAGCACCATTTCGTCGATGGTACGCTCACTGGCGAAATTCGGGACCACCGCCGCAGGATGCTTGTTGATCTTCAGGTAGTCCACGCGAAAAAAACGGTTGGTTTCATCCCAGATGTTCAGGGTGCCGCCATTCGCATCGCATTTTTCCGTCAGGGTCACGCCACCGCGGAAAACGCCGGAATCCAGGGCCAGGGAGTAGGCACGTGCGGGGGAATGGTAGAAACCGGACTTCACGGGACCGGGGCCGGAGGCGCAACCCGCCAGCAACAGGGTGGCCAGGACGAGGCCGGTCAAGGAACGCTGCATTGTTTTGTCTCCCTCAAGCCGGCACCAGCGCCGGAAATGACACCATCATGGTGGTACCGACATGGCCAGACCGTGACACAGTGAACCCAGACGGTTCCTTCACGATCCGGTGTGCCGGGCTTTATTCTGGAGGATGCCTCATGGTGCCCGGCCACGTCAGCCCGTGGATCATACCCCGGTCTGCGGACGCCTGAAACCGCCCCTGCACCGCGACCGCCCCGCTGCGTCAGCCTCCCAGGGTCTCCCAGCGCTCCAGCAGCGCCAGCAGCTCCTCGTCAATGATGCCCAGCCGCTCGGCCGCCGCCGCCGCCTCCTGGGGGGCACTGACGAAGAAGTCCGCGTCGTTGAGACGCGCCTGCAAGTCTGCCTGCTCCTGCTCCAGCGCCTCGATCCGGCCGGGAATCGCCTCCAGCTCACGCTGGTCCTTGTAGCTCAGCTTGCGTCGGGCGCCCTCGGACGGCGCCTTGTCCGGCACAGCCGCCTCCACCTTGCGCGCTTCGGACGGCTGCGGCCTTGAGGCCGAAATGGCACGCTGCCGCAACCAGTCCTCATAGCCACCGACATACTCACGCACCACGCCGTTACCTTCAAACGCCCAGGTACTGGTCACCACGTTGTCGAGGAAGGCCCGGTCATGGCTGATCAGCAGCAGCGTACCGCTGTACGTCACCAGCAGCTCTTCGAGCAGCTCCAGCGTTTCCACATCCAGATCATTGGTCGGTTCGTCCATCACCAGCAGGTTGGCCGGCCGCGTAAACAGCTTGGCCAGCAGCAGACGATTGCGCTCGCCACCGGACAGCGCCTTCACCGGCGTGCGTGAGCGTTGTGGCGAGAACAGGAAGTCCTGCAGGTAGGCCAGGGCATGCTTGCGCTGGCCGTTGACCTCGATGAAGTCTGACCCCTCCACCACGTTTTCCATGACGCTACGTTCAGGGTCCAGCTGCGCGCGCAACTGGTCGAAATACGCCACTTCCAGCTTGGTCCCGTGACGCACCTCGCCCTTCTGTACCGGAATCTGTCCCAGCAGCGCGCGCACCAGAGTAGTCTTGCCGACGCCGTTCGGTCCGATCAGTCCGATCTTGTCGCCCCGCATCACCACCACGGAGAAGTCATCCACCAGCGTCTGGCCGCCGTAAGCCAATGAAACATGGTCAGCCTCCAGCACCACCTTGCCGGAGCGCTCGGCCTCGCTCACCGCCAGGTTGACCTTGCCCACCCGCTCTCGACGCTCGGCCCGCTCGTTGCGCAGCGCCTTCAGCGCCCGCACGCGGCCTTCATTGCGGGTACGCCGGGCCTTGATGCCCTGACGAATCCAGACCTCTTCCTGCGCCAGTTTCTTGTCGAAAAGGGCATTGGCCTGCGCCTCGGCATCCAGCTGCTGCTGCTTGCGCTCCAGGTACTCGGCGTAGGTGCAGGGAAAATCACGTAGTTGCCCGCGATCAATCTCGATGATGCGGGTGGCGATGGTCTGCAAAAAACTACGGTCATGGGTGATGAACAGCAGGGTGCCCTGGTAGTCCTTGAAGAAGGTTTCCATCCAGGTGATCGATTCGATGTCCAGATGGTTGGTGGGCTCGTCCAGCAGCAGGATGTCCGGCTCGTTGACCAATGATCGCGCCAGCAACACACGGCGCTTGCGGCCGCCCGACAGACTGGCAAAGTCCGCCTCGCCATCCAGCTGCAGCCGCGACATCACCTGCTGCACCTTCGAATCCAGTTGCCAGCCGCCGACCGCCTCCAGTGCCTCCTGGGTGCGACTCAGCTCGTCCAGCACCGAGTCGTCACCATGGGCGTAACGATCATTGAGCTCGTGGTACCTCGACAGCAGGCCCGCCGCCTCCCCCAGGCCATCGGCGACCACGTCGAACACCTTGCCGGCCAGAGTCACCGGCACTTCCTGCGGCAGGCTGGCCAGCACCAGCCCGCCCTGACGCACGATCTCGCCACTGTCTGGCAGATGCAGCCCCTCCACCACCTTGAGCAAGGTTGACTTGCCCTCGCCGTTACGGCCGACCACGCAGACGCGCTCACCGCGATCCAGACTGAAATTGACTCGATCGAGCAAGGGCGCAGCGCCAAAACTCAGGGAAACATCACGCAGGGACAACAGGCTCATGACAGGCACCACCGGAAGACGGCGCGCAGGATAACAGGCTTGGCACACAAGGAGGATGCCGACTGCCAGCCGGCAGACTACAATCGCCCCTCCCCTGACGCCCCGGATATGACGCCCCATGGAATCACGCCTGAACGACCTCGAGACGCGGGTCGCCTTCCAGGACGACCTGCTGGAAACGCTGAACACCATCGTGGCAGAGCAACAGCAACAGCTGGATCTGATGCAGCGCGAAATCCGCCTGCTCTACGAGCAGATCAAGACGCTATCGCCGTCGGACATGGCTGGTGGGGGCGAGCAGGAGCGCCCGCCCCACTATTGAGCAGGCCAGGCAGTCCCTGAACAAAACAAAAAGCCGGCAAATGCCGGCTTTTTTAGCGAAGTGACTACTTACTTCTTGGGCACCCAAGCCCAGAGCATCTCGCACCGGATCGGCTCCTGGCCCGATTCGTCCGTCACCACCACGGGCACCAGCACCTCGCCCTTGGGCGTGGAGCGGACAAGCTGCACCTGCTCCGGCGACAATGTAGCCACGGCCCGCATGTCCCCCTTGGTACGCTTGTGGTAATCGACCTTCAACGACTTGATCAGCGGCAACTTGTCGTCCGGCAGGTTCATGCCCACGACAAAGCCCGTTGCCGTCTCCGCCAGCAGCGCCATGGCAGCGGCATGCACCCCATTGATATGGTTCTGGACCGGCCGACGGTTGCGAATACTGACCACCACCCGCTCAGGGGTAAGTTCCTCGTACCTCAGGCCTGCCGTGCCAACCAACGGCACCACCCGGCCAAAAATCTTGGAAATAACGGTGGTCCGCAAATTGGGCGGCAGGAAGTCGAACTTGCCGACAACGCGAATGAGATTGTTGCTGAAACCCATGCTGGAGCTCCCGGATCAAAAAGCCCCGCCATGAAAGCGGCAACACGGGGCAAGGTCAAGGGAAATGGTCATCACATAATGAGACAGCCAGGCTCGTCCGGATGCGACTCCAACCACTCACGGGTCAGCCCCGGTAGCTCCACGAGCCGGTTTCAGGACGGCAAAGGCATCCATT
>JBKHWB010000108.1:0-5581 GCA_046566745.1 Gammaproteobacteria bacterium
TATGCGGCGGACCGTACTTGCGCAACACGTCGGCGATTTCGCGAATCTCGCGTTCGTGGCTGGAGAAGACGAGGATATCACCCTGCCCGCGCTTACCCTGCGCACGCTCGTGATCCAGGCATTCTTCAACCGCTGCCAGCACGGCACGCGGAATGGCTTCCTCGATCTCGTCAAAGCCTTCGTCTTCGTCCGAGGTCACAGCCTCGGTACTGAGCGGGCGGTAGAGAACCTCGACCGGGTAAGTACGCCCTTCCACCAGAATCACCGGGGCGTCACTGAAGTGCCGACTGAAGCGCTCCACGTCGATGGTCGCCGAGGTGATGATGACCTTGAGATCGGGACGCTTCGGCAACAGCTGCTTGAGCACGCCAAGCAGGAAATCGATATTGAGCGAGCGCTCGTGCGCTTCGTCGATGATCAGCGTGTCGTAGGCATTGAGATAACGGTCTTGCGACAGCTCCGCCAACAGCACGCCGTCGGTCATGAGCTTGATGTAGCCATCCGGCGAGAACTCGTCGGTGAAGCGTACCTTGTAGCCGACCTTGTCACCGAACGGCAGATTGAGCTCCTCGGCAATGCGCGCTGCCACGGAGCGTGCAGCGATACGGCGCGGCTGGGTATGGCCGATATAGCCATGCACTCCGCGCCCGGCCGCCAGCGCCAGTTTGGGCAGCTGTGTGGTCTTGCCGGAACCGGTCTCGCCGGCCAGCACCACCACCTGATGATCACGGATGGCCGCGATAATGTCGTCGGTACGGGCGGCGACCGGCAGGTTGTCCGGGTAACTCACGGAGGGCAGATTGGCCTGGCGGGCCTGCACCTTTGCCTGCGACCCGGTGATCTGCTCCTCCAGGGCGGCCAGGCGCGCGGCCTTCTGCTCGGGCACCTTGATGCCCTCCAGCTCGCGCAGGCGTTTGCGCAGGCGCGGCCGGTCCCGGGTCAGGCAGGCATCGATGGCATCGCGCAGGCGGGAATGGCCGGAACGGGGGGGAACAGCAGGCATGGGCGGTACATCAGGGAAACAAGGTGCCCATGATACAGAAGAAGTGACAGGGGAATGAATGGGAGGCCCGGCCGTGATCGCCGGGATGGCCCAAACTAGTACCCGGGGTGGCGCAGCCGTGCCTGCCGGACAATCTCGTGCATCTTCTGCAGCTTCTCTTCCATCGCGCTGATGTCGGCTGCCGTTGCACCGGTCTGGCGAGCCTGACGAAGGCGTACCTCCATGCGCTCGATATCCTTGGCGGCTGCCTCGTAGAAGGCCGGGAGGATGTGCTGTTTGTCGTCATCGGTGAGCACGACAGTTGCGGGCCGTTCGCCGGCAGGCGTGGTAGCCGGCAAGGCTGAGACCGGTTGAGCCGCAGCGGTAGAAGCCGCCGTCGAGGCCATCGGCGACAGGGATGCTGTATTTGCTACCGGAAATGCCGACTGGCCCTCCAGTTGAGCGCCAAGCCAGAACACACTGCCCAGCGTCAGCATGATGAGGGAGAGGACAATCAGGGAGCGTGACGAGAGGGCAAAGGAATGAGCCATGACCAGGTGCTCCCGCTCAG
Source organism: Gammaproteobacteria bacterium (assembly GCA_046566745.1). Lineage (GTDB taxonomy): Bacteria > Pseudomonadota > Gammaproteobacteria > Pseudomonadales > Moraxellaceae > UBA2031. Next base: position 1,554 of record JBKHWB010000108.1, read on the forward strand.
AGGCCCAAGGCCTTGCGATAGGCGTTACGGGCAATGGAGGCCGACAGGTTGCGCGGGATGAAACGGGACAACAGCAACTGCGTCCGGTTGAGCGCTCCCGGCACATGCAGTGACTTGCGCAACTGCATGGCCTGCAATCCTTCGTGTGCGCAGGACTTTACGTCCTGAAGGAAAACCGTGTTCTCGAAATAGCGGAGCTTGCTGCCGCGTGTCATCTCGGTGTCGATGCCACCCGGGGCAAACACCGTGACCGATACTTTCTCGCCGCGCAGCTCCTGCCCTAGACTTTGTGCAAAATTGGTCACGAACGCCTTGGAGCCGGCGTATGCTGCCTGATAGGGAACCGGTAACAGGCTGGCCACGCTACTCACGATCATGATGCCACCCTGCTGTCGCTTTTCGGTGAGATATGGCACGAACAGCGACACCAGCCGAACCACGCTGGTCACATTGGTGGACAGCAGATTCTGGAACGTACTCCACTCCATGTCGCGATGCCGCCCGAAATAGGTAACGCCCGCATTGAGAATCACACCGTAGACATCACCTACGCTGACGGCCTGTTCGTAGACGCGGTCCACATCAGCCGGCACCGACAGGTCGGCGGCGATGACATGGCAACGAATGCCCTCACGCTGTTCGACTTCGGCTTTCAGCAGCCTTAGGTTTTCCATGCGCCGGGCCACCAGAATGAGATTGGCCTTGTGCTCGCGGGCGAGCTGGCACGCCATCTCCATACCAAGGCCGGACGATGCGCCCGTCACCAGCACCCACTTCGATCCGAAATTCATGTCGTTCATGTCTACTCCAGGCGGATTCACGCAACACGACCGGCACACATGTGCCGGTCGTACTCCTGCTACGTCACCGCGGTCGCACGGAAATACCAAGTCGGTCCGTCACCTTGCCGTCAAACGTGCCGGTGGCATTGAAGCGGCGGTACTGTGCCTTCCAGGCGTCCCAGCGTGGGTACAGTGCACGCAGCTGGGCTTCGCTGGTAAGCGTATTCAGATCGAGGCCCCAGTGCGGGCGTGACCCGAGCTCGCGCAGGTAGGTATTCTGGTGAGTGGTCAGCACCGGACGCGCGCCCTTGCTGTCACGCAGTGCGATCACTTCCATGAACATGGTGTCCCGCCCCTGCTGCGTCGCGATCAGTGCATCTGATGCCTTCACGAAGCGCACAGCCACCGGTGCGGTGTGCACAAAGCCCTGCTCGAAGAGGCTGTCAGCCACCGAAAAAGAGCGCTCAAGTGCCGCGACGGTATGGCGCATGTCAAAAGCCGCTTCAATGGCAATCGCATCGGTGTAGTTGACGACACCGATATTGAATACCTTGTAGCTAACGTTGGTGTAGTTATCATCCACCTGCGACGTGAGGCTTTGCTCGAGAATGGTTTTGGCCAGTTCCGGGAAAGTATCCACGATGGCAGCCAGCGGCTGCTCCAGCAAGGTGATCAGGCCCGACACAAAATCGGTACCGGGTTGACCGCGCTCCAACGGCAGTTGCTCGGGCAGCGGCGAGTAGGCGCGATATCGCTCGGTGATCAGGAAGGAGTGATCACCATTGCTGTCGGCATACGGTGTGTACTGGAGCTCAATGTGCTCGGGCGAAGGCTTGTCGGTATAGACCGGCTGCTTGGCCAGCACTTTCTCAAGATAGCCGCCCGGCTGCTTGAGTTCGGACCATTTCACCTTGCGCCGTACTTCGCGCAGCCAGAACTTCTGGTCGGCCTTCAGGGTAACGGAATACACCACGCCCATTGAACCGATTGCCACGCGCGCTGCATTGAAGGCATCGTCGTTCTGGATGAGCTGCACAGGAATGGTGGAGTCCTCTTCCAGCTTACCCGTCCAGGTCGAGGGGTTGGTGATGCCATTCGTGGGTTCAATCTGCACCATGCGACCACCCTCCACCACCATCTGCAGGCTGACGGCCTGGTCGGCAATCGGGCCATAAGCAAGGCCGGAACCGTGCGTTGCCGTCATCATTACGCCGGCAATGGTCTGGCCGTCATAACCCCCCATGTTGAAAAGCGCCATTCCATTCCTGTCGAGGTAGGTATTGAGATCGCGGATACGGATGCCGCTCATCACGCGAACCAGACGCGGCTCATTGGGATTCTTGAGACGGGTGCGCTGCAACGTGAGCGGCTTGTTCAGCTTTTCCGGTGTGAACAGCACTTCATTGGTGATGGCAACATCGGAAGCCGAATGACCGGAGCCCGTCATGCGCACCCGCTTGCCAGCACTGGTGGCCTGGCGGATGTAGTCACTCAACTGTTTGGCACTGTCCGGCTGGGCCAGGTATTCCGGTTCCACCTTTTCAGTCTTGGACCAGTTTTCCCATTCGCAACCGGTCAATACCAGGGCGAGACCGGCCATGCCGGCCAGACCAACAAGGGAACGCTTCCGTGAATGCATCATTACCGTCTCTCCCTGATCGAGCCTGCAAAGGCCCTTTATTCTTATGATTATTACCCGCATGGGAACGGTGAAACCGGCCGCATGACTGGGAACACAGCATCGGGTCGCGGGGGGGCAAGCGACAATGACCACAGGGACCATTCCCGGAGCCCGTCTGGGCTATGAGGCAAATCCCCCTCTCCGGAAGAGGGCTGATCGCAAGGCCGGCAGATCCGCTACAATCGGCGCGCCCCTTCGCTGGGGTTTTTGTCGTTTACACCGGTATCGCTCCATGACACAGCCCACGCCCTTTGCTACACGCCTTCCCGAAATTCCTGCCCGTGCAGGTGACCGCCGGCAGTGGGGCGCCCTTGACGGAGCCGCACTGACACTGACGCTGGCGGAGGCCGCACGCTGCCATCAGGGCGTGTTGCTGGTGGTAACGGCCGACACCCAGGTCGCTACCCGTCTGGAAGACGAACTGGGCTACTTCCTGGGAGACGAACTCCCCGTGCTGCATTTCAGTGACTGGGAGACTCTGCCCTACGACCAGTTCTCGCCACACCAGGACATCGTTTCCGCCCGCCTGCGCACACTGGCGACCTTGCCTGGCCTGCAGCGCGGCATTCTGGTGGTACCGGTCAGTACACTGGCCCAGCGCATTGCCCCGCGGGGCTGGCTGGGAGGCCGCTCGCTGTCGCTGGCGGTAAAGCAGAAACTGGATGGCACCGAATTCCGGCGCCAACTGGAGGCCGCCGGTTATACCGCGGTCGACACCGTTTTCGAGCATGGCGAATTTGCCGTGCGCGGCAGCCTGATCGACCTGTTCCCGATGGGCACGGAATATCCCCTGCGCATCGAACTGTTCGACGACGAGATCGACACCCTGCGCCGCTTTGATGTGGATACACAACGCACGGTCGAAAACATCGAACGTGTCGAGTTGCTGCCCGCCAAGGAGTTCCCGCTCGACAAGGGAGCGATTCGCCGCTTTCGCGACGCCTGGGCAGATGCCTTCGACGGTGACCCCAAGCGCTGCCCGGTCTATCAGGATGTAATCAACGGCCTGGCGGCCGGCGGCATCGAATATTACCTGCCGCTGTTCTTCGAAGAGACCGGCACGCTGTTCGACTATCTCCCCGCAAATACCCTTTGCATGGTGGATACCACGGCCCACGCCCAGATCGGCCATGTGTGGAGTGAAATCCGCAACCGTTACGAATCGCGCCGGCACGACACCACGCGCCCGTTGCTGCCTCCGGAAAAGCTGTTTCTGCGCGACAACGAGCTGTTTGAAGCCATCAACCGCCTGCCGCGCATCGAATGGCAAACAGGGCCGGCGGAAGAACGGGCCGGCGCCACCAACCTGCCCTTCCAGACGTCACCGGCGCTGCCCGTCGATGGCCGCAGCGATACGCCTCTGCAGGCCTTACTCAATTTCCTGCAACAACACGCCAATGCCCGTGTGCTATTCACCGCCGAAAGTGCCGGTCGTCGTGAGAGCCTGCTGGAACTGTTTGCGCGCTCCGGTCTGAAACCCGCCAGTGTCGACAACTGGCAGGAATTCCTGCAGATGGCCGCGCCGGGCACGGCCATCACCGTTGCACCGCTGGAACAGGGCTTGT
>JBKHWB010000109.1:0-5485 GCA_046566745.1 Gammaproteobacteria bacterium
CTGGTTGATGGTGTCGATGGCCTTCTGGTTAACATCCACGCCCACTACCTTGATCTTGCGCGCGGCAAAAGCGGCGGCGGTAGGCAGGCCGATATAGCCCAGGCCAATCACGGAAACACTCTGGTACGCGTTCTTCATGCCAAACTTCCTGTTGCAGTATTCGTTGCGGTATTCAATTCAGTCGGTGCGGTGGTTGCTATGTTCGTTAGCGCACGCGTCAAAGCGTTTTGATGGCGGCCACGATGCGTTCGCAGGCCTTGCCGTCGCCATAGGGGTTGTGGGCAAAGGCCATGCGCTGGTATTCGTCCGGGTTCGTGAGCAGCGTGCGCACGCCCTCGGTAATGGCGGCAACATCGGTGCCCACCAGTTTTACGGTGCCGGCGCTCACGGCCTCGGGGCGTTCGGTGGTGTCGCGCATCACCAGCACGGGTTTACCCAGCGACGGTGCTTCTTCCTGTATACCGCCAGAGTCGGTCAGGATGAGGGTGGAGCGGGTCATCAGGTACACGAACGGCAGGTAGTCCTGCGGCTCTACCAGGTGCACGTTGGCCTGCCCCTGCAGGATGCGGTTCACGGGTTCGCGCACATTGGGGTTCAGGTGCACGGGGTACAGGAAATCGGTATCCGGAAACTCGCGGGCCAGGTCGCGGATGGCTGCACAAATGCGCTCAAAACCGTCGCCAAAGTTTTCGCGGCGGTGGCCGGTGATCAGCACCAGGCGGTGGCCGGCGCGCAGCATGGGAAAGCGTGCCGCCAGGTCGGCGGCCAGTGCGCTGTCGTTTTCCAGGCGGGCCTTCACCAGCAGCAGGGCATCAATCACGGTATTGCCGGTCACCACGATGTCATCGGCCTTTACGCCTTCACGCAACAGGTTGTCCTGCGACTGCGCGGTGGGAGCAAAGTGCAGGCGGGCGAGTGCGCCGGTCAGCTTGCGGTTGGCTTCTTCGGGCCAGGGCGAATAGATGTTGCCGGTGCGCAGGCCGGCCTCTACATGGCCAACGGCAATGCGCTGGTAATAGGCGGCCAGGGTGGTGGCCAGCGTGGTGGAGGTGTCGCCGTGCACCAGTACCAGGTCGGGCTTGAATTCCACCAGCACGGGCTCGATGCGGGTGAGGATTTCGCTGGTAATGCCGGACAGGGTCTGCCCCGGCTTCATGATGTTCAGGTCGTAATCGGGTGTGATGGCAAATAGCTCCAGCACCTGGTCCAGCATCTGCCGGTGCTGGGCGGTCACGCACACGCGCGCCTCAATGCCGGCTTCGGCCGCCAGGGCTTTCACCAGCGGGGCCATCTTGATGGCCTCGGGCCGGGTGCCGAATACGGTCAATACTTTCACGCTGCTGTCTCCTTGTTTCGTTCGGCCGTGCAGGCCGGGAATGTCCTGTGGCCTCTTACAGGCCGAATACCACCTTCGCGCTCACGGCAATCTGGTAGATGATCTGTGTCATGTCCTTCCAGAACTGGCGGCGCTTTTCGTCCACCTTGGGCAGCACCAGTACCTGGTCGCCAGGCTTCACGGCGCGCTGGCTCATGCTGTCGGCATCGGACTGTTCAAAGCTGCCGTCGCGGCGCGCCACCACAATGCGGGCATTGTCGGCGTTCTGCGTAAAGCCGCCGGCGCGGTCGATGTAGTCCTGCAGGTCCAGTTGCTTGCCCCAGGCCACGGCATTGGGGAACAGCACTTCGCCGCTCACCAGTACCAGTCCGTCCTTCTTGGGGATGCGAATGATGTCACCATTTTCCAGCAACAGGTCATCACGGGCGCTGGCATGCGAGATCACCACTTGTCCCAACGGCTCTACCTGCTTGGCGCGATCAATCCATTGCAGGGTGAGTTCGGCCTCGTCCTTGCGCAGGCGGGCTTCGTCGCTGCTGCCGCTGCGGGCGGTCAACAAGGCCACTTCCAGGTTACGCAGCGATGTCGCCAGCATTTCCTTCTGGCGTTCTTTCACGCTGTCGCGGAACAGTTGCACGCTCTCGGGCTCGGAGCGGTCGTTCATGACGATCTGCTTCATCAGGTCGCCCAGGCGGGCGCCGTAGGGCAGTACGTATTCCTGCGCGCTGTCGTGTTCGCCTTCCACGCGCACGGCAATGGTGCCGCTTTTCTTGTCGGCGGCAAACGCGACTTCATCGCCATTGCCTACCACCACGTTGGCCGAATCGGCCAGCGGGTAGTACTCCACCGAGCGCACGGTGCCCGTGCTGCGCGTCACGCGCACATGCGTGGCCTGTGCCTTGGGGCGGGCCAGTTGCATGATGTCGCCCACCGTCAGTTGCGTGGCGGTGAACTCGAAGCGCTTGGGGTGCTGGGCCAGTCCGCTTACCAGCACGGTGTTGCCGCGGGCCGGCACGAAAATCATGTCGCCGTCGCTCAGTTGCAGCAGCGGAATGCGGCCTTCCAGCAAAAAGTCGTACAGGTTGACGGTGGCGCGTACCTGCTCGCCGCGTTTCACTTCCACCGCCAGAAAGCTGCCACGGTCGGGGTCGATGCCGCCGGCCTGGTCCAGGTAGTGCAGCAGGCTGTCCATGCTGGTGCCGTCGTACAGGCCGGGGCGGGCCACGTTGCCGCCCACGAAGATGCGCACTGGCTGCGCGGCGGCCAGGCTGGCATAGGTGAACACGTTGGCGCGGTACACGCGGCGCACGGCGGTTTCCACGGCGCGCTGCAGGTCGCGGTTGGCCACGCCCATTACTTTCACCGGGCCCACGTTGGGCAGGAAAATGTTGCCCTGCGGGTCGACCACCAGTTCGTTGTCAAAGCCAAAGCCGCCCCACAGGCGCACCTGCACGCGGTCGCCGGTGGCGATCAGGTAGTCGCTGTTGAACTGCACGGCACCCTGGCGTGCAAAGCTGCCGGTAAACAGGTTGGCGCCGAATACGTCGCTGGCCTGCAGGGCCGGGTTCACGTAGGCGCGCAGCGGGGCCGGGGCCGGTGCACTTTCGCTGCGGGGTTTCTGGCCGCTGGCGGCGCTGTCGGCGGGTGTGGCGGCGCCGTTCAGGCCTAGGGCCTGGCGGGTACCAAAGGGGTCGGTGTTCACGGCGTGAGCCGCCGGTACCAGGCAAAGACAGGCGGTGAGCAGCCAGCGGCCAAGGGAATGTGAGCGCATGATTCAGTCCTTGTGATCCCGGATGATGGCGGCCATCAGGTGCACGATGCCGGCCAGCAGGATGGTGACCAGTACGAAAACCAGGATGTTGTAGAGCCGGCGTGGCTCCAGCGGGTATTCGGGGCGTGTCGGGCTTTGCAGCACCGAGATTTTCTTCAGGGTGCGGGTGGCTTCGACCCGGCCTTTTTCCAGGGCCACCAGCGCGGTCTTGTACACGTCGGTGGCAAATTGCACGTTCATTTCGGCGCGCTGGAATTCTTCCACGGTGCTGTTCAGCGTTTTGCCACCGGGCGAGGCCAGGCGGCCCTTTTCGCGGGCCATCTGTTGTTCCACGGCGGCAATCTGCAGGTCGATTTCCACCATGCCGGGGGCGCCGGGGGCCAGGTAACCGGAAAGGGCCGCCCGCCGTGCGCGCAATTCGGTGAGCTGTCCTTCCATCTGGTTGACCAGTTGCGCCAGGCTTTCGGCGGTGGCCTGCGGCGACACCATGCCCTTGGCATTCTGCAGGGCGATCAGGGCCTGCCGCGCCTGCGTGGCGCGCTCGCCCATGGCAATCACCTGCTGCTCCAGAAAGCCGACCTGTTCGCGTGCCAGCTGGTGCGCCATGTCGTTCATGTAGCGTTCGCCTTCGCGCACCATCTGGGTGGTGATGGCCTGGGCCATCTCGGGCGTGTAGCCCTGTGCCTTGATCACCAGCACGCCGGCATATTCGTCAAACTCCACGCTCACGCGCGACCGGAAATGGCCGTGCAGGCGTTCGATGGTCACGTCCTTGCTCCACAGGCGGGAAAGCGGGTCGCGGTGCACGTCGCTGAAGTGCTCGCGCAGCTTCAGGGCGCGGTCCAGCTTGGTCAGCATGTCTACCGAGAGCAGGTGGTCGCGCAGCAGCAACTGGTCGGTGCGGGTGCCGCCGCCCACGCCGGTGAGCAGCGAGCCGAAATCCATGCTCTGGCCGCCGGCCAGGTCGGTGCGCTGGATGATGATGCGGGCTTCGGAGACATAACGGTCCGAGGCCACCAGGCCCCAGTACACCACGGCCAGCAGGCAGGCAACGAAGGCGGCCCGGAAGGTGCGCTGGCGGGCCAGGCGCGGCGCCAGCCAGCCCTGCCACCAGGCAGCCAGTCCCGCCAGCAGGCGGGCAACAGGGGTGTTCTTGAGACGTTGGATCATGCGGGAATGCTTTCCTTGTAATGCGTCAGCGCATCGTTGATGTCGTCAAACCAGTGCGCCCGGCCTTCGTGCAGCCAGATGCCGGCCTGGCAAAACTGGCGCAGGGTGCCTTCGGCATGCGACACCATGATCAGGCCAGCGCGGTCGGTCATCGACTTGAAGGCGGCAGCGGCTTTCTTGGTAAAGGCGGCATCGCCGGCGGCGGTCACCTCGTCCGAGATGTACACGTCGAAATCAAAGGCCATGGACAGGGCAAACTGCAGGCGCGATTTCATGCCCGAGGAGTAGGTGCGCACCGGCTCGTCGAAGGCATCGCCGATTTCGGCAAAGTCCTGGATGTAGGCAATGCGGTCGTCGATGTCGTCCTCGTGGCCGTGAATGCGGCACACGAAGCGGGCATTCTGGCGCCCGGTCAGGGTTTGGTGCACGCCGCCACCATAGCCCATGGGCCACGACACGCGGCTGTGCCGCTCGATGCGCCCCTTGGTGGGTGTGTCCACGCCGCCGATCAGGCGCAGCAGGGTGGATTTGCCGGCGCCGTTGCGCCCCACCAGCCCCACGCTCACCCGGGGCGGGATCACGAAGCTGACACCCTTGAGCACCCATTTCGAGGGACCGTGGGTGGCGCGATAGCGCTTGTGCACGTCGTCGACAATGATCATTGCGCCCTCAGGCTGTCGACATAGCGCAGCTGCAGCGCCAGGCCAATGAACAGGGTGACGACGGCAAAGCCGTACAGGTAGGCCAGGTTGGCCTCGGGCGCCACGTGGTAGTAGGGGAAATAGCCGGCCCGCACCAGTTCCACGCCATGGGCAAAGGGATTGAGAAAGACGATCTCGCGGTACTGCACCGGGATGGAGCTGAGCGGAAAGATGACGCCGGAGAGTACATAGAGTGGTGAAGAACTCATGTTGAACATTTTGCCCACGGCGGGAATCAGGTTGTCGCCCACTGCCAGCATCAGCCCCAGGCCCAGGCCGGCCAGGCACAGGCCGGTGAAGGCACTCAAGGCCTGCAGCGGGTTGTGCGGCAGCACGTCAAAGCCGAAAAACGCCACGCCGATCATCAGGATGACCATCACCACGATGCCCAGCAGCGCCTCCAGCGCCGCACGCACCAGCACGGTATCCACTGGCAGCACCTGGCGGTAGGCAAACAGCGCCTGGTTGGCGTTCAGGGCCTCCATGCCGCGCGAGTAGATGTTGCGG
>JBKHWB010000110.1:0-5425 GCA_046566745.1 Gammaproteobacteria bacterium
CATCTTCGTGCAGCGGGTCAGGTCGGCCGGATGGGAGCCGCCCAGCTGCAGGGCCAGCGGGTGCTCGATGGCATCGTATTTCAGGAAACGCGGCGTATCCCCGTGGATGAGCGCGCCGGTGGTCACCATCTCGGTGTACAGGCGGACATGGGGATTGAACAGGCGCAGGAAATACCGGTCATGCCGGTCGGTCCAGTCCATCATGGGGGCGACGGAGAGGGTCTTGGATGAGGAAAGCTTGGGGATGGTCGTCATGGGGCGAATTGTCGCCCACTGCGTACGGACGGGCAATGCGGCACCGTGACCGTGATGGTGCGGGAGGCGCTGGGACAGCGGCAGAGCGTCTGTTGCGCCTTGCCGCCGTCTCGTGCCCGTTCAGCGATAGACGAAAAAGCGCATGCTTTCACGCAGGGCAAAAGCACCATGCATGTACAGGCCGCCCAGCCAGAAGGGGACGTAAAACACATCCACGTGGCGATACGTGACTTGGCCGAAACGGGACATCAGGCCCTCGGCAAACATGCCGCCGATGCCCATGATGACGGCCAGCAGCAGAAGCCACGGGCGGTCGTAGCTGACAGCCCAGCGCAGGACGAACGTGCCATAGAAAATCAGCGAGAGCAGGACGGGATGCTCGTTACCGAAACCGCTGGCCAGATACACCATGGCGAAGGCAATCAAGGCCTCCATCATGGCCTGGGCGTTACCGGCCGACTGGCTGCTGTCCAGGGACAGGCGGCCACGGAGTGCGTTGGCCAGCAAAAAGTAGGTGATACCCATCGTGGTGAAGGCTACGAAAAAGCCGGGGAATACCCACCAGGCCTGTCCGGCCACAAGGGGGCTCGGGTAACTCAGGGTATGGGTCAATACATGATTGGCATCGCACAGGGTGGCGACGATGGCGCCGAGCAGGGCGAGGGAAAGGAGTCCGGCAGTGTTCGGTTTTGTCATTTTTTGACGCTCTTTGTTGTATCCGGGCAGTGATTGTCAGTGCGTACAGGTGAGTTTGACAACGTGCCCAATGGTCAGGTCTTGTGCGGGTTGGAAGATCGGAAGCCTGGTGGTGTGCAACGACGGGGATGACTGTGGCATTGTCGCTGACGAATGGCCCATTCCACGGACGGCCCGCGCACACGTATCCGTTGAATCCCTTGATACTCTCATGTCTCGCAGTGACCGTGGACTGTCTACGCAGGCTGGCAAAGGCCGCGGCGGAGACCCTGTCCATGATGCGATTATTTTTCGGTTTTTTTTGAGGCCTGCTGCTCATCCAGGGAGGAAAGGGGCGCAGGACGGAATTCGAGGTTAATCATGGCGGCGTTTTCAGAAGAACAAGCACTGGCCTATATGCACAAGCTGCTGCACACCATGATCAGGATGGGAGGCTCCGACCTGTTCATCGCCCATGATTTTCCGCCCAGCATCAAGCTGAACGGGGGCATGCAACCGTTGATGGCGCAAAAGCTGAACGGTGACATCACTCGCATCCTGGCCCATGCGCTGATGAATGACGTGCAACGCCAGGAGTTCGCGGAGGAAATGGAGTGCAACTTCGCCATTTCCATTCCCAACTTGTCACGTTTCCGTGTCAACGTCATGGTGCAGCAGACGCATGTGGGCATGGTCATCCGTACCATCGCTTCGGAAATGCCGACTTTCGACAAGCTGGGGCTGCCCGAGGTGCTGAAGGAAGTGATCATGCACAAGCGGGGTCTGGTGCTGGTGGTGGGGGCGACCGGCTCGGGCAAGTCCACGTCGCTGGCGGCCATGATCGACCACCGCAACAGTACGTCGGCCGGGCACATTATCACGGTGGAGGACCCGGTGGAGTACGTGCATGTCTCCAAGAAGAGCCTGGTGACGCACCGCGAGGTGGGGGTGGATACCAAGAGCTGGCATCACGCGCTCAAGAACACGCTGCGTCAGGCACCTGACGTGATCCTGATTGGTGAAATCCGCGATGCGGAAACCATGGAACATGCCATCGCCTTCGCGGAAACCGGTCACCTGTGCCTGGGTACATTGCATGCCAACAGTTCCAACCAGACCATCGAGCGCATCATCAACTTCTTCCCGGAAGAGCGTCGCAACCAGTTGCTGATGGATCTCTCGGCCAACCTGCGCTCCATCATTTCACAGCGCTTGATCCGTACGCAGGACGGCAAGGGGCGCTGTGCGGCGGTGGAGATCCTGATCAATACGCCGACCATTGCCGAGCGCATCTTCAAGGGCGAGTTCCACGAGATCAAAGGCATCATGGCCAAGTCGCGCGAACTGGGCATGCGCACTTTTGACTGGGCGTTGTTCGATCTCTACACCCGCGGCCTGATTTCCTATGAGGAGGCCATCCGCAATGCCGACTCGGCCAACGAGCTGCGCCTGAACATCAAGTTGAAGAGCGAGCGCGGCGAGCCGCCACAGGCCGCTGCCCTGGGCTTCTCCCTGCAGCAGGACCCTTCGCCGGAGGAGGTGGAAGAGATCCGGATGCAGGAATTGATGAAGCAGAAGCAGAAGAAGCAGCAGATGTCGCTGGCGGGGGAGTAGGGGAGCGTAAAGGCTGGCTGGGCAAGGATTGCCGGCAGGCCTGATGTCTAGCAGCTTAATCTGTCGTTATCGCTGGCAGGAATGTTTGCATGATTCCCGGTGGGCATCCGCCCCCGGGTTTGGCACACTTCTCGGATGCTAAATCTATACCAGTCCAACATGCTCGACGCGCTGCTCAGGTTGTACCTGGCAGTGCGCGAACCCGCGCCCGATCCCCTGACCCCCGAAACCCTCCTCGTGCCCTCGCTGGGCATGCAGCGCTGGCTGCAGCTGGAGCTGGCCCGGGAGCAGGGCATTGCCGCCAATCTCGACTTCAAGCTGCCGGCGTCCTTTGTCTGGCAGCTCATTACCCGCGTCTTTCCCGAGGTGCCCCGGCGCTCGGCTTTCGATCCCGAGGTGCTGGCCTGGCGTGTGCTGGAGGCCTTGCCGCGCATTGGTGAGCTGGAAGGTGCCGCGCTGGCGGCCAACTGGAAGGCCGCGGATGCGGCAGGACGCTACGAGCTGGCCTGGCGCGTGGCCGACGTGTTCGACCAGTACCTGATCTACCGCCCGGACTGGCTGCGCTTCTGGGAGGCCGGCAAGCGCCTGGACCTGGGCCCGGACGAGGCCTGGCAGGCCGCGCTGTGGCAGGAGCTGACCCGCTCCGGTGAACCGCACCGTGCCCGCTTGCTGGGCGATCTGGAGCAGGCTCTGCGGCAGGGCCGGGTGGCGGGCCTGCCTGGACGTCTGGCAGTCTTTGGTGTGAGCTCACTGCCGCCCATGATCTGGCGCCTGCTCACGGCACTGGGCGAGCACATCGAGATCAACCTGTTCCTGCTCAATCCGAGCCAGGAATACTGGGGGCAGCTGCGGCGTGGCGATGCCGGAGAGGGCGTGCATCCGCTGTTGGCCTCGCTGGGCCAGCAGGGGCGGGACTTCATCAACACGGTTGCGGCCAGTGGCGTGAACGAACCGGTCAAGTCGCAGGCCTTTGTGGCGCCAGCAACGGGCACCGTGCTGGCCGCCGTGCAGTCCGACCTGCTCACGCAAACCGTGCGTGGCGAGGGCGAGCGGCTGGCCGTGTCGGCCGATGATGGTTCCCTGCAAGTACATGTGTGCCACAGCGCGCTACGCGAAGTGGAAGTGCTGCATGACCAGTTGCTCATGCAGTTCGAGAAAAATCCTGACCTGATGCCCGATGACGTGCTGGTGATGTGCACGGACATCCAGCGTTATGCACCCTTGATCGAGGCCGTGTTTGCCACGCGCAAGACGCCGGCCGCCATTCCCTACACCATTGCCGACCGCCGTCTGGAAACGGAAGAGCCCTTGCTGCGGCGCTTTGCCGATCTGCTGGCCTTGCCCGGTTCGCGTTTTGAAGTGGAGCGCGTGCTGGCCCTGCTGGAAGAGCCCGCCCTGCGTGCCCGCTTTGAGCTGGACGAGGCCGATGTACCGGTGATTCGTCGCTGGTGTGAGCAACTGCATGTGCGCTGGGGGCGCGATGCGGCTGATCGCGAGAAGCGTGGCTTGCCCACCGATGTGCCCATGACCTGGCACGATGCGCTGGCCCGTCTGCAACTGGGCTTTGCGCTGCCTGCGGAAATGGCCGCCGGTGACGATGCCCGCTTTGCCGGTCGCGTGCCGGCGGAGGCGGTGTTCTCGGTGGGGCAGGCGCAGGTGATGGCGCGACTGGCGCTGTTGCTGGAAGCGTTGCTGAACTGGGAGCAGAAACTGTCCTATGCGCGCCCGTTGAATGACTGGGCAGACACGCTGGACGGCCTGCTCGATGCCTTCTTTGCGGAAACGACAGAAAGCCGTGATGCCTTGCAGTACCTGCGCAATGCCGTGCTGGAAATGCGTGACCAGGCCCGCCGTGCCCCGGAGGCGGGGGAGCAACCCTTTGCCGTGATCCGCCGCTGGTTGAACCGGCAGGTGAAGGGGCTGGAGAGCCGTCGCGGTTTCCTGCACGGCGCGGTGACCTTCTGCGCCATGGTGCCCATGCGCAGCCTGCCGTTCCGCATGATTGCCGTGCTGGGCATGGACGACGGTGCCTTCCCTCGTCAGCAAAAGCCCTGGCCGTTCGATTTGATGGCTGACAATCCCGCCGCCGGTGACCGTTCCCGTCGTCAGGATGACCGTTACCTCTTCCTGGAAACCCTGCTGGCTGCGCGCGACACCTTGTACCTGAGTCATGTCGGCCTGAGTGATGTCGACGGCACGGTGCGGCCACCTTCACCGGTATTGGCCGAGCTGATGGATCAGGTGCGCGTGACCGTGGATCTGCCGGATGAAAAATCCTTCGACCAGCGTTTCTACACGGAACATGCCTTGCAGCCCTTTAGTTCGCGTTATTTTTCAGGAACGGAAAAGTTGTTTTCGTTTTCGGGGCGATTTGCGGCGGCCAGTCGCTTGCCGGGCTTGAATAAAGAGCAGCTCGACGCGGCGTTCAAGGCGCCCTTGCCACCTGCGCCGGAGGATTTGCTCACCATCACGCCGCAACGCTTCGAGCGATTCCTCTCGCACCCGCAGCGATTTTTCCTGCGTGAGCGAATGGGCGTGACCATTCCCTATGCTAGCGAACAGCTTTCCGACGAAGAACCGGTCGACCTCACCGATCAGCGTGAATTGCGCCAGCGCTTGTATCATCAGGATCAGCTGAACGTGGAGGGCTTGCGTGCCGAAGGCTTGCTGCCTTCGGGAACGTGGGGCGCACAACTGTGCCATGAGCAGGCCGAAGAAGTGGAGCAGGTGCGTCAGCGCGTGCAGGCCCTGGAAGCCACGCTGCTGGATCCCGTGCGTGTGCATCAGGTGATTGATGGCGTCATCTTTGCTGGTGTCCTTGAAGGCGTGACCAGTGCTGGCCTCGTGCGCGTGTCGCTGGAAAACAAGATTTACGCCACGG
>JBKHWB010000111.1:0-5375 GCA_046566745.1 Gammaproteobacteria bacterium
GTACTTCTTGTACACCAGGTTTTCGCCGCCACTGTCGAGTGAACTGTTGAATTTCGGGAACTGCTTCAGCATATGGGCACAGGCTTTCACAAGAAAGGCCAGAATGGTCAGGTTGAGCCCTTCCGCCTTCAAGGCATCCTTCTGCGCTACGCGGAATGCTTCCAGCTCGGTGATGTCGGCCTCTTCAAACTGCGTCACATGCGGGATAGTCACCCACGCACGGTGCAGGTTCTGCGCCGACACACGCTGGATCTTCGTCAGCGGCAGGCGTTCGATTTCGCCCCATTTGCTGAAGTCGATAACGGGGAGTTTGGCCAAGCCCGCACCGCCTTCCACCGCCGCCGGTGCGGCCTTGGCCAGCATGACCGACTTCACATAGGCATGCACGTCATCCTTGAGAATGCGTTCTTTCGGTCCGCTGCCTTTCACCAGGCCGAGATCCACACCCAGCTCGCGCGCGAGGCGACGAACCGCCGGGCCCGCGTGCACATTTGCGGCTGGGGCCATCTGGTGCGTGGGCACTGGCATGGCAGTGGTTGGTGTCGAAACAGGGAGGAGTGCCGACACCACTGCGGAGCCTTCATGCGCAGGCGTCGGCATAGCTGAAACAGCCGGCTTCTCGACAGCGGCGGCAGTAGCGGCAGCCCCTACCGATACTTCAAGCAAGCCCACATGCTCGGAGACCTTGTCGCCCACTTTCACCAGCACATTCAGCACCGTGCCCTCGACCGGGCTCGGCACCTCCATGCTGGCCTTGGCCGACTCCAGCACCACGATGGGCTGCTCCAGCCGGAGCACATCACCCACCTTCACCAGCACTTCGATCACATCGGCTTCATCAGAGCCGATGTCGGGCACTTTCACCAGCTGCACGGAGGTTGCTGTGGCACCGGCGGCCGGCACGGCAGGTGCCGGCGCTGTTGCAGGCGGCACGCTGACAGCAGCCGCGACAGGGCTGGCGCCTGCCGGCTCCAGCACCGAACTCACCTGCTGCAGCTCCTGCTGGATTTCACGCACATCGGCAGACGAACCCGCCACGGCATCATCCAGCTGCAGCAACAGGTCGCCCAGCTTGACGCTGTCGCCCACTTTCACGGCAATGTCACGCACCACCCCACCCTGCGGGACGGGCACTTCCATGCTGGCCTTGTCGGATTCCAGCACCACAATGGGCTGCTCTGGCGACAGGTGGTCACCGGGTTTCACCAGGATTTCAATGACATCCGCGCTGTCGCTGCCGATGTCCGGAACACGTATTTCGGTCACTTCATTCTCCTTGTCCACGCCGGTTAGGCGTTTTGACATTCATTCCCTTCACGCTTTTGGCGCGTAGGGCTTTTCAGGATTGATATCAAAGCGACGAATCGCATCCTCGACCACGCTGCGACCGATCTCGCCGTCATCCGCCAACGCATTCAACGCCGCAATGGCGATGAAATAACGGTTCACCTCGAAATGGTGGCGCAGTTTTTCACGCGAATCGGAGCGGCCAAAGCCGTCCGTCCCCAGCGTGTAGTAGGTGCGTCCTGGCAGGAAGGCGCGAATCTGCTCGGCATGGATCTTCATGTAGTCACTGGCCGCAATGATGGGGCCACGCGTGCCGCGCAGCTGCTGCGTGACCCAAGGCACCTTCGGCTCATCCAGCGGATGCAGCATGTTCCAGCGCTGGGCCTCGAGGGCCTCCTTGCGCAACTCGTTCATGCTCGTCGCACTCCACACATTCGCACGAATGCCAAAAACCTCTTGCAGCAACTCGGCAGCGGCTTCGACTTCGCGCAGGATGGTGCCGGAGCCAATCAGCTGCACGATCTTGGCCGTGGACGACGGGCCTTCCTTCAGCATGTAGAGACCACGGATGATGCCTTCCTCGGCACCGGGTGGCAGCGCCGGGTGCACATAGTTTTCATTCATCGTGGTGATGTAATAGAAAACGCTTTCCTTGTTCTTGTACATGCGGCGCAGGCCATCATGCACGATCACTGCCACTTCATAGCCGTAAGCAGGATCATAGGAAACGCAGTTCGGAATGGTGCTGGCCAGTACATGCGAATGACCATCTTCGTGCTGCAGGCCCTCGCCATTCAGCGTGGTACGGCCCGAGGTGGCACCGATGAGGAAGCCGCGCGCCTGGCTGTCACCCGCCGCCCAGGCCAGGTCGCCAATGCGCTGGAAACCGAACATCGAATAGAACACGTAGAACGGAATCATCGGCTGGTTGTGCATGCTGTAAGCTGTGCCGGCCGCAATCCACGCACTCATGGCGCCGGCTTCGTTGATACCCTGCTCCAGGATCTGGCCCTTCACGTCCTCGCGGTAGTACATCACCTGACCCTTGTCTTCCGGCTCGTAGAGCTGGCCGACATTGGAGTAGATACCCAGCTGACGGAACATGCCCTCCATGCCGAAGGTGCGGGCTTCATCCGGTACGATGGGGACAATACGATCACCCAATCCCTGCACTTTCACCAACGCGTTCAAGCAACGCACGAAGGCCATCGTGGTGGAAATCGGCTTGTCGGATCCTTCCAGCACCTGCGCAAACACGCCGAGGTCGGGAATATCCAGCGACACGCTGTCCTTGCGGCGTGCGGGCAGATAGCCGCCCAGCTTCATGCGCTGCTCGCGCATGTAACGGATTTCCGGCGAGTCTTCCGGCGGTCGATAAAACGGCACCCGCGCCAACTCCTCGTCATTGAACGGCAAGCCGAAGGTGTCACGGAACTCCTTCAGCGACTCGATGTCCAGCTTCTTGATCTGGTGCGATTTGTTCACGGCTTCTGCCGCCCCGGTGCCGTAGCCCTTCACGGTTTTCGCCAGAATGACGGTCGGCTGGCCCTTGTGGTTCATGGCCGCGTTATAGGCCGCGTACATCTTGTAGGGGTCATGGCCGCCACGATTGAGGTTGTAGATTTCCTCATCGGACATGTGCTCGACCATGGCCTTCAGCTCGGGATATTTGCCGAAGAATTTTTCGCGCGTGTAGGCCCCGCCGTGCATCTTGTAGGCCTGGTACTCACCATCCACGCACTCTTCCATGCGCTTGCGCAACACGCCGTGCTCGTCACGGGCCAGCAACGGGTCCCACTTGCGGCCCCACACCACCTTGATGACGTTCCAGCCGGCACCGCGGAAGACCGACTCCAGCTCCTGGATGATCTTGCCGTTGCCCCGCACCGGGCCGTCGAGGCGCTGCAGGTTGCAGTTGATGACGAAGACCAGGTTATCGAGCTTTTCGCGGCCCGCCATGGAAATGGCCCCTAGCGACTCCGGCTCGTCCATCTCGCCATCGCCAAGGAAGGCCCACACCTTGCGGTTCTCATCCTTCGAAAGGCCCCGGTTCACCAGGTACTTCATGAAATGGGCCTGGTAGATGGACATGATGGGGCCGAGGCCCATCGACACGGTCGGGAACTGCCAGTAATCCGGCATCAGCCAGGGATGCGGGTAGGAGGACAGCCCCTTGCCATCGACTTCACGACGGAAATTCTCGATCTCGCGCTCGCTGATGCGTCCTTCCAGGAACGAGCGCGCATAAATACCGGGCGCCGAATGGCCCTGGTAGTAAATCAGGTCACCGCCGAACGTGTCGTTCTGGGCCCGGAAGAAATGGTTGAAACCGACGTCATACAGCATCGCGCTGGAGGCGAACGTGGCGATGTGTCCGCCCAGCTCATCGTCATTCATGTTGGCGCGCATCACCATGGCCAGCGCGTTCCAGCGGATCAGCGAGCGCAGGCGCCGCTCCATGAAGGCATCACCCGGCAACGGCGCTTCGTCGTTGGGGGCAATCGTATTCAGGTAGGGCGTGGTCAGACGGGAAAGATGCACACCCTGGAGTCGGGCTTTTTCGGAGAGCTTTTCCAACAGGAACAGGGCGCGCTCGGCCCCCTCCCTTTCCACGACCGAGGCAAACGCCTCCAGCCATTCCCGGGTTTCCTCCGGGTCCTGATCGTTGTAGAAGCGTTCGTCTGACATCGGGGGTTCCTTGTCTTGCATCGGGCCTGGCGTACACGTTGTGCGTGCCGTCGAAAACATGACCGATAAGTCACGATACGATTATGTCGGTCGGAAAGAAGACTGTCAAAAGATTGTCTCAGTTCTGTCTAGCACTCACCCGCCACGGCTGCAATTGCCGGCAGACAGGCTCCACCGCGTCCAGCAGTGCGGGACCAGGCCGCGCCAGCCGAGAATCATTGACCGCCACCAGATGACGTTGCTTCACGGCCGGCACGGACGGGAACCTGGACCAATACCGTTGACTGGGGGCGGCATCATCGCGACCAAAGAAAATGACATCTGGTTTGGCGGCAACAACAAACTCAGGAGCCACCAACGGTGCCTCGACTTTGCCTGATGGCAGGATGTTGTCGGCACCGCACAGTGCCAAGGCCTGACTGAGAAGGTGACCGCCATGGAGGCTGTACAGCGGCTGCCGCCAGACCTGATAGAAGTAGCGAAGACGCGGTCCCGCGCCGTACTGCTGGTGCAGGCGACCCAGTCGGGCGCGAAACGCGTCAGCCTGCTGCCGTCCACGTGACTCCTGCCCGACCAGACGACCCAATCGCTCGATCTGGGACGCCATGTCCGCCAGACGCACGGTCTTCATGACATAAACCGGGAATCCCAAACGCTCCAGTCGGGCAATGCGGGCGGACGGCGTCCCTTCTGCCCATACGATGACGACGTCCGGCCGCAACGACAGGAGCCGCTCTTCATTGACTGCAAAACTGTCCGCCACCACCGGAAACCCGCTCAGGCTGCGCTCATGCGCTCCACGTGCCTCGTGGTCGTCTACCACGCCCACGATCTGCGCGCTGGCCCCCAGCCCTACCAGCATGTCGGTGATGTGGGGTGCCAACGAAACGAAGCGCAGGGGAACAGACGGCACGATAAAGCGACGCTGGTGGTCATCGACCACCACGGTGGGCCCAGCGTGCACCACCGTTGCTGCCAACAGTAAAAAGGCAATCCAGATCCGCATCAGAACCACAACAAGGTATGCAGCGCCAGCAACACCACCCACACAACAAGCGTGCGCTGCAGCAGCGCAGCGACTTCTTGCAGGGTCTTTGCCAGGGTATCGGCCAAGGATTGATCCACAGCCATCACAGGGTTTGCCGGTTGCGCCCGCGAGGCGGACTCCTCCAGCAGATCCACCGCGGACACATCGCGTGCCAGCAACTGCTCTTGCAGGTGCTGCCAGGTCGCCACGAAATCCCCGGCCAGTGCAAACGTCAGCGCCAACACCCTTGCCACCGGCCATTCCACCAGGAACAGCAGTCGACGCGCCAGCACCATGGCCATGCTCTCCTCTGCTTCCACATGAAGCCTGAGCAGGTAATACGCCAGCACCCCCACGGGTCCCAGCAGGAGAA
>JBKHWB010000112.1:0-5194 GCA_046566745.1 Gammaproteobacteria bacterium
TGGTGGGCGCCTGCGTTTGGCCGCTGGTGTATCGCTGGCCCGTGCACACCTTTGTACCCGGCGAACCGCCTGCTGATACGCCGCCGGAATATCCCACCTGCCTGATTGTGTTTCGTGCCGAAGACGACAGCGTTCGCTTTGTTGCCGTTAGCGCCGTTACCGCGCGTCTGCTGGAGTTGTTGCAGGCCGGCAGCGGCCAGACCGGACGCGCGGCACTACAGCAACTGGCCGGCGAAGCGGGCTATGCCGATGTCGATGCCTTCGTGACGGCCGGGCAGGGCATGCTCGCCGACCTGCAGGCGCAAGGCATCATTCGCGGAGCACGTGCGGCCTGAGAGGCCGCTCGCGTGTAACACCGTCCGGCCACCGGCATCCAATGCCCGATCCCTTTCATATCCGGAGTACCCCCCATGAGTTCCCTCATCCACCGTCTGTTGCGCTGGGATGAATGCTTTCGCGATATCGTTACCTGGTTTGGCAGCTTCGCGACCGGCCTGTTCCTGCGCCTTATTCTCGCCTGGGAGTTCATGGAGGCCGGCCTGCACAAGCTCAATGGCCAGAACTGGTTTGGCGACATCCAGACGCAATTTCCGTTCCCATTCAATGTGATCCCGATCGATCTCTCCTGGTTCATCGCTACCTGGGCCGAGATCATCGGCGCAGCTCTGCTGGTGCTGGGCCTGGGTACCCGCTATGCCGCTGCCATGCTCATGGTGCTCACCTTCGTGGCGGCCTGGGCCGTGCATTTTCCGCCGGAATGGACCACGCTGGCCGAGTTCTGGAAGGGCTATGCCGTGAGTGACGACGGCTTTGGCAACTACAAGTTGCCGCTGCTGTTCTTCCTGATGTTCATGGTGTTGCTGGGGCAGGGGCCGGGCCGGCTCAGCCTGGATCACTGGATTGCCCGTCGTCAGGGGCTTGTCTGATTTTCCTTCGGGGCCAATGCCGCCTAGAATGCTGCCCTCTGATCAAGGTACAGGATAGTACTGATGTTGTGTCGTCATCTTGGGGCCGCCGCCCTCCTGTTGCTGTGTGCCGGCCCCGTGCTGGCGGAAGAAGCGGTAAATCCTGATCCATGGGAGCGCTTCAACCGCAAGGTGTTCGCCTTCAATGACAAGGTTGATCGCTACTTCTTCAAGCCCGTGGCCAAGGGCTACCGCAAGATCACGCCGGCCCTGGTCGATGACGGCATTACCAATTTTTTCAACAACCTGGGCGAGCCGGTCACCATTGTGAACGACCTGCTACAGGGCAAGGTCAGGCAATCCGCGCAGGATACCGGTCGTTTCGTGGTGAACAGCACAGTGGGCATTGCGGGCCTCATTGATGTGGCTCGACGTATTGATTTGCCACGCAACGACGAGGATTTTGGCCAGACCTTTGCCAAGTGGGGCCTGCCCGCCGGTCCCTATGTCGTGGTGCCCTTCATGTATGGCATGAGCGTTCGGGATGGCGTGGGTATGGGAACGGGTGGCTACATGACGTCCCGCTTGCTGGAAGACGGGCTCGATCTGGGCTGGAGGGAGGAGCTGGCCATGTTGGTGCTGGATGTCGTGGACATCCGTGCCGACCTCATTCCCATGGAAGAGTCGCTGCAGATGCAGGGCGACCGCTACCGGCTGATTCGTGATGCCTGGATGCAACGTCGGCAGTTTCTCATCAACGACGGTGCGGTCGAGGAAGACCCTTTCCTGGACGATGACTACGACGAGGATAATGCCGGGGCCTCCGCAGTCGAAGGGGATGACGGGGCAGCCGGGGCGGAGCCCGAAGTGCCAGCGACAGACGTCGACCCCGAAACGGCACCAGACGATGTCCGGCCAGATGCCGGTGCGGGTACCGGCGGTGACAACATCGATGAGCCGTCAGGCGGCCCGCCACCGGCCGATGAGGCGGTTGTCGTGACCGCACAGGCGGCGCCTGCCACCGCTGTCGAAGAGTTCTGAGACCTTGTCCGACACGCGCTTGCGTGCCCATGGAGGGAGGAGTAGTGTTGCCGAACGCTGCATTACAGGCTCATTCAACCCGTATGTCACAACCAGCCCAGGACCACATTCTCGTCATCGATGACGAGCCGGTGGTATGCGAAAGTCTTGCCGTCTATCTCAGTGACAGCGGCTTCAAGGTAAACACCGCAAGCAGTGGTGACGAGGGGTTGGCCCTCTTCCGCAACACCCGGCCCGATCTGGTCATATGTGACCTGCGCATGCCCTTGGTCGATGGCCTTGACGTGCTCAAGGCCATCAATGGCGAGTCCCCGGAAACGCCGGTGATCGTCGTGTCCGGCCAGGGCAGCATGAACGACGTGGTTACCGCGTTGCGCAACGGCGCCGTGGATTACCTGTTCAAACCCCTGATCGAGATGGAAGTGCTGGAGCACTCAGTGCGTCGCGCGCTGGAGCGTGGCCATTTGCTCAAGCAGAACCGGCAGATCCGCGAACAGCTCGAGCAGACCAATGCCGAGCTGGAGCGCAGCCTGGACCTCCTCGAAGAAGACCAGGAGGCCGGTCGGCGAGTACAACTGCGCATGTTGCCGCCCACGCCCCATGTCTTCAACGACACCTGCCACTTCAGCCATCGCATCATTCCCTCGCTTTATCTTTCCGGTGACTTCGTCGACTACTTCCGCATGGGCCCCGACCGTGTCGGGTTCTATCTGGCCGATGTGTCCGGGCATGGCGCTTCCAGCGCGTTCGTCACGGTGTTCCTGAAGACCCTGACCAACCGCATCCAGCGTCATTATGAGAAGCGGGCGGCCGTGAATGCGCTGTCCCCGGCCCGATTGATGCGCGATATCAACCAGGAACTCATCTCCATGGCGATGGGCAAGCATCTGGCCATGTTCTGCGGTGTTGTTGACCTTGCCGAGAACAAGCTCAGCTATTGCATTGGCGCCCACTTTCCACCGCCTATACTGATCAACGATGGTGTTGCCAAGGCGTTGGAAGGGCGTGGTTTGCCGGTAGGCCTGTTCAGTGATGCCACTTTCGAGGACGTCGTGATCCCGCTGGGTCAGGCCTTTTCGCTGGTTGTCATGTCGGACGGTGTGCTGGAGGTACTGCCCGCGGGCAGTCTGGAGGCCAGGGAGGCCCATCTGCTTGACGTGGTAGCGCAGGGCCCCTCGGATGCTGATCATTTGGCGTCGCTCCTGCAGGTCGATGGTGACATGGAAGTGCCGGACGATATTGCCTTGCTGGTCATCAACCGGAACGTGTGATCATGCTGTCAGCCCGAATTCTTCATGCCGTCCACGACGGCATCTACGTCATAAAGTTTGTCGGCGATGTCCGGGTGCCCCTGTGTGTCAGCCTGGAAGGCTTCCTGGAACGCATGTTTGCCGACAAGGCCCTGCAGTCAGTCCTGATCGACCTTACCGAAACGGCTGGTATCGACAGTACGGCGCTGGGCCTGATTGCCAAGATTGCTGTCTCACTGAAGGAACGCCTGCAACGAAAACCCGTCATCCTGTCCACTAACCCCGACGTGAACCGTATTCTCTCCAGCATGGGGTTTGATCGCGTGTTCGTGATCGTCGACAAGGCACCCGGCGCCGAGGAAAAGCTCGACGAACTGGTGATGGTGGAGCCGTCCGAACAGGACCTTACCCGCAATGTGATCGAGGCCCACCGGGTGCTGATGGGCATGAACGAAAAGAACCGTGCCACCTTCCGCGATCTGGTAGAGGCACTGGAGTGCGAGGAGCGCGACAAGCGCCGTTGATTGTGCGATTTGCTCGCTGGCTGTCCCTTGCTGCCGGCGACAGGCAAAACCCGGACAACAAAAAGCCCGCGATCATGCGGGCTTTTTTGCGGGTGGTTCCTGCCGGTAATGAACGGCAATCGGCTCAGGGCTTTTTCTTCCGCAGCTCGGTGACTTGCTCGCCGTAGATGCCCCAGTTGTCCATGTTCACTTCGTCGATCACCACCATCGTAGTGGCGGGGTTCTTGTTCAGCACGTCCTGCAGCAGTTTGGTCACGCCAGCAATCAGCGCGGCTTTCTGCTCTTTGGTCACGCCTTCGTCAGTGACCTTGATGTTCACGTAGGGCATCGTGTCCTCCTTGTGGGCCTTGGGCCTGAACCTGAGCCTGAGCCGGGTGCGGCCCTCAAGCCTCCAGCTTTTGCTGCAGCAGCGCTTCCAGTTTCACCAGATCGGCGGCAAACAGGCGAATGCCTTCGGCCAGCTTTTCGGTGGCCATGGCGTCATGGTTGTGCTGCCAGCGGAAAGCCTTTTCATCCAGCGCGGGCAGTGCAATGCCGGCCTCGATATGGGCCGGGTTCAGGCGGCGCGTTAGCACCTCCGTCTTGCCGGCCAGTTCGTCCAGCAGGGCGGGGCTGATGGTCAGCTTGTCGCAGCCGGCCAGCTGCACGATTTCACCGGTGTTGCGGAAGCTCGCGCCCATCACCACGGTCTTCACGCCCGTGCTCTTGTAGTACTCGTAAATGCGGGCGACAGACTGCACGCCCGGATCTTCTTCTGCCGTGTAGTCGCGGCCTTCGGCCTTTTTGTACCAGTCCAGGATGCGGCCCACGAAGGGCGAGATCAGCGTGACACCGGCCTCGGCACAGGCCTGTGCCTGGGCAAAGCTGAACAGCAGGGTCAGGTTGCAGTGGATGCCTTCGCCTTCCAGCAGTTCGGCCGCACGGATGCCTTCCCAGGTGCTGGCAATCTTGATCAGCACGCGCTCGCGCGGCACGCCAATGGCGGCATAGGCGGCAATCACGCGACGAGCCTCGTGCACGGTGCCCATGGTGTCGAAGGAGAGGCGGGCGTCCACCTCGGTCGAGACCAGGCCGGGAATGTGGCCCAGGATTTCACTGCCGAAGGCCACGGCGGTTTCCGTCAGCGCACGGCGGGTACGGGCGGCAGCGGTGGGCTCTGCCTTCGCGGTACGCACGGCACGATCGATCAGCGCGGCATAGTCCGGCTGGCTGGCGGCCTTCAGGATGAGCGAGGGATTGGTGGTGGCGTCCACCGGGCGCAGGCGGGCGATGCTGGCAATGTCGCCGGTATCGGCCACCACGGTGGTCATCTGTTGTAACTGTTGAAGCTGGTTCATCGTATCCCTTCGCTTTCTTGTCGTTCTGCGGTCGATCGTCGTGTGTGGCCATCGTGCCGGCCATCAGTGCGGATCAGTGGATGCCGCCAGTGCGGCCGCCTCCATCGCTTGTTTCACCTGTTCGGCGGCCTGCTGCA
>JBKHWB010000113.1:0-5130 GCA_046566745.1 Gammaproteobacteria bacterium
CGAGTAGCTGATCGCGCTCGGCCCAGCGCGCCACTCCGACGCGCAGTTCACGTACCAGTGAGCGGCGCTGGTGCTCGCTCATCCACTGGAATCCAAGGACCGTGCAGGCTACTTGTTGGTGATCGAATAGCGTGCGCCCGCGTTCATACATGGCTCTCAGCGAGGCGACTTCTGGTGCTGCAATGCCAAGCTCGTTGCCAAGGTGGCGCCACAAGGCTACTGGAATTACCCGAAAGGCACCGAGCAAACGCCCACTCATGCGCAGGAAACCAATATGGAGCGCCAGACCAAGCTTGTGGGAATCACCTCGGCGTGCATTGATTGCGTCGCGCTCGGCACCATCGAAGGTGAAAAATGCCTTCATCTCGAAGTCGCTGATATCGCGGGGGAGCCCACGCATCCCCAAAAACGTTGTGTGCCAACCCTGCATCGTGAACCTCAAAAGTGGGAGGCCACCATACCCGTTTACAAAGCGAACAGGAAAGTCAATGAAATCAACGGTCTACCCAGACCACCCCCGCGCCAGTGCTAGCTTTGCGTACCGTCACTTATTGCACTGAAAACGAGGAGACCCCGGTTGGCTCTTCTGCTGGCGAACAGGTAGGCGTGGTGCGGACGCGCCGCACCGAAGACCGACACCATGCGCGCCAGCGCGGTCTCGGTGCCCGATCGCATGTTCAGCGGCTCGGTGGCCAGCCACATCGCATGAATCCGGATCACTTGAGCAACTCTCGCATCCAGATGGCGCACTGCTCGGCCGACTCAAGGGGCCAATTCACTGACACGCTGGTAGCGCCACGACGCAGCTCGATGCGGATGTCCGGTGCAGGTGCGCACGGCGCTGGCTGCAGCGGCACCGGAACGAATGCGGGAGCCTGCAGTGCAGGCAGCGCGCTGCCATCCTGGCGGCGCCATTTGTGCACGACATTCGCGTTGATGCCGTGTGACAGGGCAATGCCGGCCGCCGAGGCACCTGGCTCGGCGCACTCGGCAAGGATCTGCTGCTTGAGATCGGCGCCGTACCGTCGGCGGGTCTTCTTCTTGGCTTCATTCATGGTGTCCACCTAATTGCTTGGTGGACACCATCGATGCCGCTTAGACCGATCCCTTCACGGGTGGGATGGCCGCGCGCCTACAACAAGCCCGCGCCCGCCTCTCCATCTCCTCAATGAGCGCACACATCAGCGCACCCAGCCCTGAGCGCCACTGCACAGGTCCTCGCTGTCCGTGCCCCGCTCAAGAGGAATGCATTCTTCGAAGGCGGTCTAGGTCTTCAGGGTGAAGACAGGGAGGACGCCTGGGTGTTGGCCTTGATGGCGGTGGCCTGCACGAAGATGCGGGTGTGGATAGTGAACATGTCGTTGTCGGCGGCGGTGCTCGCAGAAGGCGCGCCGCGAGCGATGGACTTAGCCATGAATGGGCTCCGGGGAATTGCGACTTACAACAACCGCCGCCACCGAGACCAATCGATGGCGGCGAGCAACGGCCAGACGGCTCATCCAGCGGACCGGCACCGCGACTGCCGGCTGCTTGAAAGTGAATAAATCAGGGTCGACCACTCGCCCGCCAGCGGCAAGAAGCGGCGACGCTGCGCAGTTTTCGCGGTGCGGCTCGTCTGGGCCATCCGCTGGTGGTCTGGCAAAGGTGAGCGAGCGCGTCACGATGCAAAACGCCCGTGCTTCCGTTCAAGGTGATGTTGGGCAAGAACGCGTCCTACGTCATGAGCGGCGACGTGCTACTCGCGACGTGGGTCCTGTTCAACGTGCCGAGGTCGGCCAAGTTGCCTTGCCATCAACCAGGTGTTCACCCGAATTTCAAGACGTCTCGTCAGGCTTCGCACCATTCACGTCGGGGAAAATCCAGATCGAAAACACCAAGAATGCGCCGAGGAAGATGGTGAGGTAGGTCGGCCAAACAAGGCCTTTCGAATGCTCGTACATTGCTGTCAAAGCAGCGATCGAAAGCATCAAGAGCGAAGCCAGAAACTTGACATAGAAGGGCATGGTCCTCTCCTTGCGTTAGTTGCGTTCGGCCGCCTGCCGATTCGGCACTGGACGTGTGCCTGCTGCATTGAACGATTTCCGCAAGCCAGGGCGAACGTGACTCTCGTCGTAGCCGTTGAACAAGTGTCCCCAGAATCCGCGATCAAGGTCGGAAGTGCCCATCAGCCAATCGGGCAAGGCGGTGCCGATGCCCATGTTCACACCCATCATCAGCGCATGATCATGGTGCGCCGTGTGGTGTCGTCGAGCCGTGTTGATGAGGGGCATGTTACGAACCAGCCAGTTGTCATCAATGTGGCAGCAGAAGTGGATGAGTTCGTAGAACATGTAGCTCGCAGTGAGTGCGGCCATCAGCAACCAACCGACGTTCTCCGAAATTATGATGCCCGCCGCCAAGGACGGGATGATCGACAAGAGCGTCAGGCCAAGCATCGTAAATGGCGGGAAGAATGTGACCCGCCAGTCTTTGTGGTCTGCGAATCGCATTTCCTCCTTGGTGAAGAACTGGTGGTGCATCAACGTGTGGCGGATATATAGCGCCCTCAGCACTACGTTCTTTCGCGGGCGGTGCATGACATACATGTGCAGTATGTACTCGGAGATCTGGTAGCTGATGAACCCGAAGGGCAGCGCCAGCCACTCCCACCACTGCACATTTACCGTGTTCGCACCATAGATGTACAAGGCACTGGAACCGGCGAGATAGATGATCATGACGTGCAGCCACCCGTTGTACCAGCCGGAGACTCTCTCGCGATACATCTCGCGATACTTCCGCTGCCGTTGTCCCATGATTGTATTAACAAGTTCCATGACGTTCTCCGTTGAAATAGTCCAAGTTGATTGCCTTACAGCCATGCGTCAACAGGCGCGTTGCACGTGGCTGCGTCAGGCGCGTTGACCCGTTCGTTCGGGCGAATTCAGTACAGCCTCGATATCGGCGCTCGAGATCGACCACTCGTTGTCGAGCCTGGCGACACAGCCTTCGACAAATCTCGGAACCAGCGCCTTGGCGCGACTCGCGTCACCGAGGTGATCGATCAAGATGGCGTACGCGAGTTGGCGCGGGCCCGGGCCGTCGTACCCCCATTCGAACCCAGTGTCCGAAAAAATCGCTCCGCCCGTATCAGGCAGCAAGCGTGCTTGGTCCACGAGCACGATCACGCCGTCGATAGTTCGATCGCCCGAGTAGGTCTTCATATTTGCTCCTTTACGACTCCACTCCAGTCGCGTGTCCTGATTGGCAGGCCTGCAGAATCTTCTGCAGCGCTCGCGGCTGTGTGAGGTGGGGGTTGTGGGATGCGTCCAGAGTAAGAAACTGGCAGATGGGTCTCTCTCGAGCCCGTTGCGCTGACAGGCTGAAGGTGTCGTGGACGTTGGTGCGCGTGCAATAGACGTAGGTCGTCGGGAGCGATCGACATCGCCCGGTCAGTTTGATCGGCGACGTGAACGTCTGCATGGGTTGGGGCCCGCGGCGCTGTTGCGCGAACTGCACTGCCTCGGGTGGTGTATCTGCTGGCAATGGGGGCGCGGGGATCAGCCACCCCGCGCCATGCCGATCAACGTCATCACGGAGCATGGCCACCTGAGCGGAGGGCATCAGGTCAAAGACACATTCACCGTCGTCGGGCATAAAAGCGTCGATATAGACCAGGTGCCGCACCCGGTCGGGCATGCGGTCGGCGACGCCCGTGATCACCATGCCACCGTAGCTGTGGCCCACCAGCACGACGTCTTGCAGATCCTCCATGAACAGGCCTTCGCAGATGTCCTGAATATGGTCTTCCAGCTCAATCTTTGGTGTGAGCAAGTGCCGACGTTCGCCCAGTCCTGTGAGCGTCGGTGTAAAGACTGTCTCTCCGCCGCATGTCAGCAGCGCACGGAAGTCACGCCATGCCCAAGCTGCCGACCATGCACCGTGAACGAGAACAATGCTGCTCATCGCTGCAAGCTCCCAGTCAGTAGGTGTAGGCGGTATAGCCGCCGTCAACCACCAAGTCAGTGCCGGTGAGGTACGAGGCATCTTCTGAGCTGAGGAACAGGACAGCCTTGGCCGCCTCCTGGGCGGTTCCCTCGCGGTTGATCGGCACACGCTCGAAAAAGCGAGCCCGCATGACTGGATCAGCAGACACCACCGAAGTGCGCATCGGTGTCATGAGTCCAGGCACCACGCTGTTCACACGCACACCTTGGCGGGCGTATTCGCCGGCAGCGCAGCGTGTCATGGCAAGCACGCCGGCTTTGGCAGCGTTGTAGCCCATATGTTGACCATTGAAGCCTTCATAGGCGGCAATCGAGGACAGTGTCACGATGGCGCCGCCTCCGGATTGGGCGATCGCGGGCGCTCCGTGCTTGATCGCGAGGAAACAGCCCCGCAGATGGATCGCCATGATGCGGTCCAGGTACGCCGTGCTTTCACGATCGTGGACGAAGCCGCTGATACCGGCGCTGTTGACCAGCACATCCAGGCGTCCCAGTTTTTCCTGGATCTCATCGATCGCTGCCGACCATTGCGCTTCCTGCGAGACGTCAAGATGAATGAACGTCGCTTTTCCGCCCTCGTCCCGGATCGCCCGACACAGTACACCGGCCTCCTCATCCAGGAGGTCTGCTACGACTACTGACGCTCCTTCAGCGGCAAACATTCGAATGCACGCCTCGCCGATCCCGCTGGCACCTCCAGTGACCATTACAACTTTGTTCCTAAATCGCACGCTCTGACTCCTTGGTTGCATGAAAGGGTTGGGGCTTTTCAGTACCCGAGGTAGTTGTGACGCACCCGAGGCTCGTCTGAAAGCTCTTGGGCAGTTCCACTCAGTACCACGCTGCCCGTCGCGATTGCGATACAAATTACGCACAACTAATATAGTAGTTGAATTTGCTTCACATAGTTAGGACTAACCCTCACTCCACCGCGCTGGTGGCCGCCGAGCCTTCATGAGAGGAAGACCCAAGACGGAACTGGTGCTCAACGATGCGCAGCGCGAACAACTCACGGCCTTGAGGCGCGGCCCGGCGCGCGTCAAGGTAGTTGTCGCCTGAGTCACGCAGCCTTGAGCTCAGTATGTGGAACGCAGGCAGCCATTTTGACCATCTCGTCTCGTTCCGGATTGAGGATCACCCCGTC
>JBKHWB010000114.1:0-4778 GCA_046566745.1 Gammaproteobacteria bacterium
TGATGAACAGCCGCACCTACAACTGGGGCTATCGCACCGAGCCCGAGGCGCGCACCGGCAACCGCCGCTTTTTCTGGCCGCGCGGGCGTGCCCTCGGCGGTTCCAGTTCGGTGAATGCCATGATCTACACGCGCGGCCATCCGCGTGACTACGACCACTGGGCTTCCCTGGGCAATCCCGGCTGGGACTACCAGAGCGTACTGCCGTGGTTTCGGCATTCGGAGCGCCAGCAGCGCGGCGCGGATGCCTGGCACGGCAACCAGGGCACGATGGATGTGGTCGACACCAACTACCACTTTCCCGTGAGCGAAGCCTTCGTGGCGGCCTGCGGCGAAGCCGGGCAGCACCTGACAGACGACTTCAATGGCGAACACCAGGAAGGCTGCGGATTTTTTCAGGTCACACAAACACCGAGCGGGCAGCGCGCCAACAGCGCTTACACTTTTCTGGACGACGTGCTGTCACGTCCCAACCTGACCGTGATGACCGGCGTTCATGCCACGCACGTCCTGTTTTCGGGCAAGACGGCCACCGGCGTCGAAATTGCGCGGCAGGGCGCCAAAGGCCCACGTGAAACGCTGCAGGCACACAAGGAAGTGATCCTGAGTGCCGGCGTGATCAACTCACCGCACCTGCTCAAGCTGTCCGGCGTGGGTCCGACCGCAGAGCTGCAGTCGCATGGCATCCCTGTTGTGCATGACCTGCCCGGCGTCGGCGAAAACCTGCAGGATCATCCTGACATCATCATCCGTTGCCTCGACAAGTCGGGCACCTCGATGGCCGTCGCTCCCACGCGCACCAGTCTCGCCTTTTTCAAGCGCATGCTCTTCCAGAAAAATTTCGTGTTTACCCCAACGGACTCTGGCGGCTTTGTGCGGTCGCATCCCGACGAACCCATTCCGGACCTGCAGCTGCAGTTCGC
Organism: Gammaproteobacteria bacterium; assembly: GCA_046566745.1. Lineage (GTDB taxonomy): Bacteria > Pseudomonadota > Gammaproteobacteria > Pseudomonadales > Moraxellaceae > UBA2031. The sequence continues at coordinate 923 of JBKHWB010000114.1, forward strand.
GGCGGTGCGCATGGAGCCGCACGGTCGCGGACTGTTCACGCCGATGCGCGCCGGTTTCGTGCTGCATATCTGCCATCTGCGTCCCGAAAGCCGCGGACGGGTGACGCTGCGCAACGCCGATCCGTTTGCACCGCCCCTCATTCATGCGGGATATTTTTCCAAAGAGAAGGAACTGGACGCACTGGTGCGCGGCATTCGCCTGGGCCGTGAGATTCTTTCACAACCGGCGATGCAGGCTTTTCACGGCGGCGAAGAAAGTCCGGGGCCGCAAGTGCAAAGTGACGAGGACTTGCGCCAGTGGGTACGTGACCACGTGGAAACCGTGTATCACACTGCCGGCACCTGCCCCATGGGCACCGACCACATGGCCGTGGTGGATGCCAACCTGCGCGTACACAGCCTGGAGCGCTTGCGTGTGATTGATTCGTCCGTCATGCCCACCATCACCGGCAGCAACATTCATGCGCCCACGGTGATGATTGCCGAGAAAGGCGCTCACGCCATCCTCAGCGCCGCACACTAGAGAGTCATGCCCGGCGCAGGAATCGGGACGACACACCGAAAGATGTGTTGCCCCGGCACTCCCGCGTCAGGACCTGCGCACGCGACTCACTGGCACACCTGGTTGTGGACGAAGATGTTGCCGTAATTATGATCGGTGGGGATCTGTCCGCCATCCGTATTGCGGTAGAGCAGCGCCCCCACGCCACCGCACATCAAACGGTCATCCGTGGTGATTTCCTGCAGATGAAAACACACGCGGTCAACCGGCTGGTTGTCCACCGGCGAGGCGACATAGACCCAGCGGCCCAGATAATTCGCTTCCTGCGTCAACTGGAAAGTGGCCGGGAATCGTTGCAGGGAGTTCAGGGTCACCAATCCCTTCATCACCACCTGGGTGCCAGGGCGCACATACTGCCCTGTCGCCTCCACGCGGATTTCGGCACGCCCCGCGCTTTTCGGCTTGGCCAACTCGATACGCGGACTGTGGCCAATCGCCCTGATCTGCGACTCAAACGGTACGCGCTCTACCATCCGCTGGCCGTTCACCGTCATCTCGACGTCAATGCCGGTCAGCGACGAGCAGCCCATGCGTTCGGCATGCAGCTCGCAGGCCGAATACATTCCCGGCTGCAACTGGTTACGTGTACAGGCGGGGCGCTCTTCCCCATCGATGCCGGGAAACCGGTAATGGGCCACCACCTGCTCCAGCTGCACTACCCCCTTGCTGTCATTGCGAATCTCAACGATCTTTCCGTTCGGCGCCAGGCGCAGCGTCATTTTCGGTGCAGCATCCTCGAGTGTCGCAGCCGTGCTTCCACTGCTTGCCGAGGGAGTCGGATTGGCAGGCAACTTGCCGGGCAAGACCGACCGGAGACGATCAAGATCGGGCTGTGCCTGAATGGGCAGCGCCACGGAAGCCCCCAGGAGAAGCAGAGCGCTCACAAGCTTCTTCATATCCGTCATCCTTTGCCAAGTCATCCGTTCATCATAGCAACCTCATTCACCGATGTTCATGCCATTGCACTCATCCCTGATCCGTATCAAGTGACCTGCCGGGATCGGCACCCGAAAACACAAAGGCCACCTTCCGGTGGCCTTTGTGTTTTTACGCCGAAGTCATGCCAGCACCCATCGCCGAGTCAACCTTGGCCGTGGATGCGCTCACCGATTTCCCGTAACCAAACCTCCGAGCGGCGCATGCCCTCGGCCAATCCCACCTTCGGTTGATAGCCCAACAACTTCCGCGCCTTTTCGCTGCTGTAACCGCCGGGCCGCGCAAACATCAGCATGGTGTCGGGCGCGGTTTCATCCTGGATGCGGAACAGGCGATTGAACTGCTGCACGCCCCAGGTCAGCCACAACAGCGGCTGCAAGGGCAGCGACGGTGGCGATCCCTTGCGGCCGGCCCAGTGCCAGTGATGGGAAAAAAACTCGCGACAGCTCACCGGCTCGTTGCCCCACAGGATAAAGATCTGCCCGCTCGCCACCGCCAGGCCGGCGGCCAGCATCACACCATCGAGCAGGTCGTCCACGTACACTGGCGTGAACGTGCCCTTGCCCCCATCCGGCAACAACAGACGACCGCGTTGCGCCATGTGCAGCGGCTCCAGCAACCATGCACGGGAGCCGGGACCGTACACATCGCCGGGACGAATGATGGTGCAATCAATTTCGCCAGCAGCGTGCGCTGCCAGCACCACGTGCTCGCTCGCGCCCTTGCCCACGCCGTAACGGTACTCAGGACCGATCACGACGGCCGTGCGCTCATCGGCGCCGGCGTGGTACGCATTGCCCATCGCGGCAATCGACGAGAAATGCACGAAGCGTTTCGCGCCGCCGGCAATGGCCACATCCAGCGCCACGCGCGTGCCTTCCACGGAAATCGTGCGGTACTGCATCCAGTCGGCAGACAGCGACACCACCGAGGCGGTGTGAATGAACAGGTCGCACCCCTTCGCGTGTGCCGCCCACGTTTGCGGCTGCATGAGGTCGCCCGCGACCACGTTGCGCGCCGGGTCGGCCTGGAAGTCCATGCCGCGCGCATCACAACCCAGATCGCGATAGCGCTGCAAGAGTGCACGACCAATGAATCCGTTGGCCCCGGTAACAAACACAGCCCTGGGCAGGGCGGGCGTCTGGCCATCTGCCCCCACCGGCATCCTGTTGCCTGTCATGTCAGACTCCTTCAGCCCGTTCCAGGCCGGCATGGCTGTTCATGATATCCAGGGTAACGTCCGTATCCCGCTGGAACTTGAGCCGCAGGTCCTGCGCCAGCAGCGCCTCCAGTTTGCTGCCCACCAACGGTACGTTCACGCGGATATCGAAATCCAGTTCTTCCACCGCGCCCTCTGCGTGATCGCGCAGCGTGATGTCACACGTCATCCGCACCGGCATGCCCTTGAATTCGATCAGCAGGCTGCCTCGGGCTGTTGCCGTATCCCACGCATCGGTCTGCACCAGCGTGATGTGCGAAGGAACCAGCGACCGCGCAAACGACGGAATGGGCACCTCCACCGGCACATCACGCGTTACGGTAATCGTCGACTGGCTGCCCGTCATTGCGGCGTGAGTCACTTTCACGTTCGTGGCCCCCAGGGCCAGGTACTTGCGCACAAAAAAATCCGGATCGGTAAAAAACCGGAACAGCGAGGCCGTCGGCAACGGATAGTGAATGGTGTCGTGGTATTTCATGCCGCCCTCCTCAGGACATCTGGTTGCCCCTGGTCACTGACCACAGGCCGGCCTCATCAGCTACAGGCGCAACCGCAATCGCACATCTGACGACAACCGTCGTCAATATAATTCTGATGACAGTTGTCATCAATTACTTCTGGTCGGATACTTCCCGGATCGGCTGCGCGGAGCCGGCTTCACGAGTCAGGCATGAAAGATGAACGAACGGGGCGAACGCCCCACCGCACCTATGGCGGGGAATCGCCCGAGGAGCGCATGGCGAGGCGACGGGCCTGCTTCATCGCGGCCGGCCGGGTGCTGTTCAGCCAGATTGGCTACCGCAAGACCACCATGCGCACCCTGTGCGCCGAAGCCGGCCTTACCGACCGCTATTTCTACGAATCCTTCGGGAGCATCGAAGACCTGCTGGTGGCGGTCTACGAGGAGCTGATGGCTGAGATGCAGGCCCGCATCATGGCCGCGCTGCAGGCTGCCGGCCCTGGCCAGCGCCCCGAAGCCCTCATCGACACCGGCCTGGACGCTTTCTTCCGACAGGTGGAAGACACCGCCGCCGCCCGCATCATCTGGCTGGAAGTGCTGGGCGTGAGCCCCCGGGTGGACCAGGTCTATAACCACGGCACCCGGAACTTTGCCGATTTGGTGCTCATGCTGAGCCGCA
>JBKHWB010000115.1:0-4625 GCA_046566745.1 Gammaproteobacteria bacterium
AGTTGACCTGCATCAGTTCCCTTGATGCCCAGCCCTCTATACCCTAGGGGGTATAAAGACACATCAGAAAAGGGGTTTTGCCGTGTTGATGCGCCTGCCATCTACCGCCGCCATGCTGGTCATGGCTTCGCTTGCCATCGCGGAGACACCGACATCCCCCATCAGCGACCTTGCCCGCGCCAACGCGCTCAGCCAGCAACTGGGCGGGCCGATGGCGGCGGTGATCGTCTGCCGTGACCAAGCCGGCGTGATCGCAGCGGAGGTGTCGCGCGACAGCGGCTGGACCGTGGGCCGCACGGCCCTGCGCATGCGCAACCCCGCCAATGCCCCGGATGCGTGGGAACGCCAGATCCTCGAAGGCTTTGCGCTGGCGGCCGAGGACGGTGCCAACGTCGCCGGCCTGAGCTTTCACGAAACCACGGGCGCCGGTGACCAGCGGCGTTGGCGCTACATGAGAGCCATCCCGACCGGCCCGGTCTGCGCCGTCTGCCACGGCAGCAACGTCGACCCCGCCCTGAAGGAGGCCATCCGGGCCGCGTATCCGGATGACCAAGCTACCGGCTTTGCCCCCGGCTCGCTGCGCGGCGCGTTAACCATCAGTCGTCCCGCGCCCTGAACCGTCACGTTTTTTTAGCCGCCACCTGCGCCACGCTGACGGCAAACTGAAAAAACCGCATGAACTGCCTTTCGTGCACAGCATGATGATTCCCGCGTTCAGCGGCGTGGATGCCGTCGCCGCCGTGGAGGGCCTGTGCAACCCGAAGGGCTTCGTGCTGATCGACGAGCACCAGCGCAACCCGAAATACGCCAATATCTGGTCGGCCGGCGTCTGTGTCGCCATTCCGCCGGTGGAGGCCACCCCCGTCCCCTGCGGTACCCCCAAGACCGGTTACATGATCGAGTCCATGATCACCGCCATCGTGCACAACGTACGTGATGTCCTGGCCGGCAAGGAGCCGACACACAAAGGCACGCTGGCTGCTTTCTGCCTGGCCGACATGGGGGATACCGGAGCCGCTTTTGTCGCCATTCCGCAGATTCCGCCGCGCAACGTGACCTGGTTCCGCAAGGGCAAGTGGGTGCACTGGGCCAAGATCGCCTTCGAGAAGTATTTCATCTACAAAATGAAGTCCGGCTCCAGCGAGCCGTTCTACGAAAAAACCATGCTGCGCCTGATGGGCATCAACCGTCTGCATGAGGCGCCGCCGGCGGACCGGGAATAGGCCGCTTGCCCCGGCCGTCCGGCCGTCCGTCCGGGGATTTACCCGACCTTTGTAATATTTCTGTCATCGGTCCAAGCTGTAATACGCTCGTCATCAATCCGAGTGAAGAGAAGGCCTGGCGCCATGAAGAACGAACGCATCCTGATCGTCGACGACGAAGCCGCCATCCGCGAGATGATCGCCATCGCGCTCGACCTGGCCGGCTTCGAATGCCTGGAGGCGGAGGACGCTCTTGCCGCCCACCACCTTATTGTCGACGAGCGGCCGGCGCTGATCCTGCTCGACTGGATGCTGCCCGGCATGAGCGGCATCGAGCTGGCCCGCCGCCTGAAACGCGACGAATCCACCAGCGAAATCCCCATCATCATGCTCACGGCGCGCGGTGAAGAGGACAACAAGATCCAGGGCCTGGATGCCGGCGCCGACGACTACATCACCAAGCCCTTCTCGACCCGCGAACTGGTCTCGCGCATCCGCGCCGTAATGCGCCGCACCTCCAGCCTGAACGCCGAAAAGGTGATCGAGGCCGAAGGACTCAAGCTGGATCCCGTCAGCCATCGCATCACGGCCGACGATCGTCCCGTGGAAATGGGCCCCACCGAATACCGGCTGCTGGCGTTCTTCATGAGCCACCAGGAGCGCGCGTATTCGCGCACGCAGATGCTGGACCAGGTTTGGGGTGGCAATGTCTACGTGGAAGACCGTACCATCGACGTGCACATCCGTCGTCTGCGCAAGGCGCTGGAACCGTTTGGCTATGACCGCTTCATCCAGACCGTGCGCGGTACCGGCTACCGCTTCTCGACCCGGGTGGACAGCGCGCCGGATGCCGCGAGTGCCAGTGCCCCGTGACGATGATCCGGCACGACCTGTCCTGCCGGCGACCCCTGCCCCGGAGTAACCCGTCATCGTGAGCGACCTGATGAAACAGGAGGCCCGGCGCCTGCTGTCCTTCCTGCTGCTGGCCGGCCTCATCGGCTGGTTGATCGACTACCCGGCCTGGGCGCTGGCCACCGGCCTGCTCAGCTACACCGCGCTGCACCTGCGCAACATCGAAAAACTCTACCGCTGGTTGCGCGAGAACCCCGATGCCGAGGTGCCCGAAGCCCACGGCCTGTGGGAAGACATCTTCAACCGCATCCACAAACTGCGCCGGGACGAAGGCCGCGCCCGCGACAGCCTGCTCAGCATCATCGAACGCGCCCGCAACTCGGTCTCCGCCCTGAAGGAGGCCGTGGTCCTGATTGACAGTCGGGGCAACCTGGAGTGGTGGAATCCCGCCGCCGAACGCCTGCTTGGCCTGAAGGCCCCCGACGACGTCGGGCAACCGGTCACCAACCTCATCCGGGACCCGGTGTTCTGCCGCTATTTCGAGCAGGGGCCGTACGACGACGCCCTGCTGATGCCTTCGGAGATCCACCCCGGCCGGCACCTGCAGTTCGAGATCACGCGCTTCGGCAAGAACGACCGCCTGATGATCGTGGACGACGTGACGCGACTGCAGAACCTGGAGCAGATGCGCAAGGATTTCGTGGCCAACGTCTCGCATGAACTTCGCACGCCGCTGACGGTGCTGGCCGGCTACCTGGAAACCCTGCTCGGCAACAGCGACACGGTATCGCCACGCTGGCTGCGTGCCCTGCAGCAGATGCAGGCCCAGACCGACCGCATGAACAACCTGGTCAACGACCTGCTGCTGCTGTCCCGCCTGGAGAACGACACCACCCAGCAAGAGCCGCAACGCATCAACATCCATGCCCTGCTCGGCCAGGTCCGCAACGAGGCCATGGCCTTCGGGCTGGAAAAACACCAGGACATCACGCTGGAATGTGATGCCGGCGTAAACCTGCTGGGTCTGGAGAACAACCTGTGCAGCGCCTTTTCCAACCTGGTCACCAACGCCGTGAAATACACGCCACCGAACGGGCGCATCCGCATCCGCTGGTGGGCGGATGACCAGCACGCCTACTTCAGCGTCAGCGACAACGGCATCGGCATCGAAGCCCGCCACATTCCACGCCTGACCGAGCGCTTCTACCGGGCCGATGCCGCCCGCTCCACCGCCACCGGCGGCACCGGCCTGGGCCTGGCCATCGTCAAACATGTGCTGCTGCAGCACCACGCCCGGCTTGATGTCCAGTCCACGCTCGGCCAGGGGTCCACCTTTACCTGCGTCTTTCCCGGCGCATTGGTGATACGCTGAACCCTGTCGCTACAGCATCCGGGTTCGCCCATGCGCCTACGCCACATCCTGCTCGGCGGCCTGCTCTGGCTGCCTCTTGCCCTTCCGGCCGCCCCGCTGGAGCTGCAACTCTGCCAGAGTGACGAGGGCGACTATCCCTGGACGCTGCCGGACCGCGCCGGCCTCAACAACCTGCTGATCGAGCGGGCGGCCCGCCGCACGGGCGTGCGCATCCGTTTCCATGCCATGCCCTGGGCCCGTTGCCTGTTCAAGGTGTCGACCGGCGACATGGACGGCGTGGTCGGTGCCAGTTACCGCCCCGAACGCCAGCGCATCGGGGCCTACCCGCTTAGCCAGGGCCGGCCGGATGCGGAACGTCGCCTCATGCGCAACCGCTACCTGCTATACCGGCGCACCGGAGACACCGGTGTGCAATGGGATGGCCGGCGGCTGGTGGTATCAGGGCCGGTCGGCGTACCCACCGGGTATTCGATTGCCGACACCCTGCGTCGCCACGGCGCCACCATTGCGCAGCAGCAACGGCTGCCGGCCCGCCTGCTGCAGGCCCTGATCGTCGGCGACCTGAACGCAGTTGCCATCACCGCCGGGGAGGGCGAGCGCCTGCTTGCCGACCACGATACCTACCAGGGCCGCATCGAACCGCTGCCGCTGGCCCTCGAAGAAAAGGACTTCTACCTCGTGTTTTCGCACCGTTTCCGGCAACGCCACCCGGCGCTGACCGATCGCCTGTGGCACGCCCTGATGCTGGAACAGCGCAGCAGCGACTGGCAGCAGGAGGCCGCCCGCTTCCGCTGACACATTCCCTCACCATCCGTGCCGCTTCGGCATGACTGTTTACCTTCTCACGCGGGAAGGGCGGTCGTATGATCGAGAGCCTTTTGTCTCGCCAGGTGCGGGCAAAAGCCTGCCCACCCCAGACCAGACCGGCCGCAGCCGGCACAACGGAGACTTCGCCATGATTGGCCAGATGATGGACAGACCCCTGCTGATTTCCAGCCTGCTCGACTTCGCCGTGGTGAACCACCCCAAGGCCGAGATCGTCACCCGTCGCGTGGAAGGCGATATCCACCGCTACACCTGGCAAGACGCAGCCGCCCGCAGCGCGCGCCTGGCGAACGCCCTGAACCGCCTGGGCGTGAAAACCGGCGACCGCGTCGGAACCCTGGCCTGGAATACCTACCGCCATCTGGAGCTGTATT
>JBKHWB010000116.1:0-4573 GCA_046566745.1 Gammaproteobacteria bacterium
CCGCCCTGTTTGCCGCGGGCGGCTTCGCGGTCGCTGCGGGTATGGGTGGACCTTGGCAGCATGCCGTATTCCGCGGTAATCCAGCCTTCACCCTTGCCTTTCAGGAAGCGGGGCACGCTGTTGTCGACGCTGGCGGTGCACAGCACCTTGGTGTCGCCGAATTCGACGAGGACGGAGCCTTCGGCGTGGCGGGTGTACTGGCGGGTGATGGTGACCGGACGCAGCTGGTCGGGGTTACGGCCTGAAGGGCGCATGGGAGACTCCGTGAAAATGCGGCGAGCAGTATACCACCCCGACCCGGGCGGCCGGCTCTGCTACAATCGCCTCCTTTGGCGATCCACCCGAAACCCCGTTCACCCTGCGCGTGTCGGCCCGTGCCGCCACGGGGCTTCGACAGGCTCAGCCCGAACGGTTTCAGGAAAACGGGCGAGGGCAGCAATGCGTCCACCGCAACGGCCGCCGCACATGGCGCGCCGCCAGCACGACAGGAGATTCCGATGATTCGCAGCATGACGGCATTTGCCCGGGCCGAGGTCAAAGGGGCGTTCGGCACCGTGGCCTGCGAGGTCCGGTCAGTAAACCACCGTTACCTGGAGCCGTCGTTCCGGCTGCCGGATGCGCTGCGCGACCTGGAATTCCCGTTAAGGGAACGGCTGCGCGCCACGCTCACGCGCGGCAAGGTGGAAGTCCAGTTCCGCCTGGACATGGCCGAGGCCAGCGCCGGCACCGTGTCGATTGACCAGGACCTGGCCCGCCAGCTGGTGGCCGCGGCAAGCGAGATCGACCAGATGGCCCGCCATGCCGCCCCGCTCAATGCCACCGACATCCTGCGCCTGCCCGGCGTGATCCGCAGCCGCGATGTGGATACCGAGGCCCTGCATGCCTCGGCGCTGCAGGCCTTTGAGCAGGCGCTGACCGGCTTTATTGCCATGCGCGAACGCGAAGGCACCGAGCTGGCCCGGCTGATTGAGGACCGCCTCACCGCCATGGTGGCCGAGACCGACAAGGTGCGGGAACGCATGCCGGTGATCCTGGCCCACTACCGCGAACGCATGCTGGCACGCCTGGCCGAGATCAAGGACGAGCTCAACGCCGAGCGCCTGGAACAGGAACTGGTGCTGTTTGCCCAGAAGATCGACGTGGCCGAGGAGATGGACCGCCTCACCTCGCACGTGGCCGAGATCCGCCGCGTGCTCAAGGACAAGGGCGCGGTCGGTCGCCGCCTGGACTTCCTGATGCAGGAGCTCAACCGCGAGGCCAACACCCTGGGCTCGAAGTCGGTGAATGCCGACAGCACCCTGTCGTCGGTGGAGCTCAAGGTGCTCATTGAGCAGATGCGCGAGCAGATACAGAATATCGAGTAATGCCTGCCCGGCCGCTCGCGGCCCGGGCACGGAACTGCCATCGGAAGAGCTACCACGGAATCCCCCCATGTCCGGAACATTGTTTGTGGTGTCCGCCGCCAGCGGCACCGGCAAGACCTCGCTGGTGAAAGCCCTGCTGGAAGTAAAGGAAGGCATCGGCGTGTCCGTCTCGCACACCACCCGCCCCATCCGGCCGGGCGAAGAGCACGGCGTGAACTACCACTTCACCACGCGGGACGACTTCGTGCGCATGATCGAGGCCGGGGACTTCCTGGAGCATGCCGAGGTGTTCGGCAACCTCTACGGCACCTCGCGCAGCTGGGTGGAGTCCGAGCTCAAGGCCGACCGCGACGTCATCCTGGAGATCGACTGGCAGGGCGCGCAACAGGTACGCCGGCTGGTGCCCGATGCCGTCAGCATCTTCATCCTGCCGCCCACGCTGGAGGTGCTGGAACGGCGCCTGCGCGGCCGTGATACCGATCCCGACCACGTCATTGCGCACCGCCTGAGCGAGGCCCAGGGCGACATCAGCCACTATGCCGAGTTCGACTACCTGGTGATCAACGACGACTTCAACGCCGCCCTGGCCGACCTCAAGGCCATCGTCCGCGCTGCCCGGCTGAGCCATCGCTCCCAGTCCGTGCGCCACGAGCGCCTGCTGACCGCCCTGATCAGCGGCTGAGCCCGGCCCCGGGCGTTCCGGCGCCCGCGGCTTGCGGCCAAGGGGCGGCTTGCGTAGACTCCGCCCTCTTGCATTCCCGCACTCCTGCACTACCCGAGGTTCCCGTCATGGCCCGCGTTACCGTTGAAGACTGCCTGGACAATCTGGACAACCGCTTTGAACTCGTCCTGGTCGCCGCCAAGCGCGCCCGCCAGCTTGCCACCGGTGGCAAGGAAGCCGGCCTGCCCTGGGAAAACGACAAGCCGACCGTGATGGCCCTGCGTGAAATCGCTGCCGGCCAGGTCACCCGTGAAATCCTCACCGCCAAGCCGGAAGAGGAAGAAGAGCCGTTTGCCGACCTGCTCCAGCTCGATGCCGCCCAGTCCGGCGCCCTGAACGCCGCCGCCCAGGAAGACGACGACCTGTGACCTGACGCAAGGGGTGCGGCAATATTCGTGCTGCCCCCTTGACGCACCCCGCGCGAAGCCCGGAGACTCAGGCCATGAGTTCCGTCTCCGGCATCGACGCCTTATGCCAACGCCTCGACACCTATCTCACGCCCGATCAGATTGCTGATATCCGGCGCGCCTACCTCTATTCCGAAATCGCCCACGAGGGGCAGTTCCGGCGCAACGGCGACCCCTACATTACCCATCCGCTGGCGGTCGCCAACATCCTGTGCGACATGCACATGGATCACCAGAGCATCATGGCTGCCATGCTGCATGACGTGATCGAGGACACCGGCGTGAGCAAGGCCGAGATTGCCGAGCAGTTCAGCCCGGAAGTGGCCGACCTGGTCGACGGCGTCACCAAGCTCACCCAGGTCAAGTTCAACACCAAGGCCGAAGCGCAGGCCGAGAATTTCCGCAAGATGATGCTGGCGATGACGCAGGACATCCGTGTCATCCTGGTGAAGCTGGCCGACCGCCTGCACAACATGCGCACCCTCGACGTACTCACCCCGGAAAAGCGCCGTCGCATCGCCACCGAAACCCTGGAAATCTACGGCCCCATTGCCAACCGCCTGGGCATGAACGAGATGCGCGTGGAGTTCGAGGAGTTGGGCTTTGAAGCCCTGTTCCCCATGCGCGCCCCGCTCATCAAGAAGGCCGTCCGGGCCGCGCGTGGCAACCGCAAGGAAATGGTCAGCAGCATCAAGGAAACACTGGAGGCCCGGCTGCAGGAAGAAGGCGTGAATGCCCGCGTGATCGGCCGCGAAAAGCACCTGTACAGCATCTACCAGAAGATGCGCGACAAACAGAAATCGTTTGCCGAAATCATGGACATGTACGGCTTTCGCATCATCACCGAAAACGTCGATGCCTGTTATCGCGCACTGGGCGTCGTGCACGGCATCTACAAACCCATTCCCGGCAAGTTCAAGGACTACATCGCCATTCCGAAGGCCAACGGCTACCAGTCCCTGCACACCATCCTGAAAGGCCAGCGCGGCGTTCCCATCGAGATCCAGATCCGCACCGAAGCGATGGAAGCCATGGCCAACAACGGCATCGCCGCGCACTGGCTGTACAAGAACGACGGCTTCACCAACACCTCGCAGACACGCGCCCGCGAGTGGATGAAATCCCTGCTGGAAATCCAGAAGAATGCCGGCGACTCGATGGAGTTCATCGAGAACGTGAAGATCGACCTGTTCCCGGACGAGGTCTACGTCTTCACGCCCAAGGGCCGCATCCTGACCCTGCCCATGGGTGCCACCCCGGTCGACTTTGCCTACGCCGTGCACACCGACGTGGGCAATACCTGCGTGGCCGCGCGCATCGACAACCGCCTCGCCCCGCTCAGCCTGCCGCTGCAAACCGGGCAGACGGTCGAGATCGTGACCGTGCCCGGTACGCGCCCCAACCCTGCCTGGCTGAACTTTGCGATTACCTCCAAGGCGCGCTCCAGCATCCGCCACTTCCTGAAGGACCAGCAACAGTCCGAGGCCGTGGACCTGGGCCGGCGCCTGCTGGAAAAAACCCTGAGCACGCAAGGTAGCGGCCTGGCGAAACTCCCGCCGGAACAGATCCAGGCCGTGCTGACGGAACTCGGCTTGCCCGATCTCGACGCCCTGTGCGAAGACATCGGCATCGGCAACCGCGTGCCGCAGATCGTCGCCGCCCGCCTGCTGCCGGAAGGCAATACCGACGACAGCACCCGCACCACCACGACCGGCGGCAATGCCGCCAGCCGCGGCATCGCCATCCGCGGTACCGAAGGCCTGGTGGTGACCTACGCCCGCTGCTGCCGGCCGCTGCCGGGCGATGCCATCGTCGGCCACCTGTCCGCCGGGCGCGGCATCGTCATCCATCGCGACACCTGCAACAACGTGCTCGCCGAACTGCGCGACAGCCCCGACAAGTGCATGACGCTGCGCTGGGCCGAGAAGATGGAGCGCGAATTCCCCAGCGAACTGCGCATCGAGCTCGACAACCAGCGCGGCATGCTGGCCGAAATTGCCCGCCAGATCACCGACCACGGCGCCAACATCGAAGGCATCACGCTGCAGGAAAAAGGCTCGCGCCATGCCGTGATGCAGATC
>JBKHWB010000117.1:0-4479 GCA_046566745.1 Gammaproteobacteria bacterium
TTCCTTGAGGCGGCGCGATACCGCCGGATAGACCGGCTTGGGGTTGTTGAGGTGCGCAGCGTCGTTGCGCGGGGGTGTCACGGGGCCGGTGGCGCTGCTGTCCCCGCTGGTGGCAGGAGCGGCCGGTGATGCTGGCGCGGGCGTGGACTCCGCAGCGACCGTCGGTTCAGTCGGTACCGCTGGCGGCTGCGGCGGCGCCACGGGTGCCCGCTCCGACGGTGGCAGTTCCCGCACCGGTGCCGGTGCCGGCGCGGGGGCCGGCGCCGGCCGGGGCTCTGCCTGCGGCCGTGGCGGGGTGGCTGGAGCGGTGACCGGCTCGCTATGTGTCGAGACCAGTACGCCGACCACCGCCGGCGGCGACGTGGCGGCCGCCGGTGTCGGCTGGTTCCAGAGCATGACCGCCAGCAGGCTGCCGTGAGCCAGCATCACGCCGGCAAGGGCCCACAGGCGTGCCGGCATCGCCGCGACGGTGTCGGGACGCCTGGGTTCCGGCAATGGGGCCTCACCCATCATTTTCTCCCGGTTGGCATGGCGAGGCGTCCTTGGTCGCGCGACTTCTGCATGTCGGGCACGTGCAACCATTTCTCCCGGGACGCATGGCCGCAGTTGGCGGCGGCCTGCGCGGTGCTGGAGGTGGCCGCCAGCAAGAGGGCGGGAATGAGCTTTTTCATGGTGACGCCTGCAAGGGGTGAATGCCTGCTGCTCAGACGCTGGCCCAGCGTCGAAGCAGGTTGTGGTAGATGCCGGACAGCTGCAGCGCCTGCGCGGAGGCAGCGGCCTCCGGCGACGCCATCAAGGTCTGGACTGACTGGTCCAGGTCGTAGAGCAGCTCGCGTTCGCCGTCGTCACGCACCATGCTCTGCAGCCAGAAAAAGCTGCAGACGCGGGCACCGCGGGTGACCGGCAGCACGCGGTGGAGACTGCTGGAGGGATACAGGACAAGGTCACCAGCGGCGAGCTTGACCTGTTGCGCCCCGAACTTCGTCTCGATGGTCAGTTCGCCGCCGTCGTATTCCTCTGGCTCGCACAGGAACAACGTCACCGACAAATCGCTGCGCAAGAGCTGGGTCGACCCGGGCAGCGGCATGATGGCGCCGTCGACGTGGGTGCCGTAGTGGCCACCGCCGGCGTAGCGGTTGAAGCGGGGCGGATGGATGCGGTCGGGCAGCGCCGCCGACAGGAACCGGGGATGGCGACCGAGCACCCCCAGGATGTGCCTGCCCAGGGCCTGCGCTACCGGCGAGGCGTCGGGCAGCTGCTGGTTCTGTTTCACGCGAGCGGCGAGGGCGCCCGCGGTCGCCTGGCCGTCGCTCCAGGCGGCACTGTCCAGTTGTTCGCGGAAGGCGCGCACCGTGGCCTTGTCCAGCACGTTCTCGATCACCATCAGCATGTCGTGTGCTCCGGGTTGGCCGCGCGCCAGAGCGCGTCGCGGGTGATGTCTGCCAGCGTCGCGCAACCGGCAAGCGCCATGGTCACCTCCAGTTCCTCACGCAGCAGGCGCAGCAGGTGTGCGACGCCCGGTGCGCCGGCGACTGCCAGCGCCTGCAGCGCGGGACGGCCCACCAGCACGGCATTGGCGCCCAGCGCCAGCGCCTTGAAGGCATCGGCGCCGCTGCGTACGCCGCCATCAAGCAGCACGGTGGCATCTGCGCCCGCCGCCGCGCGCACCGTCGGCAGCAAGTCCAATGGCGCCGGGAGCTCGTCGAGCGCGCGGCCGCCATGGCCCGATACCACGAAACCGGCAACGCCGAGCTCGCGCAGGCGGCGCACGTCGGCCGGATGGGCGGCGCCCTTGGCCAGCACGGGCAGGCGCGTTTGCGCCAGCAGCCACTCCAGGTCGGTCCAGGTGGGGGCGTCGGCCATCAGCCCCTGGAACACCACGCTATCGGAGGCCGCCAGCTCGCGGCGGGGCGGCGGCGCATAACGCGAGAGGCTGCCGGGACGTCCCTCGGCCGGCATCGTGAAGCCCGCTTCCAGCGCCCGCCGACTGGCGGGCTGCACCGGCGCGTCCAGCGTCACCACCAGCGCCGAATAGCCCGCGGCCTCGGCGCGTCGCACCAGGTCCAGCGTCACCTCGCGCTGCGGCTGGAAATAGAGCTGGAACCAGCGCACCCCCTTTCCGGCCGCGGTGGCAACATCCTCCAGCGTCAACGATGACAGTGTGCTGAGCACGAGTCCGCCGCCCAGAGCCTCTGCCGCGCGGGCGCTGGCGGCCTCCGCCTCCGGATGCACCAGCTGCTGCGCTGCCACCGGCGCCAGCAGGAAGGGATGCTTCAGGGCATGTCCGACCAGCTCGACCCGCGTATGTCCGGTGGCGAGGTCGCCGAGCACGCGGTTGGTGATGCGCCAGCCTGCAAACGCGGCACGGCTTTCGCGCAGGCAGCGCTCCTCGCCACTGCCACCCGACAGCCATGCCCATGTGGCGGGCGCAATGAAATCCTGCGCCAGCCGCTCGTAGTCGGCCGCCGCACAAAGGTTGCGCGGCGCCGCGGACAAGGGCGGTCGGGGCGTGGTCATGACAAGGCCTCATGGTCAAGGGCACGGAGAGCACGCGGCCTTCCGGGCTTCCCTGTGGGAACCGCCTCGCGACGTGCGAGGCGGTGGTGCTGCATCAGAATGAGTACGCCAGCGTCAGCTTCGCGTTGCGCTTGTCACCGATGTAGGTGAAGGCGCCGCTCTGATAGGCCGCGAGGTAGTAGTCCTCGTTGGTCACGTTGCCGACATTCAGGCGCAGGCTGGTCTGCTTGTTCACGTCCCAGGTCGCGAACACGTCGTATACGACGTAGTCCGGAACCTTGTAGGAGTAGGTGCCCAGTGCGTTGTTCCAGCTGGCGGCGGTGTCCGACTGGCCGGCGTGGCGTTCGCTGGAATAGGTCGCCGTCCCGCCGAAGGCGAAGGCGGGCAAAAGCTGGTAGCGCAGCTGCAGGAAAAGGCTGTCGTCGGCAAAGTTGCTGAGCGTGCGACCTACGCTGGCCGGGTTGGCCGCGGAGGCCAGTACCTCGGCCTTCATCGTGGCGGCACCGAACTGGGTGGACAGCTTCTCGGTGAGGTTGCCGGTGAGACCGATTTCCACACCCTCCACGCGATTGCGGCCAGAGTTCAGCGTGCCGGTGGCGGCATAGGCGCTGGCATTGCTTTCCATCACGTCGTCCTTGGTGACCCGGAACACCGCCGCCGTCAGCAGCAGCTTGTCGTCCACCAGGTTCCACTTGGTGCCGAGCTCGATGTTCTCGGTTTTCTCCGGCTTGCTGTTACGCACCAGTGTCGGATTGTTGGCGACAGTGCAGATGCCACCATAGCCGCAGTTGGCGCCGAGGTCGGACTCGCCACCGTTGATCTCGGAGGCGGTGCTGTAGCTGGCGTAGACGTTGCCGACATCGTTGATCTCGTAGACCAGGCCGGCATTCCAGTTAAACAGCGTGTCACTGTAGGTGTAGGGCGTCTGGATCAAGGTCGTGGTGTTCTGGATGGTATTCGAGTACTCGAAGTCATCCATGCGCACGCCCGCGAAGAGATTGAGCCGGTCGGTCAGCTCCACGGTATCCATCAGCGAGAGCGACCAGGTCTTGACGTTCCAGTCGGAGTCCCAGTTGCCCCTGGTGATGGAGCGACCCATCACCGAATGGACATTGCTGATATACGCGCTATCGGGCGCGATGATGCAGTAGGCATTGTTGGCGGTGGCCGTGGTGCCGGTGATGCAGTTCTGCCTGGCCGGGTTGTTGAGGTTGGTGTACACCCCGTTCAGCACGGAATGGTCGGTGAATTCCGCACCCACGATGACCTGGTGCTTCATGCCCGCCAGTTCGGTGTCGATGAACAGGTTGAGCTGGTCGGACAGGTAGTCGACCTGCTGCCAGCCCTGGTGCGAGCTCAGCGTCACGGTTGCCACACCCGGGGCAACATCGTTGGTACCGCGAGTCGTGCCGCGGGCGCCGGTCGCCACGTAGCCGTTGTCGGCACTGCCCTTGCGCAGGGCATTGGTGAGGCGAACGTTATCGGTGAAGGCGTACTCCAGGCGCAGCGTGGCCACATCGACATCGGACGTCAGGAAATCCTGATCCTGCAGGTAGGGCCGCAGATCCGCCACGGGGGCGCCGCCGTTAGGGCGAATGTAGGTGCCCAGGTCTGGCTTGTCGTCCGCTTCCAGGTGGTAGAGGTCGGCGATGACCTTGAGCTTGTCCAGGGGTTTCAGCAGCAGCGAGGCGGCATAGCCCTGGCGGGCGCGGTCGGCGGGCGTGCGTTCCGGCACGTCTTCATAGGCCTGCAGCAGGTTGAAGCGCACCGCCGCCTCGTCATTGATGACGTGGTTCGCGTCCAGTTCGATACGACGGAACTCATCGGTGCCGAAGCCGGCCTTGAGGCGGGTGAAATCGTGCTCGGTGCTGGCCTGCTTGCTGATGCTGTTCACGGCGCCACCGACGGTGCCACGGCCGGCGAAGGTGGCGCTCGGGCCCTTGGAGATTTCCACTTGCTCGG
>JBKHWB010000118.1:0-4396 GCA_046566745.1 Gammaproteobacteria bacterium
CTCTGCGGTTGCGTGGGCCAGAGCGGTGGAGGCTGGGCACACTACGTGGGCCAGGAAAAGCTGCGTCCGCAGTGCGGCTGGCTGCCGCTCGCCTTCGGTCTGGACTGGAGCCGTCCGCCGCGCCAGATGAACGGTACCAGCTTCTTCTATAACCACTCTTCGCAGTGGCGCCACGAGAAGATGAGCATCCACGAGATCCTCTCGCCGCTCGCCGACAAGTCGAAATTCCCCGAGCATATGCTCGACTACAACATCCGTGCCGAACGCGCCGGCTGGTTGCCGAGTGCGCCGCAGCTCAACCGCAATCCGCTGCAGATCTGCCGCGAGGCAGCGGCCAAGGGCATGGCGCCGAAGGATTATGTGGTGCAGTCGCTGAAGGATGGCTCGCTGCGGTTTGCCTGCGAGCAGCCGGACAGTCCGGCCAACTTCCCGCGCAACATGTTCATCTGGCGCTCCAACCTGCTCGGCTCTTCCGGCAAGGGTCACGAGTACATGCTCAAGTACCTGCTGGGCACGCCGAAGCATGGCGTCATGAACGAGGATTGCGGCAAGCGCGGCGGCCTCAAGCCCACGGAAGCCGAGTGGGTGGATGACGGTGCGATCGGCAAGCTGGATCTGGTGACGACACTGGACTTCCGGATGTCCTCTACCTGCGTGTACTCGGACATCGTGCTGCCCACGGCGACCTGGTACGAAAAGGACGACATGAACACGTCCGACATGCACCCGTTCATTCACCCGCTGTCTGCCGCCATTGACCCGGCCTGGGAATCCCGTTCCGACTGGGAGATCTACAAGGGCATTGCCAAGAAGTTCTCCGAACTGGCGGACGGCGTGCTGGGGGTCGAGCAGGATCTGGTGACCATTCCCCTGCTGCACGATACTGCCGGTGAGCTGGCCCAGCCCTTTGGTGGTGCCGACTGGAAGTCTGACGGCGTTGATCCGGTGCCGGGCAAAAATGCCCCGAACATGGTGGTGGTGGAGCGCGACTACCCCAACACCTACAAGAAGTTCACCTCGCTGGGCCCGCTGCTTGACAAGCTGGGCAACGGCGGTAAGGGCATCAACTGGAATACCGAGGACGAGGTCAAATTCCTGGGTCAGCTCAACCACCAGGTGCTGGAGCCGGGTGTCAGTGAGGGCCGTCCGCGTATCGAGTCGGCGATTGATGCCGCCGAGGTGATCCTGTCGCTGGCGCCTGAAACCAACGGCCATGTGGCCGTGAAGGCGTGGGAAGCCTTGTCCAAGTTCACGGGCCGTGACCACGCACACCTGGCGGTGGGCAAGGAGCACGAGTCCATCCGCTTCCGTGACATCCAGGCGCAGCCGCGCAAGATCATCTCCAGCCCGACCTGGTCCGGCCTGGAAGACGAGCATGTCAGCTACAACGCCGGCTATACCAATGTGCACGAGCTGATCCCATGGCGTACCGTCACCGGCCGTCAGCAGTTCTATCAGGATCATCCCTGGATGCAGGCGTTTGGTGAGCAGTTGATGAGCTACCGTCCGCCGATCAATACCCGCACGACTGAATATGTGAAGGGCAAGAAGGGTAACGGCAACACCGAGATCGTGCTGAACTGGATTACGCCGCACCAGAAGTGGGGTATCCACAGTACCTATTCCGACAACCTGATCATGCTTACGCTGAGTCGTGGCGGTCCCATCGTGTGGATGTCCGAAATCGACGCGAAGAAGGCCGGTATCGAGGATAACGACTGGATCGAGTGCTTCAACGCCAACGGTGCCCTGGTGGCGCGTGCGGTGGTGTCGCAGCGCGTCAAGGAGGGCATGGTGATGATGTACCACGCCCAGGAGCGCATCGTGAACATGCCGGGTAGCGAAATGACGGGTACCCGTGGTGGTCACCACAACTCGGTGACGCGTGTGGTGATGAAGCCGACGCACATGATTGGTGGTTATGCCCAGCAGGCTTGGGGCTTCAACTACTACGGTACCGTGGGTTGCAACCGCGACGAGTTTGTCGTGGTGCGCAAGATGAACAAGGTGGACTGGCTGGACGGCTCCGATACGGACGCCCTGCCACAGCCTCTGCCGACAAAGATTGATTGAGGAGCGATGCGATGAAGATTCGTTCACAGGTAGGAATGGTACTGAATCTGGACAAGTGCATCGGCTGTCACACCTGCTCGATCACCTGTAAAAACGTCTGGACCAGTCGTGAGGGTATGGAATACGCGTGGTTCAACAACGTGGAAACCAAGCCCGGTATCGGTTACCCGAAGGAATGGGAAAACCAGGACAAGTGGAAGGGCGGCTGGGTGCGTAATGCCGATGGCTCCATCAATCCGCGTATCGGTGGCAAGTTCCGCGTGTTGGCGAACATTTTCGCCAACCCGGACCTGCCGGAGATCGATGATTACTACGAGCCGTTTGACTTTGATTACCAGCACCTGCATACCGCGCCGGAAGTAAAGCACCAGCCGACTGCTCGTCCGCGCTCGGCCATCTCCGGCAAGCGCATGGAAAAGATCGAGTGGGGCCCCAACTGGGAAGAAATTCTCGGCACCGAGTTTGCCAAGCGTCGCAAGGATAAAAACTTCGATCAGGTGCAGGCCGACATCTATGGCGAGTATGAAAATACTTTCATGATGTACCTGCCGCGCCTGTGCGAGCACTGCCTGAACCCGACCTGTGCTGCATCCTGCCCTAGTGGTGCGATTTACAAGCGCGAGGAAGACGGCATCGTCCTGATTGACCAGGAAAAGTGCCGCGGCTGGCGCATGTGCATCAGTGGCTGCCCTTACAAGAAGATCTATTACAACTGGAAGAGCGGGAAATCGGAAAAGTGCATTTTCTGCTACCCGCGTATCGAGGCGGGCATGCCGACCGTGTGCTCGGAAACGTGCGTTGGCCGCATCCGCTACCTTGGCGTGCTGCTCTATGACGCCGACCGTATCCACGAAGTGGCCAGTACGCCGAACGAGCACGACCTGTATCCGAAGCAGTTGAGCATGTTCCTGGATCCTAACGATCCCAAGGTCATTGCCCAAGCGCGCAAGGACGGCATCCCGGACTCCGTGATTACTGCGGCCCAGCAATCGCCGGTGTACAAGCTGGCCGTAGACTGGAAGCTGGCGCTGCCGCTGCATCCGGAGTACCGCACGCTGCCGATGGTGTGGTACGTGCCGCCGCTGTCGCCCATCCAGAATGCAGCCCAGGCCGGCAAGGTGGGCATGAACGGCATCCTGCCCGATGTTGACAGCCTGCGTATCCCGGTGCGCTATCTCGCCAACCTGCTCACTGCCGGTGACGAGAAGCCGGTCAAGCTGGCGCTGAAGCGGTTGCTGGCGATGCGTGCCTACAAGCGTGCGCAGAACGTCGAAGGCACCGAGAATCTCGAGGTACTCAAGGATGTCGGCTTGAGCAAGGCGCAAGCCGAGGACATGTACCGCTACCTCGCCATTGCCAATTACGAAGACCGCTACGTCATTCCGACGGCGCATCGTGAAGAGGCCATGAGCGAAGCTTTTGCCGAACGCAATGGTTGTGGCTTCAGCTTCGGCAGTGGCTGCAACGGCTCGTCGGAGGTGAACATGTTCGGCGGCAAGAAGGCGAATCGTCGCGATGTGTTGAAGACCGTACAGCTCTGGGAGGATTGATCATGAAAATTCTCAAGGTCATTTCCCTGTTACTGGATTATCCCGACGACACCTTGCGTGAAGGACGGACCGAACTCGAGGCGGCCATTGCGGCCGCCCGCGAGATCTCGCCTGAGCTTCGCCAGTCCCTGCAGGCGCTGCTGCAGCGGCTGGCCAGTGCAGAACTGATGGATGTGCAGGAGGAGTACTCGGAACTGTTCGAGCGCGGCCGTACGCTGTCGCTGCTGCTGTTCGAGCATGTGCACGGTGAGTCGCGCGACCGCGGCCAGGCCATGGTGGATCTCATGGCCCAGTACGAGGAAGCCGGCTTTGCCATCGGCGTCAAGGAACTGCCGGACTACATTCCGTTGTATCTGGAGTACCTGGCCAGTCGCGAGGATATCGAGGCCCGCGAGGGCTTGGCGGATGTCGAGCATCTGCTCGCCTTGCTGGCCGCGCGTCTGGACGAGCGCGGCTCGGATTATGCGGCCTGCCTGCGTGCGCTGCTGCAGATCGCCGGTGCCGATGCGCTGGCGGCAGTCGAGGAGGTGCGCGAACAGGTGTCCACGGAGACGCGGGACGACAGCCTGGAGGCGCTGGACGCCGAGTGGGAGGAGGAAATGATCACCTTCCTGAACGGCGACCAGAACAGCAGTTGCGGTACGTCGGCGACCGGCAAGGGCAAGGCCCGTGAAGAAGTGGCGGTGCCGGTGCACTGGGTGGATTTCAAGCAGCCGGCAGCCCCGGCTGGCAAGGTTTAGGAGGCAGTCATGTCCAATCTCAATTTTCTGCTG
>JBKHWB010000119.1:0-4392 GCA_046566745.1 Gammaproteobacteria bacterium
GGTGAGCAGGGCTTTGGTTACGACCCGCTGTTCTTCGTTCCCTCCGACGGCATGAGCAGTGCCGAATTGCCGCGCGCGCGCAAGAATGCGCTCAGTCACCGCGGTCAGGCCTTGCAGCAGTTGAAGGGCCGCATTGCCGGCTTTCTGCACGACTGAGACATCAGACGGCCTTCAGGATGGCCTTCCATTCGTGGTCGGTCACCGGCATCACCGACAGGCGCGAACCCTTTTGCACCAGTGCCAGTCCTTCCAGGGCGGGCATGGCCTTTAGCTCGGCGAGCGGAATCACGCGCGAAAACTTTTCGGTAAAGCCAACATCAATGCTGTCCCAGCGCGGCTTGTCCGCCGGGGATTTCGGATCAAAGTAGGGGCTGTCCGGATCGAACTGGGTCGGGTCCGGATAGGCGGTGCGCACGATGCTCATCCGACCGACGATGCCCGGCTCGGCGCAGCTCGAGTGGTAGAATAGGGCCTCGTCACCCGTCTGCATGGCGCGCAGGAAATTGCGCGCCTCGTAGTTGCGCACGCCGTCCCACAGCGCCGTTCCCCGAGCCTGCAGGTCGTCGATGGAAAACACCGACGGTTCCGATTTCAACAGCCAGGTCGCCATGGGGTCCTCCTTGCCGGCCATTCTTGATGTGCAGATGTTGCCATGATCGCATTGCCGCCGCTCGCGCTCTACATCCACGTGCCCTGGTGCGTGCGCAAGTGCCCCTATTGCGACTTCAATTCGCACCAGGCGACCGGTGAGCTGCCGGTGGCGGCCTATGTACAGGCCTTGCTGGCCGATGCGCGCCAGCAGGTGGAGCGGGCGCAGGCACGGCCCGTCGAGACCATCTTCATCGGTGGCGGCACGCCCTCGTTGTTGCCGGCCTCGGCCTATGCCGAGCTGTTTGACGGCCTGCAGCAGCTGTACCGGTTTGCCGATGACATCGAGATTACGCTGGAGGCCAATCCCGGCACGGTGGAGCAGGCAAAGTTCCGCGCCTACCGCGATCTCGGCATCAACCGTCTTTCCATCGGCATCCAGAGCTTTTCGCCGGAGAAGCTGCAGGCGCTCGGTCGCATCCATGGCCGCGACGAAGCCTTGCGGGCGGCCGAAGCAGCGCGTGCCGCCGGCTTCGACAATTTCAATCTCGACCTGATGCACGGCTTGCCTGGGCAATCGCTCGACGAGGCGGTGGCGGATGTCCGGCAGGCGATTATGCTTGGTCCCACGCACCTGTCCTGGTACCAGCTCACCATCGAGCCAAACACGGTGTTCTACCGCGATCCACCGGTGTTGCCCGAGGATGAAACCCTGTGGGCGATTCAGGAAGCCGGACAGGAGGTACTCGCGGATGCCGGCTATGCGCAGTACGAGGTCTCGGCCTATGCGCAGCCGGGCTGGCAGTGCCGCCACAATCACAACTACTGGGCATTTGGTGACTACCTCGCCATCGGCGCCGGTGCACACGGCAAGCTGACCGATACCAATGGCGTGTTCCGTTTCAACCAGACGCGGTTGCCGAAGGATTATCTGGCGGCCGCGGCGACGGGCCGCTTCACCGCGCAGTCCGGGTATGTGCGCGATGAAGAACTGGTGTTCGAGTTCATGCTCAATGCCTTGCGCCTGAAGCAGGGCGTGGACACGACGCTGTTCGAGGCGCGGACCGGGTTGCCCTATGCGCACATTGAGGCGGCTGTAGCTGATCTGCGTCGGCGTGGATTGCTGGTGGAAGAAAAAAACCGGTTGGCGTGCACGCCAACCGGTTTCAATTACCTCAATACAGTGCTGCAGGAGTTTCTTGCGGACTGACTGCCGCCTGCGCTCACACCTTGCGGTACAGCAAGTCCCACACACCGTGGCCGGCCTTGTGGCCGCGTATCTCGAACTTGGTGAGCGGGCGGAAATCCGGACGCGGATGGTAGTGGCCCTTGCCGGCGATGTTCTCGTAGCCCGGCGCCGTCTCCATGTGCTCCAGCATCCACTCCGCGTAATTCTGCCAGTCGGTGGCCATGTGAAAGATGCCGCCGATCTTCAGTTTGCGCCGGATCAGTTCGGCATTGGCGTGGTTCACAAAGCGGCGCTTGTAGTGGCGCGCCTTCTGCCACGGGTCCGGAAAGAACAGCTGGAATGTATCGATGGAGTTGTCGGCAAAACGCTGCTCCAGCAGCTCCAGTGCATCCTCGTCCAGGATGCGCACATTGGTGATGTTCTGAGTGCCGAGTTCAAAGCAGAGCTGGGCGACACCGGGCTCGTGGATTTCGATACCGACGAAGTCACGCTCCGGTGCCGCCTTGGCCATTTCTGCCAGCGTGTAGCCCATGCCGAAACCCACTTCTACGGTCAGCGGGGCTTCGCGGCCGAATATTTCCTTGGCGACAAAGGGCGCGCGCGTGCGTGGCAGCAGGAAGCGCGACGCAAACTCTTCCATGCCGCGTTTCTGCGAGGCCGTAAACGGCGACGAACGCCGCATGAAGGTCTGGATGCGGCGCATCACTTTTTCATCCGTGGAGGCGGTGTTGGTCTCGGGCGTCGGTTGGGCTTCGGTCACGGTGGCGTCCGGCAAAAAATGAAAAACGGAATGCGGCGCGTCGAGCGCGCTGCACGGAATCGGCTCAGAAAAACTTGCCGGTGATCGGGCTGGAGGCTGAGCCGTAGAGTTTCTTTTCCATGCGGCCGGCCAGAAATGCTTCACGACCAGCCTCGATGGCT
The DNA here is from genome assembly GCA_046566745.1 of Gammaproteobacteria bacterium. Lineage (GTDB taxonomy): Bacteria > Pseudomonadota > Gammaproteobacteria > Pseudomonadales > Moraxellaceae > UBA2031. The sequence goes on from JBKHWB010000119.1 coordinate 2,699, forward strand.
TTCTTCATGGCCGATGCCATCAGCACCGGCTGCTGCGCCTTGGCGATGGCGGTGTTCATCAGCACGGCCTCGCACCCCAGCTCCATGGCATAGGCAGCGTCCGACGCCGTACCCACCCCGGCATCCACCAGCACCGGCACTTTGGCCTGGTCGAGAATGATGCGCAGGTTGTAGGGATTGACGATGCCCAGGCCGGAGCCGATCAGCGAGCCCAGCGGCATCACCGCCACGCAGCCGATCTCTTCCAGCTGCTTCGCAATGACCGGGTCATCGGAGGTGTAGACCATCACGTCGAAGCCATCCTTCACCAGCACTTCAGCAGCTTTCAATGTTTCGACCACGTTCGGATACAGGGTGTGGTCGTTGGCCAGCACTTCCAGCTTCACCAGCTTGTGGCCGTCCAGCAGTTCACGCGCAAGACGGCAGGTGCGCACGGCATCGTCGGCCGTGTGGCAGCCGGCTGTGTTGGGCAGGATGGTGTATTTGTCGGGCGACAGCACGTCGAGCAGGTTGGGCTCGCCGGCATTCTGGCCGATGTTGGTGCGGCGGATGGCCACGGTGACGATTTCCGCGCCGGAGGCTTCGATGGCGGCGCGGGTCTCGTCAAAATCCTTGTACTTGCCGGTGCCGACCAGCAGGCGGGAGGAATAGGTCTTGCCGGCAATGGTGAGAAGGTCAGTCATGTTCGTTCACTTGTGTGCGTGAAGGGTAAGGGCGACTCCGTACCGGGCTGCCAGGGCGCAGGATTCAGCCGCCACCGATGGCGTGCACGATTTCGACGCGGTCATGAGCGGCCAGCACGATGTCCTGATGCCGGCTGCGTGGTGCAATCTCGCCGTTCAGCTCCACGGCAATGCGTTTGCCGGCCAGCTCCAGCGTGGCAATGAGAGCGGCCAGCGTTGTGGCCTCGGCACACTCGTGCGGCTCGCCATTGAGACGGATCTGCATGTCAGCTCCCGAGCTTCACGGTGGCCCAGGCCAGCACGGCCCAGCCGATGATCATGAGCGTGCCGCCAATCGGCGTGATGGCGCCAAACCAGCGCGGTGCGCCCAGCGTCATCGCATAGAGCGTACCGCAGAACACCACGATGCCGGCCTGCAGCAACCAGCCGGCAGTACGGGCACCGGACAGGGCGGGCTGGTTGAGCAGCAGCAGGCCAATGCCGAACAGGCCCAGTGCATGCCAGAAATGGTACTGCACCCCGGTGTGCCACCAGGCCAGCTGTTCGGCGCCCACGCGCGCCTTGAGGCCATGGGCGCCAAAGGCACCGAGGGTGACGGCCAGCAGCAGGTTAAGGCTGGCGAGGGTCATGAAATTGGGCATCACGTGTGTCCGCTTCCCGGTCCGGGAAGGCTGGTGAACAGCAAAGAAAACGCCGCGTCGGGCGCGGCGTTTAGTGTAACGGGCAATGGCGGACAAGTCAGGCGGTCAGCGTGGCCTTGATCTTCTCCATCGCGTTCTTTTCCAGCTGGCGGATACGCTCGGCTGACACGCCGTACTCGGCGGCCAGTTCGTGCAGCGTGGCCTTGTCCTCGGCCAGCCAGCGCCGGGCCAGGATGGCCTGGCTGCGGGCGTCCAGCCTGGCCATGGCGGCCATCAGGCGCTCGGTCGAGTCGGCTTCCCAGTCGGCTTCTTCCAACTGCACGGCCGGATCGTAGCGGTTGTCTTCGAGATAGTAGGCCGGGGCCTGACC
>JBKHWB010000120.1:0-4211 GCA_046566745.1 Gammaproteobacteria bacterium
CGGTGTGGAAGCGCGGTGACGCGTGAAGCTAACGAATACTAATTGCACGTGAGGCTTGACCATATAACACCCAAACAGTTTGGGCGTTGATAAAGTCCAGTATGTTGATTTGGTTCTGATACAGACTCGTATCACAAGTTATGAGGCGCTGCCGATCGAAAGGCACGACTCAACCAGGATTGCCTGGCGACCATAGCGAGTGTGAACCACCTGATCCCTTTCCGAACTCAGAAGTGAAACCGCTCCGCGCCGATGATAGTGTGGCATTCGCCATGTGAAAGTAGGTCATCGCCAGGCTCTTAAACAAACAAAACACCCCGCCTCGTGCGGGGTGTTTTGTTTTGGGGCAAAGCAGAAATGCTGGAGCCCAGAGTGTCTTTGTGCATTCTCCGTCATTATGGCCGACTGCCAGAAAGCTCTGGGCCCTTGGCGCGATTGCCGGAAACCCATCGGTACGCTCATCCGGCGGGACCATGCCTGTCGAGCCCGCGCTGGCCCCTGGTCTGCCTCCCCTTGTTGCGTCAGCATAACAGCGCTTACGTGCAATGTTTTCGGGGGCATTGAGCGAGTGGCCATCTTGTCTCGGTCAGCAGGCCCAGGTCAGGGTATGATCATGGCGCGATCAGCTCGCATCGCGGATAACGGAAATTTTCAGGCGGTAACATGATTCAACTCCTGCAACTGCTTTCGGATGGAGCCTTTCACTCCGGTGCGGCTCTGGGGCAGCAGTTGGGCGTGTCGAGAACTGCCATCTGGAAGCAGATTCACAGGTGGCAGGAGAAGGGGCAGTACTTCGATGTGGTTCCGGGGAAGGGCTACAGGTGGCGCAACCCAGTGGAGTGGTGGTCCGAGTCCGCCCTGTTGTCCTTCATGTCGCCGGCCGCCCGTGCTGCGCTCTCTTCCCTGCAGATTGACGCATCAGTTGCTTCGACCAATACACTTGCCCTGGAACGAGTTACCCACACTCTTCAGTCAGGCTGCATCTTCATGGCAGAAGAGCAGACTGCGGGCCGCGGTAGGCGTGGACGTCAGTGGCTGGGCGCCTTGGGCGGCGGTCTGTATGCATCAGTCACTTGGGTATTCGATGACGGTGTGAGTGCGTTGGAGGGCTTAAGTCTGGCTGTTGGCCTGGTGGTGGCCAAAGCTTTGCAGCGCTATGGCGTGATGGGTGTGGGTCTGAAGTGGCCTAATGACATCATGATTGGCGATGCCAAGCTGGGCGGCATATTGATTGAAATGCAGATTGATGGCGAGGGCCGCAGTTTGGTGGTGGTCGGCATTGGCCTTAACCTCTGCCGCCACGTGGCTCTGGACGGTCTGGCGCGTGATGTCGCAGCGGTGCAGGATGGATTGAACGGGCGGCAGCTGGAGCGCAACCGGATTGCAGCAATGGTGCTCGGGGATACGCTGGAGCTGTTGGAGTCTTACCGGGCGGGCAGCTTTGCAGTGCTGAAACAGCAGTGGTGTGATCTGGATGTTCTGGCGGGGCAGTCCGTGGTGCTGGAGAATGGACTGATGGCTGGGATTGGCCGCGGGGTCGATGACCGGGGGGCTTTGCTGGTCGAAGTCGAGGGCGCGATAAAGAGCATTTGCAGTGGCGAGGTCTCATTGAGGCGGGTATGACCGATTCCTGTGTCTACTACTTTGACGTCGGCAACACGCGTCTCAAGTTATGGGCCTGCAAGGGTGGCGATCTTGTGGCAGAGGCTGGCGTGGCGCATGGCGGCGATCTGGCCGGGTGTTTGTCGGCTTTGCCGCCGGGGTTTCAAGGTCAACCGGCTGCAGTTCTGGGGGCGTCTGTCCTTTCGGCCGAACAGCAGGTGCAGTTCGATACAGCCTGCCGGGCGGCGTGGGGGTGTGCCCCTGGCTATGCTGTTTCGCAAGCGGAGCAGTGCGGCATACGCAACGCCTACGGGGCTAACGCGGTCCGTTTGGGCATTGATCGGTGGCTCGCCATGCTGGGTGTCGAACGTGAGCGACTGGGTGTGAACGGTGTTGCGTGCGTCGCCGATTGCGGAACAGCGGTAACGGTAGATTTGCTCTCGGCAGAAGGCATTCACCTGGGGGGATACATCCTTCCCGGGATGAACATGATGGGGCAGGCCCTGCGAGCCCATACCGCCCGGGTGCGGTATGAGGAGGAAGCCGTTGACGGCTTGGCGCCGGGGATGGATACCGGGGAGGCGGTTACCCGCGGTGCCGCGCTGGCGGTAGTATCCAGTCTTGAAAGGGTCGTCCGGCAGCATAAGGCGACTCTGATGCTGACGGGAGGGGATGCTCGAAGGATTGGTCGACTGCTGGATGTTCCCTATTGCGACGAGCCTCATCTTTTGCTGAAGGGCTTGCAGCGCTATTACGCAGATGCTGGTATAAGCTAAACATCTCGAAGACTGTGCTTGGGAGTAGCGCATGCCTTGGATTTTTCTGACACTGATGCTGGCCAATATTGTGTATTTCGGCTGGAACTTCATGGGTGCCAGTCAGGCACCAGTGAGAGCGCTCAGCGCTCCTGTGCAGCAGGAGGGCAGTCGCATAGTGCTGCTGGCTGAGCGGAAGGAGCAGCCGTTGCCAGCGCTGGATCTTTCAGCAGAGGAGCTGGCAGGTCAGTCGCCGGAGGGCGAGGCGCAACAGATTGTGACAGCGGCCCCGGCCGTGCAGTGTTTTAACGTCGGGCCATTTCAGTCGCCGGGAGCGGCGGACGGCTTTGTAGACCGCATGGCGGGGAAGGGCTTTGTGACCAAGGTCGAACAGCGCAAGGCCGAAGGCAAGGATTACTGGATATATGTCCCTCCGTTTACCAATCGCGCCAAGGCGGAAGAGCGGCTGCGCGAGTTGCGGGCGAAGGGAGTTGACAGTTTTATCGTTCCTGAGGGGGCGTTTGCGAACGCCATTTCCTTGGGGCATTTCTCGAAAAAGGAACTCGCGGAATCGTTTCGTGAAAAGCTTTCTGCTGCCGGTGTAGTCTCGGAGTATCGCGAGATGGCCAATGAGGGTCGCGTCAGCTGGGTGTTCGTGGCGCCGGGCAGTGCCAAGCGGGATGTGCGTGCTCCCGTAGAGGCCGAGGTCGCTCGGAATGCCTCCTTGCGCAAGGAGGTGGCTGCCTGTGACGAGTGATTGCCTCAATCGGTAATATTCCGTATCATCCGCCCCCTCGCCGGTATAGCTCAGTTGGTAGAGCAACTGACTTGTAATCAGTAGGTCGTGAGTTCGAGTCCCACTGCCGGCACCAAGTCCCTAGGTCTCAGAAACGGGTTGTCACCGATGCCGGCGAGCTTTGGCTGGTGTCGGGGCGGTTGACGCTTGTTGCTGGGGGGGTGCCGCTGGTGGCGGTATCCATTCCGGGGCGGGATAGGCGCTCGTGTCTAGGGTGCGCAAGTGGCTGGTTTTTTTTGGAAATTCTGGTGTTTGCGTGTTGACATTGGTACGGGTGCTGAAGAGAATGTGCACCCTCGCGTGGGTGGGGTTCCCGAGCGGTCAAAGGGATCAGACTGTAAATCTGACGGCTCTGCCTTCGAAGGTTCGAATCCTTCCCCCACCACCATCACGCCGTTTTGGCAGGTCACGCGGGTATAGTTTAGTGGTAGAACCTCAGCCTTCCAAGCTGATGGTGCGGGTTCGATTCCCGCTACCCGCTCCATAAGTTGTTGTTTCTGATGACTTTGGCGAAATGCTCATATAGCTCAGTCGGTAGAGCACTTCCTTGGTAAGGAAGAGGTCACCGGTTCAAGTCCGGTTATGAGCTCCATATTTTGAACGGGTGGCCGTCTTGAGGCGGCTGCCTTTTGTTTTGTGAAACCGGGCAACTCATCCGCAAGGGAGCAGTTACGATGGCAAAGGCAAAATTTGAACGTAACAAGCCGCACGTAAACGTGGGCACGATCGGTCACGTTGACCATGGCAAGACGACGCTGACGGCGGCGATCGCCACTATCTGCGCCAAGACCTACGGCGGCGAAGCCAAGGGCTATGACCAGATCGACTCCGCTCCGGAAGAGAAGGCTCGCGGCATCACCATCAACACCTCCCATGTCGAATACGACAGCCCGATTCGCCACTATGCCCACGTGGACTGCCCGGGTCACGCCGACTATGTGAAGAACATGATCACTGGCGCCGCCCAGATGGATGGCGCGATCCTGGTCTGCTCCGCTGCTGACGGCCCCATGCCGCAGACCCGCGAGCACATCCTGCTGTCGCGCCAGGTGGGCGTG
>JBKHWB010000121.1:0-4177 GCA_046566745.1 Gammaproteobacteria bacterium
CGCGCTTGGTCTCGTACGGGCCGATGCTGGTGGCTTCCTGCGCCCACTCGCTACCGTTCACCAGCGTACGCGTGCCGTAATGGCTTACGGAGACGCTGACGGTCTGCGGCGTGGTGTTGGTGATGAAGACGTAGGTGTCGGCGCTGGCCGTGCCGGCCGTCATGGCGCCGGACAGGAACGCGGCACCCATCAAGGCCTTTTGCAGTGTACGCATGTGATCCCTCATTGCAGGCTGGTTGTTGTTGTCGACGCGCCATCACAATGTCTGGCGGGTCATGCGGCGGTGATTCTAAATAGTACGGTTGTGCAAAATATGACCGGAGGAGTCACAAAAAAGGCCTTTCAGGGTCAGGCCGACCAGCGGTGCCTGCACTGTCGACCCCGCGGGTCGTCATCGCCATCTTGGCTTCTGACCCCCGGGTTTCCCGGAAAACAGGCCTGCCATGCTACGATTTCCGGCTGTTTTGCCTGCTGCCAGGAGCGTCACGTGACGGTCTATGTTCCCCCCGGCCCTGCGGCCACTCCCTTTCCGCCTGCCTCGCATGCCGACGCCGGCCTGCTGCTGCCGTTTCATGCGGAGCGTGACCGACTGTTCAACGAACTGCACACCCGACCGTTTCCCGTGCTGGAGCAAGGCTCGCGTGTGTCGCAAGTGGCGCTGCTGCATGGCGGCAAGAATGTGGCCGATGAATACCGTCACATCCAGGCGCTGTGCGAGCGCTATTCGATCCTGCCGCCAGCTGCCGGCTCCTCGTGCTACTACCAGAATTTCGGCGGCTTTGAGTTGCGCTGGGAGCGCCATACCGAGTTTTCCACCTACACCTTCATCCACCGCGTGGACGGCCCCGAGCCCTTCCAGCGCACGGCCCTGTCCCTGCTGCCGCCGGGCTGGCTGGCAGGGTTGCCCGGCAAGGTGATCAGCGGCCTGCATGTCGAAGTGGTGGCCATGCCCGATCCCGCCCCGGTGAGTGACAACCTTCGCCACCATTTCGAAGGGCATCGCCTCATCAGCTCGTGGGTGAACGAGCGCAAGGCTCGCCTGTGGACGGCCTATCGCATCCACAACGACGGCCTCGGTCGCGTACTCGTGCTGAACAAGGGACTCAACCCCTGCCAGCTCGGCCGCCTGGTGCGCCGCCTGCTGGAACTGGAAACCTATCGCATGATGGTGCTGCTCGCCTTTCCCATGGCCCGCAGCATTGCGCCCGGCATTGCCGAGATGGATCAGCAGCTCGCCAGCATCAACGAGCAGATCAAGGCGATCCAGGGGCTGGAAGACGAACGTCGCCTGCTGGGGCAACTCTCCACGCTGGCCGCGCGCATCGAACACCTGCGTTCCGATACCAATTTCCGTTTCTCCGCCGCGCGCGCGTATTACGAGCTGGTGCTGAGCCGTCTCGACGAACTGCGTGAGCAGGAAGAACCGGGCATGCAGACCTTCAACGAATTCCTGCCGCGCCGCCTCACGCCGGCCTTCCGCACCTGCGAAGCGGTGGCGGGGCAACTGGACGACTTGTCACGCCGCATTGATCGCGCCAGCGAACTGTTGCGCACGCGTGTCGACCTCACGCTGGAAGCGCAGAACCAGGACCTGCTGCAGTCCATGAATCGCCGCAGCCAGATGCAACTGCAACTGCAGCAGGCTGTTGAAGGCCTGTCCGTGGTGGCGATCAGTTACTACCTGGTGGGACTGGTGAAATACGTGGCCGGTTCGCTGCACGAGATGGGTGTGCTGCATTACCCCGAAGTTGTCGTGGGCGTGTCGGTGCCAGTGTGTGCGCTGCTGGTGTGGGCGGGTGTGCGGCGGTTGCGGCGATCTCTCGTGACGTGAGTTGTGTGAGCTCTCCGGCGGAGGGGAGAGCCCACATGGCGCGATGTTACCGGCTCTGCCGTCGGCGCTGCCGCATGTAGAGTGCGCACAAGGTGAGTACGGATATCTCCAGCCATCCTGCTGCGCCGCCGCCGGAGCGCTTGTAGTTATCCACCCGGTTCCAGTTGTCGGTAGGTTGCGCTGGCGTCGGTGTATCACCGGTTCTGGCGGAAGATGGAGGCTGGCTTTCAGCGGGTTCTTTTTCGCTGATGAAGGTATTCACCGAGATGGCATTCTTCATGTCAAATGCATCCAGCTGGTCAAGCTTTTTGCTGATGTTTTTCCCGAAGTGGACGGTGGCGTCAATAAAGCCCCTGATAGAGGCTTCGGTGGCTTGGGAGCTTTCAGCGGAGTAGCGCGTCATTCGAGTGGATGACTCATCAAGACCACTCGACCGGAAGATGATGGCATTGCTGGGAATGTGAATGATCTTTCCGTCAATAACCGTTGAGGTGGTCATTTTTACGGAAGGAATCAGAAAAATGGGGGCAATGGCGATATCCATAAACGCCGCCACGGAGTTTTGCGTCTTGCGCTGATCCTGCTGATAGGAAACCACGATAACAATATCCGAACCGTACAGATTGCGGATTGTCTCCAGTGTGACTTTCTCCCGCATATCATCGGAGCTGATGATGGAGACTCCGTTCACGTATTTTTCGTTTTTCAGGAGCTCATTTTTGAGTGTTTCTGCAGCGATGCGTAACGTGGAGTCCGGTACCATCCCGCTGTTTTTGCCAGGAATCATCAGGATGGAAATGGTGGTGGGGAAGGTCAATGGCTTCTTGGTTTCCACGATCAGAGAGTCCTTGACGGGGGCCAGGATGTCATTGAGTTGCATGGAGCGTGAGCTGGCTGGATGCAAGGAACCGCAGCCGGAAAGGCTTAGGAGAAGCATGCTCAGCAGGGCGGTTCGGAGTAAAGAGGGGGGCATTTCCAATCCTTGGGTTCGGGGCCTCAGAAAAAGCGGCATGGGAATTTGCAGCCGCGATATTTTCCTGTCGTAGGGGAAGAATTGAAAGCAACTGTCATGAATGGCTGGTCATTCCGGTGTCAGCACAAAGCCCTCACGCGGAAAGTGCACGTGCAGCGTGCCGAGTTCGGCATCCTGTCGCGCCAGAATCCATTGTGACGGGGTGACGCCCACCAGAATGCCTTCGGTGGGCACCTGGCCATAGTCCGACGGTGCAATGGTGACAGCCTTGCCCACCATCGGGTCGTGCGTGAATTCAGGCGGGATGGCACGCGGCGTAGCGTTGCGGGCAATGTCCAGTGCCTGCTCGGCCGACAGCGGCTGGGGATGGCCTTCGCCAAAGGCTTTCATGCGGTCCATCCACGCCATCGTGCGCGGGTAGTCGTTGACGAGGGGCGACTCGGCCAGTTCCCGCACAAACCACAGGCTGTGCCAGGTCGAGAAATCGGCATGGGTGGGCTGCGTACCGTACAGGAAGTCTTTCTCCAGTCGCTGCTCCACATCCGCCAGGTGGGCCTGCACATAGGCGCGCGCTTTGCGCGGGGGAACGGCGCGTACCGAGGCCGTGCGGCCGATGTTGATGCGGTCCCAGGCAAAGCGGAGGATGTCCATGAGCGACATGGATTCGCGTACCTTGCGCAACAGGGTGCCGGTGCCACTGACCGTCAGGCAGGCAAAAAACACTTTCAGGTCCACCTTTTTCACATAGGCCTGGGCATCGCTGCTGCAGTTTTCCAGCGCCAGCTCCGGACTCCCCGCCATGCGGGCGATTTCCGCGGCAATGGTGCGGGTGTCGCAAAAGATGTCGGCCCCGACCTGCGCCACCGGAATCTTGCGATAGCCCCCGGTCAGCTGCTCCAGCAACGGGCGCGGCGGCATCTCGCGCGTGATCACCGACAGCCAGTGCACGTTGGCATAGCCCAACATGGAGCGGATTTTCTGGGAGAAGGGGGACATCGGGTAGTGGTGCAGGATGAGGCTGGTCATTGGAGGTTCCGGCAGGAGACCGCGACGGTCGTCGGCGTGAATGAAATCAGCGCCAACTCTCGCCATTGCAGCGGGATTTTGCAACTACTTGCCCGCGTATCATCGGAGCTCCCAGCGGCGGATCACCCCCGCGTACCGGGGATGGTCATTGCAAAACCCATTTCCCCGCAGGATCCCACTTTACGCCAATGCGCTCCCCTTGCTCGGAGGGGTCACTGCCATCCTCTGCCAGGCTGACTTTGATGGTGAGGCTGCATTCGTACCAGCCGGCGGGTGCCTGTGGGGTTGGTGTGCAGGAGTCTTTCCGAACCTCATGGAGTGTTGGATGGAGGGTGAGCGACTTGCCC
>JBKHWB010000122.1:0-4162 GCA_046566745.1 Gammaproteobacteria bacterium
GTTTTTTATTGCGGCGCCATGCACCGTGATCACATCGGGACCGCCGGCGCATGCACATGCAGTAGTGCGATCATGCGGTCTTCGAGCTGGAAACGCTCCTCCAGCACCAGCCCCAGCCGTGACAACTCCTGCGACAAACCCGCCAGCCGCTCCTCGTCCTCGGGTGCCTCGTGGCGGTCATTGAAGGACATGATGGCATCCAGCGAGGGCTGCAGGCGCTGGAACAGCGCCTGTCCTTCCGCCAGTACGGAGCGGCCCTGCGCCTCGCCCTCGGCCAGCAACTCGTCATAGACCTCGAAGTAGCCAGCCGACACATAATCCATCAGCACCTCGCAGAAGGTCTGCAGGCGCTCGGCCATCGGCACGCTGTCGCCGGGCACCGGGTCGGTCAGCCCCATCATCTGCACGATCAATGACTGCCGCTCTTGCAACCAGCCCCTGACCAGGGTCTCAACACGGCGATGATGGTCTTCGGGACCGGCAGACGGACTCAACATGACAGGCCTCCTTGGCGAAATGGACAGCTATCCCGTCAGCCTATGCCCGCGACCCGCCCACTGCAAGCGCCGGGACTCAGTCACGTCGGAACAGCTGCCAGACGGCCAGGCCAAGCAGGCCGACAAACACCACCAGGGTCCAGCCCGGCAGGGTCACCCCCATGAATGCCCAGTCAATCTCGGCGCATTCGCCGGAGCCGCGCAGTACCTTGCCGATCACTTCAAACAAGGGGAAGGTGTCCAGCCAGTAATCGAGCCCGGGACCGCAGGACGGCACCTGCTCCGGCGGCAGATGCTGCAGCCAGACATGGCGGCCCGCCACCCCGACGCCCGCCAGCACCGCCAGCGTGATCAGGCCGGCATAGACCCGGCGCCCGGTCAGGCCAGGCCCGTGCAGGAACGCCAGCAGCGCAATCGCCCCCGTTGCCATCATCGCCATGCGCTGGAACACGCACAGCGGACAGGGCTCCAGGTGCTGCGCATGCTGCAGCCAGAGCGCGAACAGCATGGCGATGACGGTCAGCAGGAAAATGCCAAGATTGGTCAGGCGGGGGGAAGGAATGAAGGGCATGTCGGACTCCGTAGCATTGCTGCCGAGACTAGGCGGGACGAACGGACAAAGACAAGCCCGCTTTCGTAACGCCGCCTCAGTCGCGGAACCAGGCCGCCAGGAAGTCCGGAAAGCGTTGCGTATCGGCCGCCTCGATGGCGGCCTGCTCACGGTGCGATGCCGCTGCCGCCGCGGCGAGCGCCTCTGCCCGCTCCCCTTGCAACGGGCGGGCCCGGAAGTATTCGCCGTGGCGGCGCGCCATGCCCTGCGCAAACTCGAAGAAGGAACAGTCCTTGCCCTTCAGCTCGCGCACGACGGTGGCGGAATAGGTCAGTCCCGGGTTGTACAGCTTGCCGGCTTCCTGGGTGATGGCTTGCGTGTAGGCGGTCGTGCCGTGTGCGTCGTCCAGCACCGGCGCCAGCGCGGCCAGTTCATCCAGCAGGCGTTCGGCCTGTTCGATGAACAGGCGGGATTCGCCGTGTACCTCCAGGCGCAATTCGGGATCGCGCCCGCGCTCCACCATCTGCTGCTGGTTGGCAGGTAGCGCAGCATATTCGATACCGGTGAAGGGCGGACTGTCACTGAGCAGGCAGTGCAACGCAAACACTTCCAGGAAGTGCGCGCTGGTGTCGTCAATGCCGATAGGGTTGAACGGATTCAGGTCGACACACCGCAGCTCGACATATTCCACGCCACGCCGCGACAGCGCCGTGGTCGGGCGCTCGCCGCGTTCCGTGGTGCGCTTGGGGCGGATCAGGCCGTAGTACTCGTTTTCGATCTGCAGGATGTTGGTGCTGATCTGCTGGTACTCACCGGCGGCATCCTTGAGGCCGATCTGTTCGAACGGCGCATACGGGGTGCGGATGGCGTGCGACAGGTCGCGCACATACTCGTCAACGCCGTTGTACGAGACCTTGAGGTCCGACTGCACCGTGTTCTGGTAGCCCAGCGAACTCATGCGCAGCGAGGTGGCCAGCGGCAGGTAGAGCGTGCCCCGGCCGCAGCCCTGCAAGCCGTGCTCGCGACCTTGCAGGAAAGAGGCGCACACCGCCGGGCTGGCGCCCAGCAGGTAGAGCAGCAGCCAGCTGTGGCGCTGGAAATTGCGCACCAGGGCAAAATATTTCTGCGAACGGAAATCCGAGAGCGCCTGCGTGTCGCCGCACTGTTCCTGCCAGGCGCGCCAGAAGGCATCCGGGAAGGACAGGTTGTAATGGATGCCGGCAATGGTCTGCATGCGGCGCCCGTACCGCACGCCGAGGCCGCGCCGGTAGAGCGTCTTCATGCGGCCGATGTTGGACGAACCGTATTGAGCCAGCGGGATGCTGTCATCCTCGCCAAGAATGCAGGGCATGGAGTTGACCCACAAATCCTCATCGCCCAGGTGCGCATAGATGAAACGGTGCAAGTCATCCAGAAAGCCCAGGGTTTCCGCAATCGATCCGGTGGCGGGCGTGATGAGTTCCACCAGGGCCTCGGAATAATCCGTGGTGATCCAGGGGTGGGTCAGCGCCGAGCCGAAGGCGTGCGGGTGCGGCGTCTGCGCAACGCGGCCGTCAACCTGTACGCGCAACGACTCCTTTTCCAGGCCGCGGCGCATGCCGGCCAGTACATTTGCCTTTGGCGTCAGCCATTCCAGTTCACGGGCGAGCGTGGCATCCACAGGCAATTCCTCGGTTCATGGGCAAACGATAATGGGGGCGATGCCGCCAGACTCAAGCGACATCAACCTGCTGCCTCGTTCTTCCAGATGGCAAACGTTCCGCTGGCCTTGGCCACCAACTTGTCGCCAGCCGTGACCTCCGCATCCAGCACCGCTGTGCGACGACCGCGATGGATGACCTTCGCGGTACAGCGGATCAGGCCCTCGCGCACCGGACGGATGTAGTTGGTCTTGGCCTCCAGCGTAGCGGCCAATTCGTCGATATCGAGCAGCGAGTAGATGGCCGCGCCCATGGCACAATCGATCAGCGCAAACGCGGCGCCGCCGTGAAAGCCGCCCACCACATTCTGGAGATGCTCGGCCATGTCGATTTCGGCGACGCACAGACCATCCTCAACGCTGACGTAGCGGATGCCGAGGTGGCGACTGAAGCGCGAACCTTCGTCACGCAGGATATGAGCCTTGTGTTTCATTATCGATCTCCCGGAGCGCGCGAGCGTAGCAAAAAACGGTGAGCCACGAGCAATGGTGCTCGCCACCCTAATGGGGTTGAATTCACCATCGACGACGCCGGTGAAAATAACCACAGCAAAAACAAGCCATTGATTATCATCAATTAAATCACTGGCACGTTTCCTGTATGGTATCAGCCATGATGAAAATTACCGAAAATACCCGCTCCTTGTTCCCGCTCTGGCGCCTGGGCTTCCGCCCCTTCTTCCTGGCCGGCGCCAGTTTTGCCACCCTCGCCATCCTGCTCTGGCTGGCCTTCCTTGGCGGCCACCTGTCGTGGCAGCCGGCCGGCGGCAGCCTGGCCTGGCACCGCCACGAGATGATGTTCGGCTTTGCGGTCGCCATTGTCGCCGGCTTCCTGCTCACCGCGGTGCAGAACTGGACTGCCACGCCCGGTCTCACCGGACGGCCGCTGGCCCTGCTGGCCGGTGTCTGGCTGGCCGGGCGTCTGGTCTGGCTACTGGATGCGCCACTGTGGTTGCTGGTGCCGGTCGACGCCGCCTTCCTGCCGCTCACCGCGCTGGCGGTCGGCCGCCAGATCGTCAGCGTCAAGCAGAAGCGCAATTATCCGGTGCCCGGGCTGCTGCTGCTGATGGCGGTCGCCAACGGCGTCACCCTCGCCGGACTGGTGCAAGATAACGACGACTGGCAGCGCCAGGGCGTGCATGCCGGCTTATGGCTGGTAGCGGCCATGATGGGGCTGATCGGCGGACGCGTGATTCCTTTCTTCACGCAGCGCGGCCTGCTACGCCAGGCGCAGGCACCCGCCATTCCGGCGCTGGACCGCATCGCCATGGCCAGCGCCGTGGGCGTGGCCCTGCTCACCGCGCTGGGCTTTTCGCTCAGCCCTAGCCTCTGGATGGCGGTCGTGTTCGTCGTGATGGGCGTGAGCACGCTGATCCGCCTGGCGCGCTGGCAGGACCGCGGCATCTGGGGCGTGCC
>JBKHWB010000123.1:0-4143 GCA_046566745.1 Gammaproteobacteria bacterium
ATCATTGACGCGCCCGTTCATCTTGCCCAGCGTAACGGCCAGCGCAAACAGCGCCACCAACTGGGTCGTGAACGCCTTGGTAGAGGCCACGCCGATCTCAGCGCCTGCCTTGGTGAAGAACACCACGGCAGAACTGCGCGGCAGCGCAGATTCGCGCACATTGCAGATCGACAACGTGCGGGTTTGCCCCAGCGACTTGGCGTACTTCAGTGCCTCCATCGTATCCAGCGTTTCCCCTGATTGCGAAATGGTCACGATCAGGTTGTCCGGGTTCGCCACCGCATCGCGGTAACGGTACTCGCTGGCAATCTCCACCGCACAGGGCAGGCCCGTCAGGCTTTCAATCCAGTAGCGTGCCACCGAGCCGGCATAGAAACTGGTACCGCAGGCAATGATCTGCACACTCTTCACGCCCTTGAAGACCGTTGCCGCATCACCCGTGAACAGTGCAGGGCCAAAACCCTGCGCCAGAATCGGCTCGATGGTGTCGGCCAGTGCGCGCGGCTGCTCGTGGATTTCCTTCTGCATGAAATGCTTGTAGGGGCCCAGTTCCAGCGATGCCAGCGACACATCCGACAGGTGCATGTCACGCTGCACGGCATTGCCGGCGCCATCAAAGACCTGTACCGACTCGCGCGTGATTTTGGCGACATCCCCTTCTTCCAGGTACATGACGCGACGGGTCGACGAAATCACCGCCGACACGTCCGATGCCACAAAGTTCTCACCCTCGCCAACACCAATGAGCAACGGGCAGCCCATGCGTGCCACCACCAGCAGGTCGGGGTTGTCTCGGGCGATGACCGCAATGGCATAGGCCCCTTCCAGCTCCTTGACGGCCCGCTGTACGGCAGCAAACAGGTCGTGATCCTGTTGGTAGTGGCGATGCACCAGGTGAGCAATCACCTCGGTATCCGTCTGCGAGGTAAACACATAGCCCTGCGCCGTCAGTTCGGCACGCTTCTCGTCATGGTTTTCGATGATGCCGTTGTGCACGACCGCAATCAGGTCACCCGACACATGCGGATGGGCATTCGGTTCGGTCACGCCCCCGTGCGTAGCCCAGCGGGTATGACCGATACCCAGCAGACCGCTCACCTGCTCGGCCTGCGCGGCATGCTCCATCTCAGCAACGCGGCCCACGCGGCGCACGCGATGAATGGTGTCACCCTGCAGCACCGCGATTCCGGAGGAATCGTAGCCGCGATATTCCAGCCGCTTCAGGCCATCCACCAGCACCGGCACCACACTCTGCTTGCCAATCGCCCCGACAATTCCGCACATATTCCGCTTCCTGTTTCAACTCAAGGAGATGGCATTCGTGGTAGCGGCGCTAGCCGCGATGTCCCACTACAATCACCATCGCGGCTAACGCCGCTCCCATACCAATTCAAGACTCTGGCTTATTTCTTGACCGGACGCTGCCAGCTTTCGATCACTACCTGCTTGCCACGCGCTACCGCCAGCGTATTCTCCGGCACATCCTTGCTGATGGCCGATCCCGCCCCGGTTGTCGCGCCTGCGCCCACAGTCACCGGTGCAATCAATGACGTGTTTGTACCAATAAAGGCATTGTCACCAATCGTGGTGAGATGTTTGTTCACACCATCATAATTGCACGTGATGGTGCCAGCGCCGATATTCACGCCACTGCCGATCTCGGCATCACCCAGATAGGCCAAGTGGTTGGCTTTCGAGCCCTTGCCCAGCACGGCCTTCTTGGTCTCGACAAAATTGCCGATATGCACGCTGTCCGCCAGTACCGTGCCCGGGCGCAGGCGCGCAAACGGGCCGATCTCGGCGCTCGCCCCCACCTTCGCGTCGTCAATCAGCGAATTCGGCTTAATCACCGTGTTGTCACCGATTTCACAATCCTTGAGCTGGCAATTGGCACCGATGCGCACGTTGTTGCCCAGCACCACCCGGCCTTCCAGGATCACGTTCGGCTCGATGTGCACGTCCATGCCGTGCGCGATCGTGCCACGAATGTCCAGGCGAGCCGGATCAATCAGGGTCACACCGCCACGCATCAACTGGTCAGCCAGTACCCGCTGGTGCACGCGCTCCAGCGTGGCGAGCTGCAATTTGTCGTTGATGCCGTCCACTTCCCAACCCGCGTCCGGCTGGATCGTTTCGACACGCACGTTGTCGGCAGCGGCCATGGCAATGATGTCGGTCAGGTAATACTCGCCCTGCGCATTGTTGTTCTGCAGCGCCGGCAACCACCGATGCAGCAAGGCATTCGGTACGCAGAAAATCCCGGTGTTCACTTCGCGGATTGCCTTCTCGTCGTCATTCGCGTCTTTCTGCTCGACGATACGCACGACCGCACCTGATGCATCACGCACGATGCGGCCGTAACCGGCCGGATTGTCCATGACCAGCGTGATCAGCCCCATCACTGCCTCACCGCCCACCTTGTCGATCAGGCGCGTCAGCGTGGCCGGCGTAGTCAGCGGCACATCGCCGTACAGGATCAGCGTGCGGCCTTCCGCCGGCAACTGCGGCAGTGCCATCTGCACGGCATGTCCGGTGCCTTTCTGTTCAGCCTGCTCGGCCCACAGCAGCGCATCGCCCGCAAAAGCCTTCTGCACCAGGTCGCCGCCGTGGCCATAGACCACCAGCGTGCGACGGGCCTTGAGCGACGCCGCCGTATCAATGACATGGCGCAGCAAGGGTCGGCCTGCCAATGGCTGCATGACCTTGGGCAGCATCGACTTCATGCGCGTGCCTTTGCCGGCCGCCAGAATGACAACATTCAGTTCCATCAGCTTGCTCTTCCCGTATCGGGCGGCGCCTTGCGCAACCGCCTCGACAAAAAACAAAAAGGGTAGCTAAGGCTACCCTTTTTCTGTTGCGCTTTCATGCGCCGCGCCGTTCAGCCGCGGCCAGCGCGGTTCTTCATCTGCTGCAGCGTACGCAGCTGGGCAGCGGCTTCGGCCAGCGCAGCCAGGGCGGCGGACGTATCCATCTCGCTCTTCTGGTTCTGCAGGGCAGCCAAGGCATCCTTGCGGGCCTGCTCGGCAGCGGCTTCGTCCACGTCATGAGCGCGCACGGCGTGATCAGCGAGGATGGTGACGATGGTCGGCTGCACTTCCAGCATACCGCCGGAAACGTAGTAGACCTCTTCCGTACCGTCTTCCCTGGTCACACGCACCGGACCCGGGTTCAGCTGGGTCAGCAGCGGGGCATGGCCCGGCAGGATGCCGAGATCGCCCTGGACACCATGCGCGACCACCATCGAAACCTTGCCACCAAAGATGGACTCGGTCGCGCTGACGATATCGCAGTTGATGGTATGTGCCATGTTCATTTCCTCAGGAAGCATGGCAGGTGCCGGTCAAGACACCCGCCTTTGGCAATCGATTAGAGCTTCTTGGCCTTCTCGATGGCTTCTTCGATGGTGCCGACCATGTAGAAGGCCTGCTCCGGCATGCTGTCGAATTCGCCCGCCAGGATGCCCTTGAAGGCACGGATGGTGTCCTTCAGCGACACGTACTTGCCCGGTGCACCGGTGAACACTTCGGCCACATGGAACGGCTGCGACAGGAAGCGCTGGATCTTGCGCGCACGGTACACGACCAGCTTGTCTTCTTCAGACAGCTCGTCCATACCCAGAATCGCGATGATGTCCTTCAGTTCCTTGTAGCGCTGCAGCACGTTCTGCACGCCACGGGCCACGTTGTAGTGCTCCTCACCCACGACCAGCGGATCGAGCTGGCGCGAGGTGGAGTCCAGCGGGTCCACGGCGGGGTAGATACCCAGCGAGGCGATGTCACGCGACAGCACGACGGTGGCGTCGAGGTGGGCGAAGGTGGTCGCCGGGCTCGGGTCGGTCAAGTCGTCGGCAGGGACGTACACAGCCTGGATCGAGGTAATGGAGCCATTCTTGGTGGAGGTAATACGCTCCTGCAGAACGCCCATTTCTTCGGCCAGCGTCGGCTGGTAACCCACGGCAGACGGCATACGGCCGAGCAGTGCGGACACTTCGGTACCGGCCAGCGTGTAACGGTAGATGTTGTCCACGAAGAGCAGCACGTCACGGCCCTTGCCGCTTTCGTCCTTCTCGTCACGGAAGTATTCAGCCATGGTCAGGCCGGTCAGGGCCACACGCAGACGGTTTCCTGGCGGCTCGTTCATCTG
>JBKHWB010000124.1:0-4001 GCA_046566745.1 Gammaproteobacteria bacterium
CACACGGCCCGGCATGCGCTGGAGAGCCTGCACCCGCTGACCAAGCGCGAGGCCCACCTGCGGGTCGGCCTGCAGGACATCGTGGTGGACTACACCGTTTCGCCGTTGATCCTGCCCGGTACGGCAGTCACGCTACTGATCGAACTGCAATCCATGGATCGCCTGGTGCGCATTTCGCGGGAAGAGGCCCAGATCGCCAATCACCAGGCCACCCGCGCCCTGATCCGGGGCATGGCCCACGAGATCAAGAATCCGCTGGGCGGCATCCGCGGCGCGGCGCAACTACTGGAGAAGACGCCGCCCGGCACGGACCTCAGCGAATACACGCGCATCATCATTGAAGAGGCCGACCGCCTGCGTAACCTCGCTGACCGCCTGCTCGGCCCGCGTGCCCTGCCCAAGATGCGCCAAGTGAACATCCATGAGTGCCTGGAGCGCGTGCGTGCCCTCATCCTGGTCGAAGCGGCAGGGCGCGCGCAGATCCGCATCGACTACGACCCGTCCCTGCCCGAAATCAAGGCCGACCCCGACCAGCTCATCCAGGCCCTGCTCAACATTACCGGCAACGCCCTGCAGGCCCTGCTGGAGAACCCGGACCCGCAGGAGACACCCACCATCACGCTGCGGACCCGTCCGTTGCGCCAGTTCACCATCGGCGCCATCCGCCACCGGCTGGTGCTGCGCGTGGACATCATCGACAACGGCCCGGGCATTCCGCCGGCCTTGATGGAAACCATCTTCTATCCCATGGTCAGCGGCCGGGCCAGCGGCACCGGTCTCGGCCTGTCGATTGCCCAGGACATCGTGCACCAGTATCACGGCCTGATCGAGTGCGAATCCCGCCCGGGGCGTACTGAATTCAGCATCCTGCTGCCGCTAGACCCCCAGCCCGACAACGATTCACGGAGAGCCTGACACCATGAAAGCCGACAAGGTTTGGATCATTGATGACGACCGCTCCATTCGCTGGGTACTGGAGCGCGCCCTGGCCCAGGAGGGCATGACCTCGACGGTTTTTGACAACGGCAACGCCGTGTTGACACGGCTGGCCCGCGAGGAGCCGGACGCCATCATCAGCGATATCCGCATGCCTGGCATCGACGGCATCTCGCTGCTGACGAAGATCCGCGAATCCCACCCGGACTTGCCCGTCATCATCATGACCGCCCATTCCGACCTGGATTCGGCGGTATCGTCCTACCAGAGCGGCGCCTTCGAGTACCTGCCCAAGCCGTTTGACGTGGACGACGCCATCGCCCTGGTCAAGCGCGCCGTGGCCCATCGCCACGAGCAGGGCGCACCGGCGGTGCCCGCCGCCCCGCTGGCGCCCAGCCCCGAGATCATCGGCGAGTCTCCCGCCATGCAGGAGGTGTTCCGCGCCATCGGCCGCCTGTCTCACTCCAACATCACGGTGCTGATCAACGGCGAAAGCGGTACCGGGAAGGAACTGGTGGCGCACGCCCTGCACCGCCATTCGCCTCGGCGCGAGCAGCCCTTCATCGCCCTCAACATGGCCGCCATTCCGAAGGACCTGATGGAATCGGAACTGTTCGGCCACGAGAAAGGCGCGTTCACCGGCGCCAGCGCACAGCGCCAGGGCCGCTTCGAGCAGGCCAATGGCGGCACGCTGTTCCTGGACGAAATCGGTGACATGCCTCTGGACACGCAGACCCGACTGCTGCGCGTGCTGGCCGATGGCGAATTCTACCGCGTTGGCGGCCACACACCTGTGCGGGTGGACGTGCGCATCATTGCCGCCACCCACCAGAACCTGGAAAAACTGGTAACCACCGGCAAGTTCCGCGAAGACCTGTTCCATCGCCTCAACGTGATACGTGTGCACATTCCGCGGCTGCGTGACCGCAGCGAGGACATTCCCAAACTGGCCGCCCACTTCCTGGCGCGGGCAGCGCGCGAGATGGACGTCGAGCCCAAGATCCTGCGCCAGGATACGGCCGAGCTGCTGCAGCAACTGCCCTGGCCCGGCAACGTGCGCCAGCTGGAAAACACCTGCCGCTGGCTCACCGTGATGGCCTCGGGCCGCGAAATCCTCATTGATGACCTGCCGCCGGAGCTGCTACAGCGCAGCGACAGCGAACCGCTTCCCACCGGAACAGACTGGGAGCAGGCACTGGCCAACTGGGCACGCAAAGCGCTCGCCGCCGGCGAGACACCGCTGCTGGATACGGCCCTGCCGGCCTTTGAAAAGGTCATGATCACGGTCACGCTGAACCACACCGGTGGCCGGCGTCGGGACGCCTCCAAGCTGCTGGGCTGGGGCCGCAACACGCTCACGCGCAAGATCCAGGAACTGCAGCTGACCTTTGCCGAGGATGACGGGGCCGACGACGGGGACTGACACCCCCTGGTAACAGCAAAAGGCCGCGGCGCGGGACCCCCGGCGCAGCGGCCTTTTGCCGATGACAAGCCGGCGGTTCAGTCCTCGCCGCTCTTGTCCTTGTCCTTGTTCTTGTCCTTGTGCCTGTCTTGTTCCTTGCTGCGGTTGTCCTTCCCGTCTTTCTTGCCGCCGCCACGGTAATCCCGCCCGTCACCACCCTCGTCATCGCGACGGTCACGCAGGGCACGGCGCTCGTCGGGCGTCATGCGTGACCATTTTTCCCGCATGGCCCGGCGCTCGTCTTCGGGCATCTCGCGCCATTTCTGGTAGCGCCGCTTCACCGCCTCCTGCTCCTCCGGCGGCAACTGCCGGAAGCGCTCATAACGCTGCATCAGTTCCTCGCGCTTTTCCGGCGGCAAGGACTGCCAGCGCTGCTGGCGCACCTCGTCTTCCGGCGCTGCCCGCACCTGTGCGCTGCCCAGCAGCAGGCCGCCCAGTACGCCCGCCAGCACCACCCTCACCCATGTCTGCCTGATACTGCTCATTGCCTATGCCTCAGCCCCCGTTGGGGTCTTCATCCAGTGCCAGCAACAGGTCCATGTCTTCCAGCATCTGCGGGTCTACCGGCGGCGCCGCCGCCAGGTTCACAACCGATACCGACGAGGACACCGGGCCGCGCAGGCCCGGCAACACCATGACCACGGCCACGCTGGCCGCCACGGCGATGCCACCCGCAAACAACCAGGCCTGCATCCAGCGCGAACGCGCCCGCCGCGTTTCCGACATGGCCTGCGCGCGCGTGGCGGCCAGGGCTGCATCCAGCAAGGGATCGTGACCGGAGGCCGCCCGGTCCAGCGTCTCGCGCAGGGTGGCGGCGAGCGCCTGGTCTTCCGTTCGCTCCGGCGAAGGCGATTCGCGATTCATGCCTTGTCCTCCAGCCGCATGCGCAATGCCTGCATGGCACGCGACAGATGTGTCTTCACGCTGCCCTCCGAACAATCCATCGCTTCGGCGGTGGCAGCCGTATCCAGCCCTTCCCAGATGCGCAGCAGGAAGGCCTGCTGCTGGCGCAAGGGCAGGTCGGCGAGCACCGCCAGCACCGTGTCCATGTCCCGCGCCCGCTCCAGCAACAGGGCCGGATCAGAGCCGGCCTGCTCGGGAATGTCGGCCCAGGGATCGCCCTCACCGTCCTCACCCACCGGGGCCAGCCAGGTACACCAGCGCCCCCGGCGGGTGCGGCGGCGGTGCCAGTCCATGATGCGGCTCTGCAAGATGGTCTGGAACAGCGGCCCCCACTCTGCCGGCGCCCGGTCACGGTAACGCGCTGTCAGGGCCAGCATGCTGTCCTGAACGATATCCAGCGCCGCCTCGCGGTCCCGGGTGGCAATCTCGGCCATCACCTGCGCACGGCGTCCGACGCTGCGCAGGAAGGCATCCAGATTGGCGGGGACAGCGGTCATGGGCGTGGCTTCAGTGGCAGGCAAGCACCTACCATACGCAAGCCTGTCGGCAGGAACAACCGGCACTCCTTCATCCTCATCACTGTCGCTCCACAGCCGTTTCACGCTGGCGTCCACGGGTGGCCGCGGCTTCTGTCATGTCACTGTTAACGCGCTTGCGCGGCTTCGGTTGACAGCGAATGCGGTACACTTCGCCCATGATC
>JBKHWB010000125.1:0-3957 GCA_046566745.1 Gammaproteobacteria bacterium
CGGCACATGACCTTGAGTTGGTCGTACCAACCTATGAGTCGGTGCGGCACATCATTGGCCTGGGCTTGCCCGAGGCGATCGAGCGCCTGTTTCCTCGGCACGATGCAGAGACCCGCGAGTTGGTGAGGCAGGGCTACGCGCGTCATTTCGTGGCCGGTTCGGGCGGCAGCAGCGACCTGTTCCCGGGTGCCCAGGCCTTGCTGGCAGAGCTTCGAGACAGGGGTTTGCTGTTGGCAGTCGCTACAGGCAAGAGCCGCGTTGGCTTGGATAGGGTACTTCTCAAAACAGGTCTGACCACCATGTTTGACTTGACCCGCACTGCAGATGAGACGCGCTCCAAGCCGGACCCTCGCATGCTCTACGAGATACTCGCAGAAACCTGTCTGCGCCCCAAGGATGCCGTCATGATTGGTGATACCACTTTTGATCTGGAGATGGCGCAGAAGGCCGGCATGCCCCGTATAGGCATCGCCCACGGGGTGCATGAAACCCGGGCGTTACGTGCGTTTCGTCCCGACACGATTGTTGATGACCTGTTTGCCTTGGCAGAGTACTTGCGTTCGCTATAACCTCACCCATTCTTTGCGGGCCGGACGGGCCTGCGCCTGGAGCATGCAATGGCAGATAATCCCTGGGGTTCCACGCCCCCCGCACCCGGGCCGAAAGGCCGTGAGTGGGAATTGCTGGAAAAGGTCGTCATGGCCTCGGTTGACGAGCAGCGCAGGGCGCGACGCTGGGGCATCCTGTTCAAGGTGTTGACGTTTGCCTACCTGACGGTGCTCCTGGTACTGATGTTCAATGGCAACTCGATGGAAAAGGCTGCCATCGCCGGCAAGCATACGGCGGTCGTCAGTGTACGCGGCGAGATTGCGGATGACGCCCCGGCCAATGCCGACCGCGTCATCGAGGGGCTCCGTGCCGCCTTTGAGGCAGAGCACAGCCAGGCGGTGGTGCTTGAGGTGAACAGTCCTGGCGGCAGTCCGGTGCAGTCGGCTTATATATATGAAGAGATTCGCCGCTTGCGGGGTATCCACAAGGACAAGAAGGTCTATGCGGTCATTACCGATATGGGGGCCAGTGGCGCCTACTATATTGCGGTGGCGGCCGACCAGATCTACGTGGCGCCGGGAAGCCTGGTTGGCTCCATTGGCGTCATCATGCAGGGCTTTGGCGTCGAGGGCCTCATGCAGAAGCTGGGTGTTGAGGACAGGACCCTGACCGCTGGCGACAACAAGGCCATCATGAGTCCGTTCGCGCCGGTCAGGCCCGAAGACAAGGCGCACGTGAAAATGCTGCTGGACACCATTCACCAGCAATTCGTCGCGGCGGTGAAGCAGGGGCGTGGGCAGCGCCTGAAAGACAGTCCCGAGATCTTCAGTGGCCTGTTCTGGACCGGGCAGCAGGCAGTGGAGCTGGGCTTGGCGGATGGTGTGGGCTCCGTGGATTCGGTGGCCCGCAGCATTGTCGGGGCGGAAAAGGTGGTGGACTACTCGATTGCCGAAAGTCCGCTCGATAGCCTGCTGGGCCGTTTCGGGGCTAGTGTCGGGACGGCCCTGGCTGCCCGCCTGGCGCCTGCGCAGGGTGTGCAGCTGCAGTAACTGGTTTGACCAGATTGCTTGCGTGAAACGGGGAGGCTGGCCTCCCCGTTGTTATTTGAACTGCCGGTCAGGGTAGCTCTGCGCCTTCCCCAAGCAGGAAATCGACCAGTGCCATCAGCGGCAGGCCCACCAGGCTGTTGGGGTCGCGTCCCTGGAAGCGCTTGAACAGGGTGATGCCAAAGGCTTCGGACTTGAAGCTGCCGGCGCAGCCGTAGGGTTGGTCGGCGTGCAGATAGCGTTCGATCTGGCCTGCTGTCAGCACACGGAAACTGACCTCAAAGGGTTCCACCGTGGCTTGGCAGTGGCCGCTGCGTGTATTGAGCAAGCACAGACCAGTGTGAAAGGTGACGGTCCGGCCTGACAGGCGACCGAGTTGTTCCCGTGCCCGTTCGTGGTCCCCGGGTTTGCCGAGGATGTCGCCGTCCAGGGTCAGGGCCTGGTCGGAGCCGATGATGAGCATGTCTGGGTGTGCGGGCGCCAGTGCCCGGGCCTTCGCCTCGCTCAGTCGGCGGGTCAGGGCGATGGCGTCTTCGTCCGGACGGGCTGTTTCGTCGATGTCCGGGCTGTCGCAGGCAAACGGCAGACCCAGTCGTGACAGCAGCTGCCGGCGAGCCGGGGAGGAGGAGGCCAGCAGGAGAGGGAGCGGGGTGGGCATGGCGGGTTCCGGGGCAGGGAAACCCGAGAGAATACAACGGTTTTTCTTTTGACAGGCACAGGGCGAGTCCGTATCATCGCGCGCCTATGTCAGCCGGGACCCTGCCGCATCTCATTGATGCCCAGAAATGGGCGGACCGTGAAGGCGAGATCGAACAGGTCTTTCCGCTCACGGCGTTTCCCCGTTTGCGCGAGGGAGCGGTCAGTGACGAGGGTGAGGTCAGGGTTCACTGCAGGGTATCGCGTGATGCGCAAGGCCTGATGAAGCTGGATGCCGAACTTGGTGCCACGCTTCAGCTGTCCTGCCAGCGCTGCCTTGAGCCGGTTACTGCCACGGTGCAGTCAGGTGCGTCGTTTTTCCTGGTGCGCAGCGAGTCCGAAGGGGATGAGCTGTCCGACGAGGCCGACTTCCTGGTGCTCGACGAAGAGGGACGACTGCCGCTGGCGGATGCCCTGGAGGACGAGCTGATTGTGTCGTTGCCGCTGGTGCCGGTGCACGACGATTGCGAGGCCCTTAAGGTGGATGCGACAGAGGAAGAGCCTGTCGAGGAAGCCCCGGTTCGCGAAAACCCGTTTCTGGTGCTGGCTGCGTTGAAAGGCCGCCCCGAAGAGAAGTGATTTTTAACAGTTAATTGAGTGCCGGAGTCTAGTCATGGCCGTTCAACAAAACCGCAAAAGCCGTTCCGCTCGTGACATGCGTCGTTCGCATGATGCCCTGACCGGTCCGACCCTGTCTGTCGACCAGGAAACCGGTGAGACCCATCTGCGTCACCACGTGACAAAGGACGGCGTGTACCGTGGCCGTCAGCTGTTCGCGAGCAAAGACGAAGAATAATCGTCGATGACCGGCATCGCGCTGTCTGTCGATGCAATGGGCGGGGACTTCGGTCCCCGCGTCACGGTTCCTGCTGCGCTGGCCGTTCTTCGCGAATCGGCGTCCCTTCGCCTGACCCTCGTCGGCGACGAATCACAGATCAACCCTCTCCTGTCCCGCCTGCCTGCAGGCGAGCGTTCGCGCGTGTCCGTCGTTCACACCTCCGAAGTGGTGACCATGGATGACAAGGTCGCCGTGGCCTTGCGGCAGAAAAAGCAGTCTTCCATGCGTCTGGCCATCAATCTCGTGCATGAAAAGGCGGTCGATGCCTGTGTCTCTGCGGGCAATACCGGTGCCTTGATGGCAATCAGCCGCTTCGTGCTCAAGACCCATGCCGACATTGATCGCCCGGCCATCATGGCGGCCTTGCCGACCATGACCGGGCATGTGCACATGCTCGACCTGGGCGCCAATGTGGATTCCGAGCCAGCTCATCTGCTTCAGTTTGCGCAGATGGGCTCCGTGGTGGCCGAGGTACTGGACGGTATCGAGCGGCCCCGTGTCGGGTTGCTCAATATCGGCGAAGAAGAAATCAAGGGTAACGATCTCATCAAGCAGACGGACGAGCTGCTGAAGCAGTCTGGCCTCAACTACATCGGTTATGTCGAGGGTGATGGCGTCTTCAAGGGTCAGGCGGATGTGGTGGTTTGCGACGGGTTCGTCGGCAATGTCGCGCTCAAGTCCTCCGAAGGTGTCGCCAAGATGATGGCGGGCATGATCAAGGCGGAGATTGGCCGCAGCTGGCTCAGCAAACTGGTGGGTGCCCTGGCGTTTCCGATCTGGAAGGGACTGAAGCACCAGATGGATCCGGGTCGTTACAACGGGGCCAGT
>JBKHWB010000126.1:0-3936 GCA_046566745.1 Gammaproteobacteria bacterium
TTTCTTGCCACCACACTTGCCTTCCTTGCCAGCCTTCTCTTCCTGCTTGCCACCGCACTTGCCTTCCCCGCACTTGCCCTCCTTGCCGGCTTCGTGATGGGCTGCCAGGGTGGTACCCGCCGACAGGGCCTGGGTGGCAAACGGGTTGGAAGCCGCCTGGCTCACGCCGGACAGGGAAACGGCCAGTACGGCCGCAATCGGGGTCAGGGTGCTTAGTTTGGACATGATGTTGCTCCTTTTCATGATGAACGCCTTCCGGCGCGAGTGTTTGAAATCCGGGCTGCAGCGCAGCTTTCCCCTATCAGATGCCGGGACGATTAAACTGTTACAACCGGATTGATAAAACAATTCAACATACCGTAAAGGCGTGTACTCCCTGTATACGAAAAGGCCGCATCGGATGGATGCGGCCTTTTCGTATCGGTTTGTAATCGGGGCGTGATCAGCGCTTGCGCACGACCACGCTGCCGATGGAGTACCCGGCCCCGAAGGAGCAGATGACACCGGCCTCACCCGACTGGATGTCGTCACGGTGCAGGTGGAAAGCGATGATGGAACCGGCCGAGCTGGTGTTGGCATAGCGGTCGAGAATGACCGGGGCTTCTTCGCGGGTGAAATCGCGACCGAGCACCTTCTTGGCAATCAGGTCATTCATGCTGAGGTTGGCCTGGTGCAACCACATGCGCTTGACCTGATCCACCGGCACAGACAGCTCGCCCAGGTGGGCGGAAATCTGCTCGGCCACCATGGGGCAGACTTCCTTGAACACCTTGCGTCCGTGCTGCACGAACAGCTTGTCGCGCTGGCCGACACCGGACTCGTCGCAACGGTTGAGGAAACCGAAGTTGTTGCGGATGTTGTTGGAGTACTGGGTCTGCAGCTTGGTACCGATGATCTCGAAAGCGCCTGGCACAGTGCAGGTTTCCGCCGATTCCACCACAACGGCCGTGCAGACATCACCGAAGATGAAGTGGCAGTCGCGGTCACGCCATTCGAGATGGCCGGAGCAGATTTCCGGATTGACCATCAGCACGCACTTCGCAGAGCCGGAGCGGATGGAATCGGCGGCCATCTGCAGACCGAAAGTGGCGGAGGAGCAGGCCACGTTCATGTCGAACGCCCAGCCCTTCATGCCCATGGCGGCCTGGATCTCGATGGACATGGCCGGATAAGGACGCTGCATGTTGGAGCAGGCAACGATCACGGCATCAATGTCGTCCGCGGTCTTGTTGGCCTGCCTGAGCGCTTCGGTAATGGCGGCAATGGCCATTTCGCACTGCAGGGAATGTTCTTCATTGCTGCGCTCGGGAATGACCGGGTACAGGCGGTCCGGATCAATGACGCCAGACTTGTTGATGACAAAGCGGGACTTGATGCCCGAGGCTTTCTCGATGAACTCGGCATTGGACGGGCCCATGGCAGCGATGTCGCCACGCTCGATGGCCTCGGCGTTGCGCTCGTTGAAGCGGCGGCCGTATTCGTTGAACGATTCGACCAGCTCTTCGTTGCTGATGCTCTCGGACGGCGTGAAAAGGCCGGTACCGCTGATGACGATCTGCTTCATGAAACGTTTTACCTGTGTGAGGGCGATGCCCTTCTTATTTGGGAATCCCGCCCCAGAGCTTGTCGAGACGGGCGGCCGATACGGGCACTGCCGTCTTCACGGTCTGGGCAAACAGCGAGACACGGTATTCTTCGAGCAGCCACCGGTACTCCGAGAGGGGCGCCGACTCGATGTCGCGCGCCTGCAGTTGCTGGCGACGCGCTTCGTATTCCTGCCAGCGCCGCACCATCTCGGCCGACGCCAGGTCATCCTTCACTACATTGTTGGGCAGCTTGTCGAGACGCACCGTAAGGGCGTTGAGGTAGCGTGGATAATGCTGCCACCGCTCGAACGGAACCATTCCCAAAAAGTCGGACAGGCGCAACTGCTCCAGTTGCAGGCGGATGTCCGCGACTGCCTTTGCAAAGACCGGCGCCTTGAAGTCCACCAGTCGCGACTGCACGGTAGCAACGCCGGCATAAATGCGGGCCACGATCCCTGCCATCCGCTCGGCCTCGGCCAGAATCAGGGGCCGGCGACCGGTCAGCCGTTGTACAAAAGCTTCGCGAGTGTAAACCAGTGACTGACCCGCCACAAAGATCTGGTCGGACAATCCAAGGGCGAAGAGGGCCTCAAGTGTGGCGCGGTTCCCATAGGGGGAAAACTGCAGGGTCAGGACTTTATTGTCCCCTACCCGCTTGGCCGCCTGTCGGAATTCGGCCGCACATTTCAGGCGGAACAGGGCATTCAGGCCCCG
Source organism: Gammaproteobacteria bacterium (assembly GCA_046566745.1). Taxonomy (GTDB): domain Bacteria; phylum Pseudomonadota; class Gammaproteobacteria; order Pseudomonadales; family Moraxellaceae; genus UBA2031. The sequence continues at coordinate 2,301 of JBKHWB010000126.1, forward strand.
GGGATGGGCGGCTTCGGCCTCGCGGCGGGTCGCAAACAGGCGCAGGTCAACCGTGTCCCCGGCCTCGACCAAGGCCGGATAGGCCCGGCTCTGCATGCCCTTGACGGTCATGACCACCGATTCGGGGATGTCAGCATCCGGCCAGTCGACAAGACCGGTGCGCTCGAGTCCGGGCGCCGCGGGGGCCTGAATGGCCTGCCCGACCTGCTCACGCAGGCCACGGCGCAGGGCCAGCAGGTCGCGGCCTTCGGCCAGCACCTGCTGCTTTTCCCCCAGTACGCGGACATTGAAGCGGCAATGGGCCGGCAGCTCGGACTCGGACAGGTCTTCGGCCGTCAGAACGGCACCACGACGGCGCAGGGACGCCAGCAGGCGCGCGGCCAACTCCCCCTGCCCGTCCGCCAGCTCCTGCACCAGGGCGACGGCGGTATCGGGGACCGGCACCAGCAGGCGACGAACGGGCTTGGGCAGGTTCTTGAGCAAAGCCTCAATCTTCTGGGGCAATAGGCCGGGTACCAGCCAGGCCAGTCGGGCCTCATCCACTTCATCCAACAGGCCGACCGGCACCAGCAGTGTCACACCATCGGCGGCATGACCGGGCTCGAAGCGGTAATCCAGTGCGAAACGGATATCGCCCATGACCAGCTCGTCCGGGAAATCACTGTCGCTGGCCTCGGCATCATCCCGGGCCAGCAGGTATTCACGGGTAAGAAACAGGTGTTGCGGGTCTTGCCGCTCGACCGTGCGACGCCAGCCTTCAAACGCCGCGAGGCTGGCAATCTCGAGCGGGATGCGCTCGTCGTAAAACGCAAACAGGGTTTCTTCATCAATCAGAATGTCGCGACGACGAGCCTTGTTCTCCAGCACGCGCACTTCTTCAATCTGTTCGTGGTTGTGACGGAAGAACGCCGCCTTGAGTTCGGCATCCCCTTCCACCAGCGCCGAGCGGATGAAAATGTCGCGCGACTCTTCGCGGTTGATGCCTTCATAACCCACCTTGCGCTTGGGGGTGAGGATGAGGCCGTACAGCGAGGTTTGCTCATAGGCGACCACACGGCCCTGGCGTTTTTCCCAGTGCGGCTCGAAATACTTGCGCTTGAGCAGGTCGCCGGCAATGGCCTCGGCCCATTCAGGCTCTATCCTGGCGGCGGTACGGGCGTAGACGCGCTGGGTTTCCACCAGCTCGGAGGCCATCAGCCAGGGCGGGCCTTTTTTCGCCAGCACAGAACCCGGGAAGACAAAGGCTTTTTGCCCGCGAGCAGCGAGATACTCACGGTCCTCCTGCTTCTGCGCGATGCGTGACAGCAGACCGGCCAACAAGGAACGGTGCACCGCTTCGTAGTTCGCTTCTTCCTTGTTCTCGTGCCAGTCCATGTCCTGACAGAGCAACTTGAGCTGGCGATGGGTTTCGCGCCATTCGCGCAGGCGCAGCCAGGACAGGAAATGCTTGCGCGCGAATTCGCGGCGCTGGTTTTCACTGAGATCGCCTCGCTGTGCCTCCAGCGTGTCCCACAGTTTTACGTACCAGAGGAAATCGGATTCCGGATGGCGGAACTGGGCATGGCGCTCGTCGGCGGCTTGCTGCTTGTCGTGCGGACGGTCGCGTGGGTCCTGGCTGCCCAGTGCGGCAGCAATG
>JBKHWB010000127.1:0-3797 GCA_046566745.1 Gammaproteobacteria bacterium
CCTTGAAGCCCTTGGGCGTGGTGACCACGCCGTTGTTCCAGGTGCAGCCTTCTTCGTCACCGGAGCGGTTGATCGGGGAGAGTTCGCCTTCGGCAAACTGGGCACCGGCTTCGAGCACGCTGTCCACGAGTTCGCGGTTGGTTTCGGCAAAGGCAGGAATGGATGCATAGTGCTTTTCCACTTCAAGGAGTTCGTGCATCACGAACTGCATGTCACGCAGGGGAGCCTTGTACGGAGTCGCCATGGAATTGACCTCACTAGTCTCGGGGGCAGGGAGCGCCCGTTTCGTCATGGTTGCGTCCGACAGCCATAACTTTGCCTTACAGATGCAATGTTTGTCGGACACAAAAGCGGCGGAAGTTTAGTGGAGAAACACCGTGCACTACAGCCCTTTTGATGACTGCCTGTTCACGGCATTCACCTCCCCTCGCCACATGCGACGAAGGTTATGCGGCACCAGCTCGGGAGGCTCTTCTACAAAGACTGTACTATACAAAAATGCGGGCAACGAAAATGCATTTCCGGCTTGTTTTTCGTCTTTACCGGAATTTCGCGTGACTAGTCAGACGAGCACGGCGTGGCGCACTCACAACAGCGAAGCCAGTTCGAGACAACCCGCCAGATCCGCCGGCGCCGCGCCGGGGGACCAGGGTATTACCCCGAGGCAGGGAGCCGGCAGCATGGCGTTCAGGGTCTGCAGGTTTCCCTCCAGCGCCTCCATCCCGGGGTCGATCACATTGGCCACCCACCCCGCCAGCCGGACACCTTCCTTGAGAATGGCTTCGGCGGTAAGCACGGCATGGTTGATGCAGCCCAGTCGCACCCCCACCACCAGAACCACAGGCAATCCCAGCTGCTTTGGCAGGCCGGACAGCAGTTCACGATCACTGATCGGTACGCGCCAGCCCCCAGCACCCTCCACCAGCTTGAGGTCGGCCTTGTGCATCAGGCCGCCGCGGCAGAAGCCGGCAATCTGCGTGAGTGTCAGCCGGCGACCGGCTGCGGCCGCCGCCAGATGCGGTGACAGAGCCGCCGGCAACGCCACCGGATTGACTTCGGGATAGCTGAGCGGGACGGTCATGGCGGCCTGCAAGGCCAGGGCATCGCTGTTGCGCAGGCCCTCCGGGGTTTCCTCGCAGCCGGACGCCACCGGTTTGAGTGCCAGGGTCGTCAGGCCTTTCGACTTCGCGGCCTCCAGCAAGGCACAGGTCACCGTTGTCTTGCCGACACCGGTATCGGTGCCGGTCACGAAATAGGCTTTGGCCATGTCAGTTCTCTTGTTCGCGTGTTGCGTGAATGAAAATGACGTCGTAACGCAGCGGCAGTCCCTCGGGCTCGCGCGCGGTCTCCAGGGCTGCCGAAACCTGACGCAACCACTCCCGTCCGTGCAGGTGCGCTTCGCGCGGGGTATCCGTCGTTGTGGCACCAATCCCCTGCAAGGCCTTCAGCAGGTCGCGTGCGGAATCGAAATGCATCACAAAATCCTGCCGTACAAATTCGCACGTACTGAAGCCGGCCTGCATCAGCGCCATGGCCCACTCTTGCTCACCCGCAAAGGCATTGATGCGCAACAGCCCCCCCGCCTTCAGCGCCTGCAGGCTGGCCGGACCGGGCACGCTGGCGCGCAACAGTCCGCCGGGCTTGAGCACCCGGAACAACTCCCGACAGGCCTGCTCGCGCGAATCACACCATTGCAGGGCAAAATTGCTGAATACCTGATCCACGCACGTGTCCGGCAGGGGAATACTTTCGATGTCACCCAGCAACGGACGAATGTTGGCGTGCGTCGGCAGCTCTGCCAACATGCCAGGGGCCATATCGAGCGCAACGACTTCGTCCACGCCCGGATGCGACACCAGCAATGCAGACTCTCGCCCGCGACCGCAGCCGGCATCCAGCACGACACCTGCGAGACTGAACGAGGCCAGCAAGACATCAGCAATGGCCGCCTGCAAATCGGCATGACGGACATAGCCTGCAGCGGCACGCGAAAAACGCTGCGCGATGTCCTGCTTGCGGGAGATGCTCATGGCCGTCCCCCGATGAAGTGCAGCACGGCATCCGCACATGTTTTCGGGTGCGACAGAAAAGGAACATGTGCAGCGCCTTCTATCAGGCGGACGGTCGACGCGGGCTGCAAGGATGACAGTGCAGACGCGACACTGGCCGGCACCAGCGCATCCTGCTCGCCGAAAAGGCACAGCATCGGCATCGACAGTGCCGAAAAATCGGCACGGCAATCACTCGCCCGCAACAGGGCAAGCCCTTGCTCCAATGCTTTACGGGATGGAGCCGCCGCTTGGGCGATACACGACTGCAGGAAACGCAGGTCTTGTCGCGATGACACTGACCCTTGACATTGCAGCGGCAAAAATCGCTTGAGTGCTGACGCGGCATCCTGTCGCACCGAATCCGAAAAAGCACTGAACTCCTGCGCCGGCATCGCACAAGGCCAATCGTCCCGCTGAACAAAACACGGGGTTGCGGCCATCAGCACCAGTCGGCTGACCCGCTGCGGAAATCGTGACGCCATCTCCATCGCCAGCACGCCGCCCAGTGACCAACCCATCCAGACGGCCTGCGCGGGAGCCACATCCTGCAAAGCATCCATCATCGATTCAAGCGAGGGGGGTATCGGCATGCCGGCACTGCGGCCAAAACCTGGCAGATCAATGCAGCGCACCCGCGCATGGGGCGTCAGCAAGGGAAGAAACGCCGCCCACACCCCGGAATGCATGCCCCATCCATGCAAAATCACCAGCTCGGGCGCATCAGTCGCGCCCGAGCAGAGAAAATCCTGATAAAAAATCCCGCTCATGCGCACTTACTGCGAGAATCGGCCAGTGCCTGCAACAGGCGATCCACATCAGCCAGTTCGTGTGCTGCCGTGAGCGTGATGCGCAGACGTGCCTGACCAATGGGTACAGTGGGCGGCCGAATCGCCCCGACCAGACAGCCCCTCCTTTCCAGAGCTGCACTCCATGCCAGCGCACGTTCGTTGCTGCCCAGCAAGAGGGGCTGGATAGGCGTGGTGCTGGGCATGAGATCCAGCCCCAGTCCGATCGCGCCCTCGCGAAAATGACGAATCAGCTGGTGCAGCTTGTCACGCAGGGCCTCGCCCTGGCGAATGATTGCCAAACTGGCACGCGAAGCGGCAGCGACCGCAGGCGGCAAGGCGGTTGTGTAAATGTAAGGGCGCGCCGTATTGATGAGGTACTCGATCAGAACCGCATCGCCGGCCACAAAGGCACCGAACGAGCCCACGCCCTTGCCCAAGGTACCCATCAGCACGGGAATATCCCGGGCACCCAGCCCGAAATGCTCGGCCACGCCACCGCCCTGCTCGCCCAGCACGCCGATGCCGTGGGCGTCATCCACCATCAGCCAGGCATCGTGTACACGAGCCAGCGCCGCCAGCTCCGGCAGTGGCGCCATGTCACCATCCATGCTGAATACACCGTCGGTGACAATCAGCTTCCGGTCGGCGGGCGACTTCTCCAGCAGTTCGGCCAGATGCGCCACATCGTTATGCCGATAGCGCTGGAACTGCGCACCGGACGACAAGCCGCCATCAATCAGCGAGGCATGATTGAGACGATCCTCGAACACGGCATCACCACGCCCGACCAGTGCCTGCACGATGCCGGTGTTGGCCATGTAACCCGTGGAAAACAGCAAGGCACGCTCACGACCGGTAAAGGCGGCCAGCTCCTGCTCCAATGCTTCGTGTTCAGCGGAATGCCCGCACACCAGATGCGATGCTCCGCTGCCCACGCCATAGCTCGCAGCGGCCTGCT
>JBKHWB010000128.1:0-3794 GCA_046566745.1 Gammaproteobacteria bacterium
ACACCTATATTCCGAAGATTCTCGCCACGGAATTGTGCGTGCTGCCGCCCGACAACCAGCTCGGCCTCAACGGCACCGGCATGATTCTGGTCAACCCGCCCTGGCAGTTTGATGTCGAGGTGAAAAAACTGCTGGCCTGGCTGACACCGGTGCTCAGCGACCACAAGCAGGCATCGTTCAAGGTGGAATGGCTGAACGGCGAGAACGTCAGCAAGCCGGTGAAGAAAGGCGCTGACGAGGACTGAGCGGCTGGCGGATCAGCCCTCGTCCGTGCCGGCCGCCTGCGCCAGGCGTTCGGCGCGTACGATGTCTCGCACCATGTAGAGCGCGGCAATCGACCTTGCCTCGGTAAGGTCCTCGCGCCACACCCATTCTTCCAGTTCGGCCAGCGGCATCGGCACCACCTCGATGGGCTCCGGCTCGTCGCCCTCCAGACGTGACGGATACAGGTCACGCGCCAGCACGATGGTGAGGCGATGCCCCATGTAGCCGGGCGACAGCGTCACCGTCTTCAGCACGCGCAGCTCGCGTGCGCCAACCCCCGCCTCCTCCTGAAGTTCGCGCAAGGCGCCCTGCTCCAGCGTCTCGTCAGCCTCGACCGAACCCTTGGGCAGGCCCAGCTCGTGCGCATGCACGCCGGCCCCGTATTCGCGGATCAGCAGCACGGTATCGTCGTCATGCACCGCCACCACCATGACGGCCGGCACCGAGCCCGGACGCAGGCGCTCGTAGGTGCGGCGCGCGCCATTGCTAAACTCCAGCTCGATCTCCTCCACCGCAAAGAAACGGCTGCGGGCGATCACCGTCTTCTTCAGGATTTCCGGCAGCTTTGCCATACTCATGTCCATCCAACTCTCTGCCGGAAGTGTACATGTCCCTGCCCCTGCCATGGGAAGCCATCGATACCGTGTTGCTCGACATGGATGGCACCCTGCTCGACCTCTACTTCGACAACCACTTCTGGCTCAGGCACCTGCCGGACACCTATGCCATGTACAAGGGCATTCCCGCCGAGGCCGCGCATCAGGAACTGGTGACACGCTTTGCGAAGGAGCAGGGCACGCTGAACTGGTACTGCCTGGATTTCTGGAGCGACGAGCTGGAAATGGACATCGTGGCGCACAAGCACGAGCTCACCCACCTCATCCAGCCCCGCGCCGGCGCCCGTGAATTTCTGGAGGCCGTCACCAACAGCGGCCGCCAGGCCTGGCTGGTGACCAATGCCCATCACAACAGCCTGAGCCTCAAGCTCGATCACTCGCCCTTCCTGCAGTATTGCGAGCGCATCATCTGCTCGCACGATTTCCGCCTGCCCAAGGAACATCCGGAGTTCTGGGAGAAAATGCAGACGCGCGACTATTTCGATCCCGCCCGCACCCTGTTCATTGACGACAGCGAGTCCGTGCTGCGCTCAGCCGAACGCTTCGGCATTGCCCACCTGCTCACCATCGCCCAGCCCGACAGCCAGCGGCCGCCGCGCGAGGGCCTGCATTTTCCGGCACTGCAGCATTTCGACGACCTGCTGCCGATTCCGGCCCGTCACGATCATGACTGAGCCGATACGATGAGCGACCACGACACGCACACCAACGATAAAGTCCGCATCGACAAGTGGCTGTGGGCCGCACGCTTTTTCCGCACCCGTTCGCTGGCCAAGGAAGCCATCGAAGGCGGCAAGGTGCATTGCGAAGGCGTGCGCGTGAAAGTGAGCAAGGAAGTGAAGCCCGGCATGGCATTCACCATTCGCCAGGGCTTTGATGAAAAGACGGTGGTGGTGAAGGCACTATCGGAAGTGCGTGGCCCCGCCAGCGTGGCGCAGGCGCTGTATGAAGAAACCGCCGAGAGCATTGCCCAGCGCGAGCAGAACACCGCCAATCGCCAGGCACAGAACCTGGCACATCCGGATCATCGCCCCAGCAAGAAAGACCGCCGTCAGATTCACAAGTTCCAGGACAGCTGGAAAGCGTAACGGCTTTCCAAGCCGCGCCCCCAACTTCAGCACATCCGTCATCAACGGCCCATGGTGGCCCCCAGAAATACCCCCTGATAGACTCCTAAAGCCGCTGATAGCATGAGCGACCAACAATGAAACCCAGCAGGGAAAGTATCGCGTGAGCCTGGAAGGACAACTCCTCGACCAGAAGTCCTTGCGGGCAGTATCCGGCAAGACGGCAAACTGGGACGAAATCGCCAAGGACTGCATTGCTTTTGCCAATGCAACCGGCGGTCGACTGCTGCTGGGCGTTGAGGATGGTCAGGAGGCACCGCCTGCCGGTCAACTCATCCCCGCCGATCTGCCCGACACCCTGCGACGCAAGATAGCCGAGCGCACCGTTAACGTTACGGTACTGCCGAACATGATTGCCGCGCCGAATGGCGGTCAGTACATCGAACTACGTATTCCCCGCGCCATGGCGGTAGCATCCACCACCGACGGTCGCTACTTCCTGCGCGTGGCCGACCAGAGCAAGCCCGTCACCGGCGACGACGTGATGCGACTGGCCAACGAGCGTTCTGCATTGCCGTGGGAAACGCAGACCACCTTACATATTCCGCGCAACGAAGTGGACGCTGCCAAGCGCGACAAGCTGCTGCAGGCCCTGCGCGCCTCAGACCGCGTCAAGGATTCGGTCAAGGAAAAGACCGATGATGAGCTACTCGACCATTATCAGCTCGCGCAGGGCCAATACCTCACCAACCTGGGCATTCTCTGCATTGGCCGCCAACATCACCGCGCCCAGCTGACCACAGCACCGGTCATCCAGTTCATCAAATACGACGAGCACGGCCAGAAGGTGAACAAGCTGGTATGGGACGACCACACACAAAGCCCGATGGAGCTGATCGAAGCGGCCTGGCTAGAGGTACCTGACTTCCGCGAGCGCTACGAACTGCCCGATGGCCTGTACCGCCAGAACGTACCCGCGTTTGATGAGGTCGTGGTGCGTGAACTGCTGGTCAATGCCTTGGTGCATCGGCCCTACACCCAGCGTGGCGATATCTTCCTGAATCTTCACCCGGACCGTCTGGAAGTGGTCAACCCCGGCCCGCTGCCGTTGGGCGTCACGCCACAGAACGTGCTGCATACCACTGTACGCCGCAACGAGCATCTGGCGCCCGTCTCTTCCATGATCTGAGGCTCATGGAGCGCGAAGGCAGCGGCTTCGACAAGATATTCGAGGTACTACTGTCACAAGGCCGTCCGGCCCCAGAACTTACCGAAGCCCACGACCGGGTGCAGGTCACCGTACGCCGTCGCATCCTCAAGCCCGAGGTTATCGACTTCATCGCCAAGGCAGACCAGACCTACCAACTCACCCAGCGCGAACGCATCACCCTTGGCCTGCTAGCCCAGCACGACGCCCTGACCGCCCGCGAACTCACGGCCACCCTGGAGTTGCCCACTGTCGAAGCCTTGCTGCCCTGGCTAAAGCGCCTGCTCGATTGGCATTTGGTACAAAGCGCAGGGCGCACACAGGCCACGCGCTATTTTGTTGACCCGGGCCTGCTGCGCAGCCTCAGTTTCACCGGCGAAACCACGCTGAAGCGTATTGAGCCGCACCGTTTGACTGCCTTGATACTTGAGGACCTGAAGCGCTACCCCGAGTCGGCCATCAGCGACATTCACCAACGTATCGGCGGCGAAATTCACCCCAAGCAGGTCAAACGTGCGCTAGATGAGCTGATCGAACGCGATGCGGTGCGCTTTGAGGGCAACAACCGCTGGCGGCGGTATTGGGCGACAGCATGAATACGCTATCGGACAACTTGCGCCATATCAGTGATAAATGGGC
>JBKHWB010000129.1:0-3702 GCA_046566745.1 Gammaproteobacteria bacterium
AGATCAACCTGCTGCTGGATACCATCCTGGCGTCCTTCCTGGTCGAGGGCTCGGTATCCTGGCTGTACACGGCGGAGCGCCTGACGGAACTGCCGCTGGGGTTGATCGGCATTGCCGTCGCAACGGTGATCCTGCCGTCGTTGTCAGCCAAGCACGCGGCCAAGGCGCATGACGAGTTCGAGGCCATGCTGGACTGGGCGCTACGCGTGATCGTGCTGGTTGGCCTGCCGGCATCGCTGGCCATGGGGGTATTGGCCGAGCCGTTGATCGCGGCGCTGTTCCACCATGGCAAGTTCGATGCCGATGACGTGGCCAAGTCGGCCGCGGCGCTGCAGGCGCTGTCGGGCGGCATCCTGGCGTTCATGCTGATCAAGGTGTTTGCGCCGGGCTTCTACTCCCGGCAGGACGTCCGGACGCCGGTCAAGATCGGCATTATTGCCATGATCGCCAACATGGTCTTCAACCTGATCCTGGTCTGGGATCTCAAGCATGTCGGCCTGTCGCTGGCTAGCACGCTGTCGGCCTTTCTGAATGCCGGCCTGCTCTACTGGGGGCTGCACCAGCGGAACGTGTTCCGCCTCAAGGCGCACTGGTGGAAGCTGGGCGCGCGTTACGGGGCAGCCAACGTGGTGATGGTCAGCGTGCTGCTGGTGGTGACGCCGGCTACGGGCTGGTGGCTGGACCAGGGCAGCCTGTACAAGGCCGGGGCGATTCTGGCTGTTTGTGCCACCGGGGCCGGGGCCTATTTCGTGGCCCTGTTCGCGCTGGGCTTCCGGCTGCGGGAAATCCGCCATCACTGACGGCGGCCTCGTCTTTCTTTATACTGCCGGGCTGTCCTGAACCAGCCTGTATTCAATGGAACTCATCCGCGGCCTGCACAACCTCCGTTCCCGTCATCACGGCTCCGTGGTGACGATCGGCAATTTTGATGGAGTGCACCGGGGGCATCAGGTCATCCTGTCGCAGTTGCAGGCGGCCGGGGCGGCGCTGGGACTCCCGGATACGGTGATGATCTTCGAGCCGCAGCCGCAGGAGTTTTTCCAGGGCGACCAGGCACCGGCGCGGCTGATGCATTGGCGCGACAAGGTGGATGCACTGGCCGCCGCCGGTGTGGCGCGTGTGTTGTGCGTACGCTTTGACGACAAGTTTCGGGCCCTGACTGCTCGCCAGTTCGTGCAGCAACTGTTGGTGGACGGGCTGGGCTGCCGGCACCTGGTGATTGGTGACGACTTCCGTTTTGGCTGTGACCGCTCCGGTGATTTTGCGGTGTTGCAGGCCGCCGGTCGCGAATTCGGCTTTGCCGTCAACACTACCGACACGGTCAGTGTGGATGGAGATCGCGTCAGCAGCACCCGCATTCGAACGGCATTGGCAGCAGGGGATTTTGCGCTGGCGGAAACCCTGCTGGGACGGCCGTATGCGATTACCGGGCATGTGACACACGGCGACAAGATTGGCCGTACATTGGGCGTGCCCACCGCCAATATTCCGTCGCGGCGGCGGGTGTCACCGGTGCGCGGCATTTTCGCCGTGACGGTGGAGGGTATCGGCGCATCGCCGCTGTTCGGAGCGGCCAGTGTGGGCAAGCGTCCGACGGTGCATGGATTGGATGAGCGGGTGGAAACCCACCTGCTGGATTTTGCGGGCGACATCTATGGCAGGCGCATCAAGGTGGTGTTTCACCGCAAGCTGCGTGATGAGCTGAAGTTCGGTTCGCTGGACGAACTGACGGCGGCGATGAAAAACGACATCGCCGCTACCCGGCAGTATTTTGGAATTTGAACCGCGTCCGTGATGGCGGACGACAACCAGAAGCAACGACATGACAATCGACTACAAGCCGACACTGAATCTTCCTGAAACCGGCTTTGCCATGAAGGCAAGCCTGGCCACGCGCGAGCCGGCCATGGTGGCCGCCTGGCAGGAGAAAAAGCTGTACGAAAAGATTCGCGAGGCCCGTCGCGGTGCGCCGAAGTTCATCCTGCATGACGGCCCTCCCTATGCCAACGGCGACATCCACATTGGCCATGCCGTCAACAAGATCCTCAAGGACATCATCGTCAAGTCGAAGACGCTGGCCGGTTTTGATGCGCCCTATGTGCCGGGCTGGGACTGCCATGGCCTGCCTATCGAACTGAATGTCGAAAAGAAGGTGGGCAAGCCTGGCCAGAAAGTGTCAGCCAAGGAGTTCCGCCAGCACTGCCGCGACTATGCGTTGTCGCAGGTGGATCGCCAGCGCGAAGCGTTCAAGCGCCTCGGTGTGCTGGGCGACTGGGACAATCCCTACCTGACCATGTCCTTCGGCCAGGAAGCCGGCAATATCCGCACGCTGGGTCGCATTGCGGCCAACGGCCATCTGCACAAGGGCTACAAGCCTGTGAACTGGTGCCTGGATTGCGGTTCGGCGCTGGCGGAAGCGGAAGTGGAATACGAGGACAAGAACTCGGATGCGATTGATGTCGCCTTCCCGGTCATCCGCAATGACGTTCTGGCCCATGCCTTTGGTATTGATGCGGCGCGTATCGATGCGCCGGCCTTCCTGGTGATCTGGACCACCACGCCGTGGACCCTGCCGGCCAATCATGCCATTTCGGTACACCCGGAGTTGGACTATGCGTTGGTGCGCGCCACCAATGGCGACGGCGAAGTGCACTATCTGGTGCTGGCCGAGGCATTGCAGGCCGGTGCGCTGGAACGCTACGAAATGACCGGTGAAGTGGTAGCGACTACGAAGGGCGAAGCGTTCTGCAACACTGTAGTGGTGTTGCCCGAGCAGGGCCAGCCGGTGGGCGAGGTGACCAATGTCATTGTCGAGCCCTATGTGCAGCATCCGTTTGCGTTCACCAATGGTGCACCGCGCAACGTCATCATTCTCGGCGGTGCTCACGTCACTGCCGATTCCGGTACGGGCCTCGTGCACACGGCGCCTGCCCACGGTGTTGACGACTTCAATGTCTGGAAGGGGGTGTCGCAGAAGGGTATCGCCGCGGCACCGGCCTGGTTCGATCCGGAGTTCACCACGCCGGTGGATGGCGGTGGCGTTTATCACACGGCCGAGACCTTCCCGGGTGGCCACGGTTTGCATATTCACAAGGCGGCGGACGCGTTGTTCGGTGCGCTCAAGGAGCGTTCCCGTGCCAATCGCAGCCTGCTGCTGGCACACAAGAAAATCCGCCACAGCTATCCGCACTGCTGGCGCCACAAGACGCCCATCGTTTTCCGTGCCACACCGCAGTGGTTCATCGGCATGGAGACGAACGGGCTGCGTGATGCTGCCATGCAGGCCATTCCTGCAGTCCAGTGGGTACCGGACTGGGGCCGGGCCCGTATCGAGAACATGGTGTCCGGACGCCCGGACTGGTGCATCTCGCGCCAGCGTACTTGGGGTGTGCCGATTGCGCTGTTTGTCAGCAAGGCCACCGGTGAGCTGCATCCGCGTACGCTGGAGCTGATCGAGCAGGTCGCGCAGCGGGTGGAGCAGGCCGGGATTGATGCCTGGTTCGACCTGGAGGCGAAGGAGCTGCTGGGTGACGAAGCCGACCAGTATGAAAAAGTCAGCGACACGCTGGATGTGTGGTTCGATTCCGGCGTGACCCACGACTACGTGCTGGAGAAACGTCCGGAACTGCAGTTCCCGGCCGACCTGTATCTGGAAGGCTCCGACCAGCATCGTGGCTGGTTCCAGTCCTCCCTGCTGGCGGC
>JBKHWB010000130.1:0-3648 GCA_046566745.1 Gammaproteobacteria bacterium
GGGTTGGCCATGCCGCAGGCCGTGGCGACCTCGCTGGCAGTGATCGTGCTGGTGTCAGGAAGCGGTTTTGCCGGCTTCATCTGGCAACAGTCCTTGCCTCCGATGTTCTGGCCGCTGGCGTCCGGAGCGTTGGCGGGCATGCTTGCGGGTAGCGGACTTGGTCGTTTCATTGCGGGTCCGCTGTTGCAGAAGGTGTTCGTGGTGTTGATGGTGGGGCTGGTGCTGTGGATGGCCGGCCGGCATTTCTTCGTTATCCTGCAAGGAGGATGAAACATGCTGTTTCGACAACTATTTGACGCCACGTCGTCAACATATACGTACCTGCTGGCCGATCGCCAGACCGGTGATGCGGTACTGATCGATCCGGTGCGCGAGCAGATGCCGTCCTACCTCCGGTTGCTGGAAGAACTTGAGCTCAAGCTGGTCATGGCGATTGACTCCCATGTCCATGCAGATCACATCACTGCCTTGGGGGCATTGCGCGAGGCAACCGGTTGCGTGACATGGATGGGGCAGCAGGCACAAGCGGATTGCGTCAGTGCCCGCTTCGCCGACGGTGACCGGCTGCGCTTTGGCAGCTACGCGCTGGTGGCCATGTACACGCCAGGTCACACTGATGATTCCTACAGCTTTTATCTGGAAGCTGACGGACAAAAGTACGCGTTTACCGGTGATACCTTGCTGATTCGCGGCACCGGCCGCACCGACTTCCAGAACGGCAACCCGCATGACCAGTATCGCAGCCTGTTTGATCGTTTGCTGCAGTTGCCGGGTGAGACGCTGGTGTTCCCGGCGCACGATTACAAGGGGTGGACGGTCAGTTCGATTGCTGAGGAGCGATTGCACAATCCACGCCTGCAGGTGGCCGGCGAGGCCGAGTATGTCCAGCTCATGCAGTCGCTCAGGCTGCCCAATCCGTCGCTGATGGATGTGGCGGTTCCCGCCAACCGTGCCTGCGGCATCGAACGTACATGACGAATTTCATTTTTACTCACGAGAGGTATGCATCATGACCATTAACGCGGGACTTCGACTTGTTGCTGGTTTTTTCACTATCCTGAGCGTAGTGCTGGGCTGGTATGTCAGCCCGTATTTCTTTCTGTTCACCGTTTTTGTCGGTTTGAACCAGATGCAATCAGCCTTCACTGGCTGGTGCCCGATGATGTGGTTCCTGGGCAAGCTCGGTTTCAAGCGTGAAGTGGTGGCGGACGACCAGTCGGCTGCCTGCTGCAAGTAAACGCATGTTGACGCTGCTGTCTGGCTGCGAACGCTGACCGTACCACCCGCCAGAGCGGGCAAAGGAGAGTGCTGTGAAAAGGTTGCCACTGACTGCCGCCATTATGGCGATGTTGACCGTTGTCCCGGGATTGGCTCCTGCCGCGGGTCAGCAGGCTGATGCGCGGGTTGCCACTCCGGCGGTGCCGGAAAGCGCGGTGATTGCCTGGCGTCAGGTTGAGGCAACGTGGGCGGGTGAGGCGGTTATTGAGGCCGAACGCCAATCGACGGTGGCCGCGCAAACGGCTGGCCGGGTCATGGCGATCAATTTTCGGCCAGGAGACCTGGTCAAGCAGGGCCAGGTCATCATGCGGATTGATCCGACCGTAGCGCAGCAACAGGTAGCTGGCGTGCAGGCGCAGGTGACCGAGGCCCGGGTGGGTCTTGAGAATGCCTCGCGCGAGTACGAGCGCTTCAAGGAGTTGTTTGCAAAGAACTATGTCAGCAAGTCGCAAATGGATACCGCCGAGGCCAACTACAAGGCAGCCCAAGCCCGCCTGAATACGCTGCAGGCAAGCAGTGGTCAGGCGACAACGACGCGTCAGTTTGCTGATGTGACGGCGCCTTACTCGGGTGTCATGTCGGCGCTGCATGTGGAAATCGGCGAGATGGCGGCACCCGGTACTGCACTGGCCACGGGATTTGATCCCGCCTGGTTGCGCGCCACTGCACAGGTACCGCAGGCGTGGATTGATGCCGTACGGCGCGGCAACAAGGCCTTTGTCGAGGTGCCGGGCAGTTCGCAATGGATTCCGGCCTCAAAGCTGGTGGTGATTCCCGCTGCCGATCCGCGCACCCATACGACGGAGGTTCGCGTGTACCTGCCGGCCAGCGTGAGCGGCATGTTGCCGGGGCAATTCGTGCGTGCGCACTTTGTGACCGGTACGGCCCGTCGTCTGGTGGTGCCGGCGGCCGCCGTGTTGCGTCGAAGTGAAATGACCGGGGTGTATGTCTTGCCGGAGAAGGGCAGGCCGCAGCTCCGCCAGGTGCGCCTGGGTGAGCGCCAGGGTGATGGCTCCTATGAAGTCCTTGCCGGTCTTCGCGAAGGTGACAAGGTCGCGCTGGATCCCGTTCGTGCCGGCCTGACACGCTGAGGAGTCCGACATGGGTATTTCCGGTCGTATCGCCGAGTTCTTCCTGCGCTCGCAGCTGACGCCCTTGTTGGGGCTGGTGGCATTGTTGCTGGGGCTCTTTGCCGTGGGTGTGACCCCGCGTGAAGAGGAACCGCAGATCAATGTCACGATGGCTAACGTTATCGTGCCGTTCCCCGGTGCCTCCAGTGCCGATGTCGAGGCCAAGGTCGCCGGCCCGATGCAGCAGCAGTTGTCGCAGATTGCGGGCCTTGAGCATGTCTATTCCGTGTCACGGCCGGGCGTGGCCGTTCTCACGGTGCAGTTCGAGGTCGGTGTCGAGCGGGAAACGGCGCTGGTTCGCCTGCATGACACCATCCAGACCAACAAGGATCTCTTTGCGCCCGAGTTGGGCGTGGGCGAGCCACTGGTCAAGCCGAAAGGCATTGACGATGTGCCGGTGGTCAGTCTGACGTTGTGGACGAAGGACGAGACCCGTGGCGCCTATGACCTGGAGCGCATCGCCCGCGCCACCGAGGCGGAACTGAAACGGGTCGACGGCACGCGCGAGGTGGCGGTAATTGGCGGGCCCGGCCGGGTGCTGCGCGTGGACCTGGATGTGGATCGCTTGCGGGCCATCGGTTTGAGCCCGCTGGAAATACAGGGGACATTGCAGTCCGCGAATGCTCGCTTGCCGGCGGGTCGCATCGTGCGCGAGAACCGGGAAATCACGGTCGAGACAGGGGATTTCTTCCGGTCAAAGGCCGAACTGGAGAGCCTGATCGTCGGCGTGCGTGAAGGTCGTCCGGTATATCTTGCTGAGGTCGCCAGGGTACTGGATGGCCCTGAGCAACCCGTGCGCTATGTCTGGCATGGTGTTGGCGCTGATGCTCCGGAAGGTGTGACCGCAGGTGCCGAGTTCCCGGCGGTGACACTCACGGTAACCAAGAAGCCCGGCGAAAATGCCGTCGATATCGCCGAACGCCTGATGTCGCGCGTCGAGTCGCTGCGTGGCACGGTGATTCCGGATGATGTGCAGGTCAGTGTCTCCCGCAACTACGGCGAGACCGCCAACGACAAGGCCATGAAACTCATCCAGAAGCTCATCTTTGCCACGCTGTCAGTGGTGGCACTGGTGTTCTTTGTGTTGGGCCGCCGTGAAGCCTTCATCGTTGGCGGGGCGGTGTTGCTGACATTGGCGGCAACGTTGTTTGCGTCCTGGGCCTGGGGTTTCACACTCAATCGCGTGTCACTGTTCGCGCTCATATTTTCCATCGGCATTTTGGTGGATGATGCGATCGTT
>JBKHWB010000131.1:0-3520 GCA_046566745.1 Gammaproteobacteria bacterium
GGTGTGGCCGCTGCTACTTGAGCCGGCACGGTGATTCCGTTTCACTTGCTGCCTCGGAGCTTCACCTTCTTATTTTGACCTTGCACTTCGCCCGACATGATGTCTGGTGACAGGGATGGCACATGCTGAACCGTATCTGGCTGGGGTTTTTCCTGATCGCCTTTGTAGCTTGCCTGTACCAGGCGACGGTGGGGGGGCAGCCGGAGGTGGTTGCCGCGGCTGTTGATGCCAGCTTCAAGGCGGCCAAGACGTCGGTCGAGATTGCCCTGGGCCTGACCGGCTTGCTCTGCTTCTGGCTGGGCCTGTTCCAGATTGCCGAGAAGGCGGGCCTGATCGAGAAAATGGCGTGGATGCTGGCGCCCCTGTTCCGCCGTTTGATGCCGGAGGTGCCGGCGGGCCATCCGGCGACCGGCTCGGTCACCATGAACCTGGCCGCCAACATGCTGGGGCTGGACAATGCAGCCACGCCGCTTGGCCTGAAGGCCATGAAAGACCTGCAGACGCTGAATCCGGTGCCGGATACGGCGACCAATGCCCAGATCCTCTTCCTTGTTCTGAACACGGCGTCCGTTACGCTCATTCCGGTGACGGTCTTTTTGTACCGGGCGCAGTTTGGTGCGGCCAACCCGGCCAGCGTATTTGTGCCCATCCTGATCACGACGACGGTGGGAACCCTGGCGGGCCTGTTGATGGTGGCCTGGATACAGAAGCTCAAGCTGCTGGATCGGGTGGTGATGGCCTATGCGGCGGGCCTCGCCGCCTTGATGGGGCTGGTGGTGGCGGCGGTGGTGTCGGCACCACCGGAGATGCTGGGGGTGCGCTCGGCCTTTGTGGGTAACCTGCTCTTGTTGTCCATCATCGTGCTCTTCCTGCTGGCCGGATGGCGGAAGGGCATCGATGTCTACGATGCCTTTATTACTGGCGCCAAGCAGGGCTTTGAGGTGGCGATCGCGCTGATCCCGTTTCTGGTTGCCATGCTGGTGGCGGTGGCGGTGTTTCGGGCCAGCGGGGCCATGGATGTGCTGCTCAATGGCGTGGCGGTGGTGTTTGCCTGGCTGGGGGCGAATACGGATTTTGTGCCGGCCTTGCCGACGGCGATCATGAAGTCGCTGTCCGGTTCGGGGGCGCGGGCGATGATGATCGAGACCATCCAGACCTATGGCGTGGATTCGTTTCCGGCCAGGGTGGCCGCCATCATCCAGGGGTCGTCGGAAACCACTCTGTACGTGCTGGCGGTGTATTTTGGCTCGGTGGGCATCCGCAAGGAGCGTCATGCGCTGGCCTGCGGCCTGTTTGCCGACCTGGTGGCGGTGATTGTGGCCATCCTGGTGGCGTACTGGTTTTTCCATTGATGTGGGGGCGGGGCGAATAGCCGTTCCCGGCGGCAGGGGTTGTCGCTACAATGCGCGGCTTGGCAGCAGTCGTTTTGACAGGGGAGTTACGGGATGCGTCGTGTCATCTTCAACCAGAAGGGTGGTGTGGGTAAGTCCAGCATCACGGTGAACCTGGCGGCCATCAGTGCCAGCGAAGGGCTGAAGACGCTGGTGGTTGACCTGGACCCCCAGTGCAACGCTACCCAGTACCTGTTGGGGGAAGTGGCCGAATTCTCGCGGGACAAGCCGGAACTGTCGCCCAATATCGGCCAGTTCTTTGCGCAGACGCTGCAGTTCAAGCTCAAGGAAAAGCCGCTGTCGGAATACGTGCACCGCACGCCTTTCGAGAACCTGCACGTGATTCCGTCCAATCCGGAACTGGGCGAGATCGAGCACCTGCTGGAAAGCAAGCACAAGATCTTCAAGCTGGCCACGGCCCTGCGGGAGCTGGGCAGTACTTATGATGCCATCTACATCGACACGCCGCCGGCCTTCAATTTCTATACGCTGTCGGCGCTCATTGCCGCCCAGCGCTGCCTGATTCCCTTTGACTGTGATGCCTTCTCGCGGCGGGCTCTGTATACGCTGCTGGAAAACGTGGGGGAGGCCCGGGCCGACCACAATGACGAGCTGGAAGTGGAGGGCATTGTGGTCAACCAGTTCCAGCCGCGGGCCAGCCTGCCGGTGAAACTGGTCGAGGAGCTGCGTGCCGAAGGCCTGCCGATCATGCAGTCACACTTGTCGTCGTCGGTGATCATGAAAGAGTCGCATGAAAAGTCGCTGCCGCTGGTGTATCTCTCGCCCAAGCACAAGCTCACGGAGGAGTACGCGGCGCTGTTTAGGGAGTTGTATCCGTCCTGATTGGGGCCGGATGCACAAAAAACCGCCACTGCTGGCGGTTTTTTTTCAGCGTGGGTCGGCCTGGGTGAGGGGCTTGATGTCCCGGAAATGGGCCAGCACGCGATCCTTCACGATGCGCCGGTCCACCATGGGCGCGGGATAATCGCTGAACAGGGAGGCGCCGGGCTGGTGGATGGACTTGTCGTGGAGGTGGCGGAGCTCGGGCACGTACTCCCGGATGAAGTTTCCCTTGGGATCGAAACGTTCGCTCTGCAAGACCGGGTTGAAGATGCGGAAGTAGGGCGCCGCATCATTGCCGGTCGAGGCTGACCATTGCCAACCGCCATTGTTGGCGGATAAGTCGCCGTCGATCAGGTGCTGCATGAAGAAGCGTTCGCCCCAGCGCCAGTCGATGAACAGGTCCTTGGTGAGGAACATGGCGACGACCATGCGCAACCGGTTGTGCATCCAGCCAGTCTGCTGCAGCTGGCGCATGGCGGCGTCGACCAGGGGAAAACCGGTGCGGCCTTCGCACCAGCGCTGGAAATCGGCCTCGTCATGGCGCCAGGGTATGTGCGAGGTTTCCAGCCGGAACGGGCGGTGCTTGCAGACGTGGGGCCAACCCACCATGACGTGTTTGTAGAAATCCCTCCAGCCCAACTCGCTGATCCATTGTTCCACGCCTTTGCTACCACCGTGCTGGTGGCGCCAGGTGAGGGCGGCATTCAGGCACTGCCGGGCAGATATGGCGCCAACCGCGAGGTAGGGTGACAGGCGGCTGACGCCGTCATCCTGCGTGAGCTCGGGGAAATCGCGGCGCTGGTCATACAGGCGCAGTCCGTTGTCGACGAATTCTCTCAGCCGGGCCAGGGCAGCCCGCTCGCCGGCGGGCCACCATTCCCGGAGGGTGGTGTCGCTGATGTGCGGGGCGAAGCCATCCATGGAGGAAGGCAGGGGGGAGCTATCGGCAAACCGCTTGGCTCGTTTGTGCGGCTCAGGGCGCAGGGCCAGTCCGGTGGCATCCAGCTGTGCCAGCCAGTTGCGCTTGAAGGGCGTGAACACGGAGTAGAAGCGGCCGTCACCGGTGAGCACCTGGCCGGGCGCGATGATGCACTGGTCATGGTGGGAATGAAACGGGATGCCCTCGGCGTTCAACGCGGCCTGTACCCGTTCGTCCCTGTCCTGTTCGTTGACTTCGTACTGGCGGTTGCAGTGCACGGCGGTGATGCCGTGTTGCCGGCAGAGGGCGGCCAGTGCTGCAGGGATGGCAGCAAAATCTGCGGCCTCGATGACCAGCAAGGGAATGT
>JBKHWB010000132.1:0-3477 GCA_046566745.1 Gammaproteobacteria bacterium
GGGTGCGGACCATCACGGCTACATCGCGCGCGTACGCGCGGCCATCGAGGCACTGACCGGCCAGGGCGACAAGTTCCATGTCGCGCTCATCCAGTTCGTCACACTGTCGTCCGGCCGCATGGGCAAACGCTCCGGCAACTTCGTCACGCTTTCACAACTGATCGAAGAAGCTGGCAACGATGCCACCCGCTTCTTCTACCTGACCCGCTCGCCGGAACAGCATCTGGAGTTCGACATCGATCTCGCGCGCTCGCAAAGTGCCGACAATCCGGTGTATTACCTGCAGTACGCACACGCCCGTGTCGCCAGCATGTTCCGCGAACTGGCCGAGCGAGGCCTCGTGCACAATGCCGATGAAGGCTTTGCTGCTCTGGGCGAACTGCCGGAAAGCAATGTCGATGACCTGGTGAAGCGCCTGGCCGCATGGCCGGACATGGTGGCCAATGCGGCACGCAACCGTGCGCCGCACCAGCTCAGTTACGCCCTGCGCGATCTCGCCCAGGATTTCCACACCTGGTACAACGGCAACAAGGTACTGGTAGACGATGCCCGCGTGCGTAATGCCCGCCTGACCCTGGCCCTGGCGGTAAAGCAGGTGATTGCCAACGGTCTGGCTCTGCTCGGCGTGTCGGCACCGGAGAAAATGTAACACCATGGCGCGCGCAAAGGCTCCGGCCAAACCGGTCCGCAAGAAATCCCAGGGCGCCAGCCGAAAGCCGGCGCCCCGAAAGGCCGCTGGACAATCTGGCGCGCCCGGCTGGCTGCTGCTCGCGGCCGGACTCATGATCGGCCTGTTCGTGGCCTTCCTCATGTACCTGTGGGACCAGCGGGCCGAGCCTGCCGCGCTCAAGGCCAAAGCGGACTCGCCCGCAGCGGGCATCAACTCCGCATCCCCCAAGGCCCCTGCCAATACCGCACCGAGCGCTGCCGACGGCCCAGGCGAAGAGCCCCGCTTCGACTTCTACACCCTGCTGCCCAACCAGGAGGTGCTGCCCAACAAGCGCACCACGGAAGCCGCCAGCCAGGCCACCGCCCAGGTCAAACCGGCCGAACAGGGTGACCGCACTCCCTATGTACTGCAGGCCGGTTCTTTCCGCAGAGAGAAGGAAGCCGATCGTCGCCGTGCCGAAGTCCTGCTGCTCGGCCTGCCGGTGAAAACCCTCAAGGTAACGGTCAAGCCCGGCGACGACTGGTATCGCGTGGTCGTCGGCCCCTTCAAGGGCAAGGAAGCGGCCACGGCCGCACGCGCCAGCCTGCGCGCCAATGGTGTCGACAGCCTCATGCTCAAGCAGGACTGATTCCCTGCTTGAATTCATCCCGGTTGCCTCCATCTAGTGTGGACGATCCATCGTCCACACAGAGGTCACCGTGACCACCATCGTATCCGTCCGCCGTGGCAATCTCGTCGCCCTCGGCGGCGACGGCCAGGTCTCCCTCGGCAATACCGTCATGAAAGGCAAGGCCCGCAAGGTGCGCCGCCTCTACAACAACCACGTCATTGCCGGCTTTGCCGGTGGCACCGCAGATGCCTTCACCTTGTTCGACTATTTCGAGGCCAAGCTGCAGAAGCATGGCGGCCACTTGCTGCGCTCCGCCGTGGAACTGGCCAAGGACTGGCGTACCGACCGCACCCTGCGCCGACTGGAAGCCATGCTGGTGGTGGCCGACAAAACCACCTCGCTGATCATTACCGGCAATGGTGACGTGCTGGAGCCAGAAGAAGGCGTGCTCGCCATCGGTTCCGGCGGCAACTACGCCATGGCCGCCGCTCGCGCCCTGGTGGAAAACACCGAGCTGGATGCGCGTACCATCGTTGAAAAATCCCTGACGATCGCCGGCGACATCTGTGTCTATACCAACCACAACTTCGTCATTGAGACGCTCGCGGCCGAGCCGTCAAAAAATGGAGATACGGCATGAGCCAGATGACCCCGCGCGAAATCGTGCATGAACTGGACCGCCACATTGTCGGCCAGGCCGCCGCCAAGCGCGCCGTGGCCCTTGCCCTGCGCAACCGCTGGCGCCGCATGCAGCTGCCGGAAGCACAGCGCAATGAAGTGTCGCCCAAGAACATCCTGATGATCGGCCCGACCGGTGTCGGCAAGACGGAAATTGCCCGCCGTCTCGCCCGCCTCGCCAACGCCCCCTTCATCAAGGTGGAAGCCACCAAGTTCACCGAGGTGGGCTATGTCGGCCGCGACGTGGAAACCATCATCCGTGATCTGGCCGACATGGCCATCAAGATGACGCGCGAACAGGAAATGCAGAAGGTCGAGCACCGTGCCTACGAGTCGGCCGAAGAGCGCATCCTCGATGCGCTGCTGCCGCCCGCCCGCATTGGTGATGCGCCCTCAACAGACAGCCACACGCGCCAGATCTTCCGCAAGAAGCTGCGCGAGGGCGAGCTGGATGACCGCGAGATCGAGATCGACCTGCCGCAAGCCTCCATGGGCGTGAACATCATGGCCCCGCCCGGCATGGAGGACATGACCAACCAGCTGCAGAGCCTTTTCTCCAACCTTGGCCAGGGCAAGCGCCAGACCCAGCGCGTGAAGGTGAAGGACGCGCTGAAGCGCCTGCAGGAAGACGAAGCCGGCAAGCTGCTCAACGAGGAAGAACTCAAGAGCAAGGCGCTCGAGGCCGTCGAGCAGAACGGCATCGTGTTCATCGACGAAATCGACAAGGTCTGCCGTCGCGGCGATGCGCAGGGCGGCGCCGACGTGTCACGAGAAGGCGTACAGCGCGATTTGCTGCCGCTGATCGAAGGCTGCACCGTGAACACCAAGTACGGCATGATCAAGACCGACCACATCCTGTTCATCGCCTCGGGGGCTTTCCATCTGGCCCGCCCCTCCGACCTGATTCCAGAACTGCAGGGACGCCTGCCGATTCGTGTCGAGCTGGAGCCCCTGTCGCCGGCCGACTTCGAGCGCATCCTGACCGAACCACATTTCTCGCTGACGCAGCAATACGAGGCCCTGCTGGCCGCGGAAGGCCTGAAGATCTCGTTCAGCCGGGACTGCATCCAGCGCCTGGCGGAAATTGCCTGGCAGGTGAACGAGCGTACCGAGAACATCGGAGCCCGTCGCCTCCACACCGTGCTGGAAAAGCTGCTGGAGGAAATCTCCTTCAATGCCGGTGATCTCGCGGCCGAGCACCGCGATCGCGTACTGACCATCACGGCGGCAGAGGTGGAGCAGCACCTGGGTGCACTGGTACAGGATGAAGACCTGAGCCGCTTCATTCTCTGATGACGACCTGACAAGGGGAGGCCGACCGGGCCTCCCCGGATACCTCTCATGCAACCCAACGAACTGCGCTACCGCAAGACCGAACGCGAACTGGTCCTGAGCTGGAACGACGGCAGCTGGACCCTGAGTGCCGAGTTCCTGCGCGTGTACTCCCCCTCCGCCGAAGTGCAGGGCCATGACGGCCGTGGCGGAGTGCTGCCGCTGAGCAAGCAGGATGTCGCCATCA
>JBKHWB010000133.1:0-3308 GCA_046566745.1 Gammaproteobacteria bacterium
TGGAATACATCTGCAATACGCCGCTCGAGGGCGTGAGCTTCAACGACAAGATCACCTTTTTCGAAGACACCGAACGCAGCTTTGGCCAACCTGCCCTCATGCTGTCCGGCGGTGCCACCCTGGGCCTGTTCCACATCGGTGTGACCAAGGCACTTCACGAGCAGGGCCTGCTGCCCAAGGTCATCTCTGGCTCCAGCGCCGGCGCCATCATGGCCGCCATGGTGGGCTCGCACACGGATGACGAACTGGAAGCAATGTATGATGGCGAAGGCTGGTACAGCGACGCCTGGCGCTTCAACGGATTCCTGAACGGCATCAGCGGCAAGGGCTTCGCCAAGCAGAAACAGCTCGAAACCTTCCTGCGCCGCAACATCGGCGAATACACGTTTGAGGAAGCCTTTGCCCGTACGGGCCGTCATGTGAATGTTGCCGTGTCGCCGGTGCACCAGCACCAGAAAGCACGCCTGATGAACGAACTCACCTCGCCCTACCTGCTGATGTGGAGCACCGTCCTGGCGTCCTGTGCAGTGCCTGTCCTGTTTCCACCGGTCACGCTGGTCAGCAAGGATGCCGAGGGTACCTACTCACCCTACATGCCGCTGCAGCAGTGGGTGGACGGCTCCGTGAAGAGTGACCTGCCGCGCCAGCGCCTGACGCGCATGTACAACGTGAACTACTTCATCGCCGTCCAGGTCAATCCGCACATCGTGCCCTTCATGGAGAGCGACAAGCGCCGCCAGGCCACCCACCTCATGTCATGGCCACAACGCGCCCTGCGCGAAGAGGTCAAGTTCCATGCCTCCGGCACCCTGGACTTCCTGCGTTCGCAGGTATCCAACGAAACCGGCCGCCAGTTGCTGGATCACGCCTACAACATCGTGTCCCAGCGCTACTACGGCAACGTAACCATCACGCCTCGCTACACCCTGGATCATTACCGGCACATGCTGCAGGATCCCAACAAGGATCGCTGGCACTGGTTCCGGCTGCAGGGTGAACGGGCGACATGGCCGAAAATTGCCATGATCCGCGCCCACTCGCGCATCAGCCAGACGCTGACCGACTCCATCGAAAAGCTCAGGCACCAGCGCCAGCGCCGCCGCGAAGACCGGGCACCCACCTTGACCGTGGTCAGCAAGTAAACGCTCCCGTCTGGCAGACATTAGCGGCCGGACAACCTTCCGGGGTTGTCCGGCCGTTTCGCATCCAGACGCCGGCGGTTATAGTCGCAGCCAGCCGCCTGTCGCGCTGGAGACGCCATGACCGCCGTGAAGATTCCCGGATATACCCTGAAGAAAAAGCTGGGCCAGGGGGGGATGGCGGCCGTCTTCCTGGCACAGCAGGAGTCCTTCCAGCGCGACGTAGCCCTGAAGGTGATGTTCCCGCAGTTTGCCAAGGAACCGGGCTTTGCCGAACGCTTCCTTCAGGAAGCCCGCACCGTCGCCCGTCTTACCCATCCGCACATCATCGTCGTACACGATGTCGGTGTCGCCAACGGTTTGCACTACTTTGCCATGGAATACCATACCGGGGGCGACCTTACCCACCGGATCCGCAACGGCGGACTGACCGCCTACCAGGCCCTCACCATCAGCCGCCAGGTTGCCGATGCCCTGGCGATGGCACATGACCACCAGATCATCCATCGCGACATCAAGCCGGACAACATCCTGTTCCGTGCCCATGATGACGCCGCCATCCTGACTGACTTCGGTATCGCCAAGAGCCTGGAGTCCAACCTGCAGCTCACCCAGTTGGGGTCGGCTGTCGGTACCCCCCGCTACATGAGTCCCGAACAGGCTCGCGGCCAGAAAATCGACGGCCGTACCGACCTGTACAGCCTGGGCGTCGTGCTGTTCGAGATGCTGACGGGACGCCCGCCTTTCCAGGCTGACGAGGCGCTGGCACTGGGCATCAAGCACTGCCAGGATCCGATCCCGCGCCTGCCCAAGGAAATGGCCCGCTACCAATCCCTTGTTGACCGCATGCTGGCCAAGGAGTCCAAGGACAGGCACCCCGATGCCCGCGCGCTGATGGCCGACATTGACGCATTGTTGCGCCCGGCCGGAAAAGTCTCTACCGCCGCGGCTGTCCCCGTGGCACCGGCCGCACCCGCTGGAGCGGCCTCCGCTCCGACACTGGTTATGGCTGCTCTGCCCGGCGATACAGGAGGCACACGGGCAAGCCCTGCCTCACCGCAGCAGGGGCAAACACCGGTCTTTCAGGTAGAAGAAACGCTGTCCGGCGGTTTCTTCAGCAAGAGCAGCCAGATGAAGGCCACCTTCTCCTGCGACGACTACGAGGAATTCAAGAAGCAGCTTGCCCTCCTGCAAACCGAACTCAAGGGCTGGCTGGAGAGCAGGGGCAAGAAGGCCAAGTCCCTGCACCTGACGATTCAGGCACATCCCTGGATCCACGGACGGGTTCGGGAGGTACTGAACAAGGGTCGGGAAGAAAACAGCCCTTTTGCTACTGTGCTGGGCCAGGCCGAGGTCATCCTGACACTCCGTGACGAGATGAATCCACAAGGCGTCACCACGATGATGAGTGACAAGGACGGCAAGCCCGCCCCGCTCCCGATCACCGAAGGACAGGAGCGCTGAAAAGTACCGCATGTGCCTGGCAAAACGCCTTGATTTGCCAACCATAATCCGTAAAATGCGCGGCTCTGCCGGGTCGTTAGCTCAGTCGGTAGAGCAGCGGACTTTTAATCCGTTGGTCCCGCGTTCGAGTCGCGGACGACCCACCAATTAAATCAAGCAGTTAGGCGACCCCTAGCTGCTTTTTTTATGTCTGAAGCCCTCCGTGGCACACTGTTGGCACACTCGCCAGAAACTTCCTATCATCACTGACAACAAATCACGACGACTCGCAGCAGTCGCCGCCACCCCTCTCACGGGAGATTGTCAGGATGGCCTCGATACAGAAACGTACCGACAGTGATGGCAATATCACCTACCGAGCTCAGGTACGCCTAAAGGGGTTCCCTCCCCAAACGGCCACGTTCACCAGACTGACCGATGCCAGAAAATGGGCCCAGGACACCGAGTCCGCCATCCGGGAAGGTCGCTACTTCAAGACCACCGAGGCCCGCCGCCATACCCTGGACGATGCCATCAAGCGATACCGCGACCAGTTCCCCGAAAGCACTGGCAAGGTCACCCATCTGGACTGGTGGTCCAAACGCATTGGCATGTGCGTCATGGCGGACATCAATCGCCCCCTCCTCTCCCAATGCAGGGATGAATTGCGCACCAGCAAAACCAAAGGGCGCATGCAGAAAGTTGAGCGCGTCAGATCGACCTCCA
>JBKHWB010000134.1:0-3176 GCA_046566745.1 Gammaproteobacteria bacterium
GGCAGATCCGGTGCCGGAAGAAGTGAAGCAGGAGCGTTACGAGCGCTTCATGCAGTTGGCGGCGGAAATTTCGGCGGCACGCCTGCAGAAAAAGATCGGTCGCGAGATGACCGTGCTGGTCGATGAAATCGATGAAGAGAATGGTGTGGCGGTGGCGCGCTCCATGGCCGATGCCCCGGAGATCGACGGCAATGTTTTCATTGAAGGCGAGGGCGCCACGTCCCTGAAGGCCGGTGACTTCGTGCGGGTACGCATCACCGATGCGGACGAATACGACTTGTATGCGGAACGCCTGCCGTAACGACCCGTCACGGCGGGCCAACAAAAACGACGTTGCCCGCGGGTGCCGTGTTGCTATGCTGGTCGGGTAGGCTGGCGCGCCGTGGGCGGTGCCGGAATTTTCGTGAAAGAGGGATGATCATGTTGAAGAAGCTTGCAGCAGCAGTGGTGTTCATGGCGCCTACCATGGCGCTGGCAGTGCAGCCCGGCCCGTATTTCTCGCTGGGTGCGGCGTTCGGTAGCGTGGACCTGAGCGCTGCCCAGAGCCCGCTCACCACCGCAACGGACGACGAAGTGCAGCGTGTGGCAATCGGGGCTGGTTACAACCTGAACGACAGCCTGGCAGTCGAGGCCCTGTACCTGACCAATGTCGAGAACACTATCGAGGACGGCCCGGTGAAGGCCACGCTGGATCATGATGGCCTGCAATTCTCGGTGCTGGCCCACATTCCGCTGACGTCGCAGTTTTCGGTGTTCGGCAAGGCCTCGGCCAACCTGCTCACGGTGGAATATGCCGCACCCGGTCTGACGGTGGACGATACCAGCCTGCATCTGGGCGTGGGAGCAGGCCTGGCGTTCCAGGTCAGCGACCAGATGGGCCTGCGGGCCGCGTTTGAGCGTCTGATGATTACCGATGTTGGCGGCAGCAATGGCGACTTCGATGTCGACCAGGTGGCCGTGTCGCTGAATTACAGTTTCTGATCGGCACGCGTAACGGAAACGGGCCTGCGGGCCCGTTTTTTGTTGGGAGCCTCAGCAGTCGATCGTGACGGTGGTGCCTGCCTGCTCGCTGCACACGCGCGACAGCAGCGCGGGCAGGGTCTCCTGCGTGGTGCTGCAGACCCACTCATCGTTGCGGTACCCGCAGTGGAAGCCGCCGGAGCGCGCCGCCACCCAGATTTCCTTCGTAGGGCCCTGGCGGTTGATGATGACCTTGCTGCCGTTGGCAAAGGTGAGCGTCAGGATACCGGCGCTGTTCTCCAGGTCGATGTCGAGGTCCAGGTCTTCCACGGCATCCTCGATGGTCATGAAGATGGCGTCGACGGTGGTGTTGAACTCGGTGTCGTTCATGGCGGTCGTGTCCGTGTGGTGGCGGGCCCAGTGCAAGAGGTGCGCATGATACGCCTTTCTTGTCCGGACGTGTCCGCTTGCGTGGCAGGGGGAGGCTCGCTACGGTCGTCAGCCACGTCCCGCAGGAGTGCCATCCATGGCCTATCCCGTACTCGTAGCTGCGCTGGCATTGGTGACCGCACTGCCAGCGATGGCCGTCACGCCAGGTCTTTCTTCCGGTCAGGCCGGTTCCCCTGCATCGGATGCCGGTCTTGCGGGTCACGCCCCGTCGCCCTTGCCCGCTGCCGGGCCGCTCGAACTGCTGGAGGTCTTTGAGCAGCAGTTTGGGCGCCAGCCCGGCCTGCGAAAGGGTCACGCCCGCGGCTTCTGTGCCAGCGGCGAGTTCCAGCCCGCGCCTGGGGCGCGCGACTTCGCTGTCAGCCCCTGGCTGGCGGGCCCCGCGATGCCGGTGTTGCTGCGCTTCTCGATGGCAGGCGGCAATCCCGCCGCACACGAGGCCTCACGCTCACCACGAGGACTCGGCCTGCAGTTCCGACTGCCCGACGGCGGTCTGCATCAAATGGCCCTGCTCAGCACGCCGGTGTTTGGGGCGCGCGACCCCGATACCTTCCTTGGCCTGTTGCGCGCCCAGTTGCCTGACCCGGCCACCGGCAAGACGAATCCGGCGCGGGTAGACGCTTTTCGTGCGGCGCATCCTGATACCAGGGCGCAGGCAGCCTGGCTGGCCACCAACGCGCCGCCCTGGAGCTACGCCACGACCGCCTACCACGGTATCCACGCCTTCCTGCTGCAGCGTCCGGACGGTGCCTGGCAGGCGGTGCGCTTCCGCTTCGAGCCGCTCGACGGGGTGCGCGGCCTGAGCCCTGCGGAGCTGCAGGCGGCGCCACCCGCGTTCCTGCAGGCGCGCCTGCGCGAGCGGCTTGCCTCCGGTCCGGTTGGCTTCCGTCTGATCGCCAGCCTGGCTGCGCCGGGCGATCCCCTGGATGATCCGTCACGGGCCTGGCCGGACGGGCGTGAGGAGCGCGTACTGGGCGATTTGCGGGTGACGGCGGCGGAAGCGGGGGCGGGCGGCGCCTGCGTTGGCGTCAACTTCGACCCGAATGTGCTGGCTCCGGGGCTAAGGTCGAGCGAGGATCCCGTGCTGCGTATACGTTCCGCGGCGTATGCGGTTTCCTTTGGTCGGCGCCTGCAAGGGCAATAAGGCATCGCGGCTGTAGCTGGTCATGCCGGGGGCGAGGGGGAGGGGCGGTCGCCGGGGCGGCCCGCTCGCCGTATAATCGCCGTTTAGCCCTTCCCCGGAATCCGTCATGTCCCGTTTCCTGCTGCCTTGCCTGGCCTGCTTTCTGGCCGCCTGTGGCCAGAAAGGCCCGCTCTACCTGCCGCCACCGGTGCCGGCCGCCTCGACGGCATCCACGGTGCAGCCTGCACCGGCAGGTAGCGATGAGCAGGGCAAGCAGGCTGAAAAAGACAAGCAGGACACCCCGGCTGCCACTCCGCAGCCCTGACCCTTTGAGACCCCCATGGATCATTTTGCCTATCGTGACGGCACGCTCTGTGCCGAAGACCTGCCACTGAGCGCCATTGCCGCGCGTTTCGGTACGCCGACCTATGTCTATTCCCGGGCCACGCTGGAGCGCCACTTCCGGGCCTTCGACGAGGCCTTTGCCGGCATTCCGCACCAGGTCTGCTATGCCGTAAAGGCCAACTCCAACCTGGCGGTGCTGAACGTGCTGGCACGGTTGGGATCGGGTTTCGACATCGTCTCCGGCGGCGAGCTGGAGCGCGTGCTGGCCGCCGGCGGTGAACCGGGCAAGGTGGTGTTTTCC
>JBKHWB010000135.1:0-2946 GCA_046566745.1 Gammaproteobacteria bacterium
GCTTTCTTAAGTAAGTCAAAGCCTTCGGTGTTCTTCTCAAAGCCTGGCTGCCAATCAGGGTGCCATATGTTAAAGCCACCGTTCCAAACCGTTAGGGTAATCCAATTGCCATCTTTGAAGGAGTAATACTGCATCAAGCAGCCGTTGCGCCCCAACTCGGTGGATGGCTCGACACCAAGTGCCGCGGCAAGTGGATCAACTCTCTTCTTGAGTTTTCTGAGGTACAGCCAGCTTCTGATTAGATTGAGCGTTTCCATGCCTCTGCCTAAAACGTGGGGTTGCCGCCTTGTATTTTGATTCTGAGCCGATTTCCGATGGTGATCCGAAGGGTCCGCTATAGTGAAACCGGTTTCGGGGAAGCCGTTAATGCCTGAAGGCTCAGACCTTGTGCGTTAGATGGGCTCCCCGCCTTCATGATCAATATCCTGGAGCATCAGGAGCCCGAGAGCTCGCATGACAAGGTGGATAGATCAACGCACAAGGTCGGGGACCCCGGAGCTAGCCTACTGGCAAAAAGGGAGTGCCATCAAGTGAATCACATCGGTGTGGACGTCGACTCACAGTACCTTGTGTGCAAGGCCCGGTTCGGGGAAGAGGATCTGCCGGTACGGCAGTTCGACAACAATGCGGTGGGCCACCGCCAGTTCATCAAGTGGGCTCGACACAGAGGAGCAACCGCTCGCGTGTGCATGGAGGCGACCGGTGTCTACTCGCTGCCGTTTGCCCTGGCACTGCACAGTGCGGAGGGTATCGACGTCAGCGTAGTTAACCCCAAGGCAATCAAGCGTTTTGCCGATGCCAGCATGCAGCGGGGCAAGACCGATGCACTGGATGCCGAGCGCATACTGGAGTTCCTGCTGCGCATGGAGTTCCGGCCCTGGCAGCCACCCAGCGAAGAAGTGCTGGAATTACAGCATATTACGCGTCGCATCGTGCAGCTGAAGAAGGAGCTGACTCGGGAGAACAACCGGCACCTCGCTGCCAAGCGGCTGGGTGTCATGGGGCGTGTGGTGGCCAATGACACGGCGGTGAACATGCGCCATCTGGAGCGTCGGATTGCCGCGATGCAGGCTGAAGCCGAGAATCTTGCGCGGGCAACGCCATCACTCAAAGAGCAGCTGGACTTGCTGCACACGGTCACGGGCATTGCCGACAAGACGGGCGTTCGTATCCTTGCGGAGCTTGCTGCATTGCCGGCCGACATGACCGGCCCGCAATGGGTGGCCCATAGCGGCCTTGATCCGCGGCCGCACGAGTCAGGTAGCAGCACCCATAAGCCACGACGAATTACCAAGGCTGGCAATCATTACTTGCGGGACGCCCTGTACTACCCGGCATTGGTCGGCAGCCGCAAGGACCCGCACATGAAGGCGTTCTACGAGAAGCTGATTGCCAATGGCAAGAAGCCGATGCAGGCCTTGGTGGCGATCATGCGCAAACTGCTGCTGGCGATCTGGGGAATGTTCAAAAGCGGCTCTCGATGGGATGGATCAAAGTTCTACAAAATGATCGAAGCCGCTTGATTTTTTGGCTCATCTGGGTTTTGCGTGGGTAGCCGGATAGAGTTCCAGGCCGCCACAGTGGAACAGAATGTCAGATTTGAAGTTATCGATATTGCGATAGCCGCGTGATTGACAGATGAGCTTCTGTATCTTCGCGTTGATACTCTCTGACGTAGCATTTGTGATCGGATGCTTGCAGTAGTTCAGCAACCCCATGAGGTGACGCTTGACCGTCTTCGCTGCCGCGATGACCGCAACCAGACGACTGTGCGTCGCCCAATAGTACCAGCGATCAAAAAACTTTCTGGCCCACGCCTCGCTGCGATAGCTCCACATGCCTTTTAGTTGCTCCTTGATGGCCCAGGCACGCGACGTCTTCAGGTTCAGGCTTTTTATTGCGGTAAAGGCTTGATGCTGTTCTGGCTTCATGTTCTCGACATTGCGCAGCCAGAGGTACTTCGAGCCTTTCAGACGATGATCGCCGTCTTTCATGAGGGCTTTGTGCTCGCCACGGCGCACCTTGTCCACTGCGTCTGTCAGATAGCCCATGATATGGAAACGATCAAAGACGATCTTCTTATCAGCCTCCGGCAAGGCCTCCTTGGTCGCGTTGATGAAGGCCGGCCACATGTCCATAGCGACCGCTTCAATGCCTGCTGTTTCCGCCGGAGAAAGCTGGGAATAGAAGCTCGCCAAGGTATCTTTGGTGCGCGACTCCGCAACATGGCGCACATGCCCTGTCGCAAGATCACTGACCAGTGTCACATACTGATGACCGCGCTTGAACGCCTTCTCGTCGACCCCGAGGTGTCGAGCGGCCAGCGGACCACGCCGCTCCAATCCACGCTCAACAGCGCGCCGCTTGATTCGGTGCGCCTCATCCCAGCTCAGCCCCAGCAGATGTGCAGCGGCCTGAGTGTCACAGGCCTTGAGCACGTCGATGGCCATGCGCTCGAACAGCAGCGTGAAACGTGAACGCGCATCCGCCCACGGCAGCGCGGCCGTCTTCACGCCATGTTCAGCACAATTGACCCGGGGCGGACTCGCATGCAGGAAAGTCTGAAACTGACAACTGTCCAGATGGCGCCAGACACGCTCTTTGCCGTGGTCGTATACCGGCCACTCCCGCTGACATGCGGGACAGGCAAAGGACTGTCCTTCCGGATGCTCGACCCACACATCCACCCGCCCTTGCTCTACTGAGAGCTGAACATCACTGACCACCCATGGCGACTGTATACCCAGCAGATGCCGGTAAAGTTCAATGTCTCTCAAGGCGCGCTGCCCCAGTGCGTGGAAACCGGTATTTTACGTCAAACCCACGCAAAACCCGGAAGACCCCAAATTCGTTGACGCTGATCAGTGTGCCCTCGCGTTTGTCGAGGATGGCACGGAACAGTGCGACGCCTTGTGTCAGTCGGTTGCCGTCATGTCCGGCACGGCG
>JBKHWB010000136.1:0-2798 GCA_046566745.1 Gammaproteobacteria bacterium
CCCCAGCTGATGCCCTCGATGTTGTCCATGTACACCCCCTGGAAGACCGGTGGCAGCTCCAGCAACAGCTCGCGGGTCATGGGGACCACGGCCGCGTCGGCCAGACGTTCCACCGTCTGCACGTCGGAGGTGAGACCTGGCCGGATGCGAGTGTGGACCAGTCGGATGGTGTTGCCAGCCCCGGGCACGTAGGCGCGCTCGACAGCAATGAAGCTGTTGCCCGACCAGCCCAGCAGGGCGGTGAGGCCGTTGTCAGAACTGGCAGGGATGCGCGACAGCCCCATCGCCGGGATCGGTGGCAGATCGTAGGCGTACTGGCCGGTGACGCTGCCGCTGGCGGTGTCCAGCGCCGTGACGCGCAACCGGCTGCCCCGGTCCTGTGTCGCCACCGGCCCATCCTGGATCAGGGCGTCCTCGTTGGCCACATACAGGGTGGCGCCGTCCGGGCTCAGGGCCAGGGCTTCGAGCAGCTTGTTGTCCCGCCCGCCGGTGGTGGCGTTGTCCACCAGCCGGTAGGCGGGTGGCAGGCTGAATTCGCGCACATGGCTGCCGTCCGGGCGCATCTCGCGCACAAAAGGCTGCTGGCGCCGCGACGGGATCAGGCTCCAGATGCCTTCACTGCTCCAGTAGAGGTGGCCGTTGGGCGCCACCCGGATGTCCTCCGGGTCCACCGTGCGCTGGTCTGCGGCAAACCCCTGACCCTCGGGACGCTGCATGAACGTGTGGCCGAGGATGCGTACGCCATGAAAGCCCCGGGCATCCACATCCAGCGCCAGATGGTAGAAGCGGGGCGCACCCCGCTCGCCGCCGCGATCGTCCGAGATGGCCACAAAACGGCCATCGGCCAGGCGGTCGATGCCGGAAATGCCGCCAAACTCGACGCCATCGTGCAGGGTGCCCGATGGCACGGAATGGGCCCCGATGAGGCGCAAGGTCACGTCGGCCGCCGCCGCGCTGGCGCACAGGGTGCCCGCAGCCACCATTGTCTGCACCAGCGTTAAGAGCCTCAACCAACCACGCATGTCATGCCTCCAGCACCCGCTTGCCGGGCTGGCGCAAAAACTGTTGCACCGCCGGCATCAACAGATCCGGCGCATCCACATGCACCTCATGGCCTGCGAAGGGCACATTGAACAGGTGCGCCCCCGCAATCTGCGTTTGCAGGGCCACCGCCTCCTCCAGCGAGAGCAGCGGATCGGCATCACCGCGCACGATCAGCGTCGGTGCGGCAATCTCCGCCACGGCGGGGCCAGGGTATCCATCCGGCCCGGCGTCGGTCCACAGCCCCACCACCGCCTGGACGAGGGCGTCAAAGTCAGGCGCCGGGTTGAGCGCTTCGTAGGCCGCCCGGGAGCCGGGAAACATCTCTTCCCACAGCTGCGGCGTCAGGCCCGCCAGCATGCTGGCCACCGGGCCGTCCGGCACCAGCGTCCACTGGGCCCCCACCGTGATCAGGGCCTGCAGCCGCTCGGGTGCCTGTGCGGCGATCCGGTAACCCACGATGCCGCCATCACTGAAACCCAGGAGGGCGCAGCGGGCAATGCCCAGATGGTCCAGCACCGCCAGCACATCGTCCTGGTAGCGGCGGTAGGTCAGCGGTGCGGTGCCCAGCGTCGAAGCGCCATGGCCGCGCAGATCCATGCCGATCAGCCGCAGGTTCGACGGCAGGCGCTCCAGAACGGGGTTGAAGTCGGCCAGACTCCCGAGCCCGCCGTGCAGCAGCAGCAAAGGCTGACCGTGGGGATCGCCCGCCTGCTCCACGTACAGCCATGCGTCGCCAACCGCGACACGATCGCCGCTCTGGTGATTGAAACCGTTCATGCGCGTTGTTCCTCCCTGCAAGCCTGCATCATGCATCACCGCATGACAAAGCCGTTTCAACGCCCTGACATCGCCCGGGCCAGATTCGCGCGGGCTTGCGCCTCATGACTTTGCCTGAAACGCTCGGTGCTGTAGATGTGCCGACGGTCCAGAAACGACTGCAGCACCTCGCGGCGATTGCGGCGGTACAGGAAGCCGGGCACCCAGCGGTATTCCTGGCGAACCTGCCGGTCGTACTCGTCAAAGCGCGTGGGCGCTGACCCGAGGATGGCCAGGTCGATGTCCACCAGCAACTGCGCGTCCGCCTCGGTCGGGTTGGCCTGATGGCAAGTGGCCATGATCAAGGCATGCACCCGATCGCGACAGGGCTGTGTGGCGCCAGCCTGCGCCAGCACCTCGTCGGCCCAGCGCGCGCTCAACGCCTCGTTGTCCTTGCCCTTGGGGTCGTAGACCGCGTCGTGAAACCACAGCGCCAGAGCCACCTCGCCCGGATGCGCGGCCAGATGTCTAACAGCCTGGAAATGCGTCAGGCATTCGCCCAAATGCTGCAGCGAGTGGTAGTGCCGCTGCGGCTCCGCATAGGCCGTCAGCAGGCGCTGGTACACACCGGCGTCAGCCGGCATCAGCAAGCCCAGATCGCGCCAGGCGGTCTCCCAGGAGGTCGGGAGCACGCTCATCTCTTCCATCGGTCCATCCATTGATAATCAGGACAGTGGTTGAAAAGGCGAGAGTGGAATCAACCGAGAGTCGGCCAATGCCGCCGTGCGGTGATGCACACAGGCCTGGTACTGCGGCATCGCCATCATGGCGCGGAAGCACGCCGGCGACGGGTACTGCACCAGAAAGGCCTGATGCCAGCGCTCCTCTTGCGGGCCAATCAGTGCCTCGTGCGCCTTGCCGCCGAAGATCACCCGTCCACCCACGGCGGCAATCGTCTGCAGCGAGGTCTGCGAATAGCGTTTGTAGGCCTCGCGACC
>JBKHWB010000137.1:0-2721 GCA_046566745.1 Gammaproteobacteria bacterium
GGAAGAGAGTCGCCAACACTCCGAATATCCGTTCTGGCATCCCGCTGGCGTCCGAATGGCTTGGTCAGCACATGAGTGAAAGCCGACCATGCATGACCACCATAGCGGGCAGCCAAGACAATAGCCGCAAAAGGAGCAAGGACACCGCCCACAAACCACCACCGATGCGCAGTGGGGAGGGCGATTCTCTGCCCGCCCAGGTACTCCGTCATGGTGGGCAACCAGAGCAGCAGCCCACAAGGGATAACCCCCGAAAAAAAAGCCAACCACCCAAATATACCCCACAAACGCGACTTACGAAGCACCCAGATCATGAGCAGGCTAACCCCGCAGACAGCACCCCAAAGCCGATACCCAAAGTAATAGAGCTCTACCCAACGCATGAGCCCCTCAATCAAGATATCTGTCATTTCACAACCCTCAGAAATCCTTCTCTCTCAGTGAGGACATCAACAACAAGCTGCGCATCCAACTCATCTGCTAACGCCAGACCCGCTGCTGGCACGAATTGCCCACGCATGGCCTTGGCAACAATTCCCCGCGTGTAGGTAACGGCATCGCCCTTGATAGATCCACTCACTGTTCGGGCGCCGACCTCATGCACAACCATCTGAGCCGTATCAAAGTCCAGTGCCGCCACTTGAGCGATAATTCCCGACCTGACGCGTGCTCCAATCCCTTGAATAAAGGCCAGCGGCCTCCCATGTCGATCGCTCTTCTCGAAGAGAAAGTTCGTAGTACTACTGTTTTTACTACCCCTACAATTAGTAGTAGTATTAGTGCCACCGCGACGAGGATCGCTCATTAGTCTGACGATTGATTCGACCAGAATATGCAATCCTTCCTCGGTACGCTCAACCACCCCCTTCTCGACCAACGTCGTAATTGACCCGCAATTCAGCGCAACCTTTCTGCCCGCCTTTATCTCAAGCGGGAACAGCAGCTTCGACACCAACAGCGACTCATCCGACTTCTGAATAAGCAGCGCCAGAAGGCCTCCATCAAAGTCTGTTTCCATCGAGAGAAGACGAAGCGACAACAGGTTTTTCTCATGAGGACTAGCCATTACTTATCCCTCCTTGGAAACTTTGGCGGGCGTCCACGACCACGCGCAGGCACAGGATTCTCCACATGAAAATCAACAACCCCACCCGGCTGCAGAAATTTAAGAACCCATGCCTCCACCGCCTTTCTCGGCCACAGCCGTACGCGCATACCTGGTGGCTGTGACCTTGGAGGTAACGGATCACCTGCTTCAACTTTGTTTTGCAAAACTCTAACGGTCACTTTAAACAGAGCCGCAATGTCTTCGTCGTGCAGAAACTCTTGAATGCGTTCAGGCAACTGATCATTCTTCATCATCGTCGCCATCCTTGACAAACTGGCCATCCAAGAGAGTCATCTGCTCAATAGCCATCACCAGATACTCGACCTTTGCTTCAAGCCGAGCCAACGCCTTGCTAAGCGCCATTGTCTGATCGG
This sequence comes from Gammaproteobacteria bacterium, assembly GCA_046566745.1. Taxonomy (GTDB): domain Bacteria; phylum Pseudomonadota; class Gammaproteobacteria; order Pseudomonadales; family Moraxellaceae; genus UBA2031. The sequence goes on from JBKHWB010000137.1 coordinate 1,483, forward strand.
CCATGCGAATTTTTTCCCGAACCAAATCAGACAGAGTGCAGCCTCGCAGATCGGTTTCCCTACAGAGCTCAGCAAATATCTCGGTTGAAACACGGGTTTTCAGGAAGTGCGTTTTCACGAGTGCACCCCCAGATTTTTTACTTTATGAAACCTAAAGAACACGTTGATAGCCATATCTGGCGGGGCGCCAAAACAGGCATGAAAAAGCCGCCACTCATACAGGGGAAGCATCATGACAAAAATCCTTCAAGCTACGTCTAAAACGCAGGCAGGCATCAGCCCAGCCGGCAATCTTGGCCAGCCAAAAGGAGCGTTACGAGAGAGCCCTTCTGCTGGCGGTTACGCAGTAACGAGAAGGGAAGGGCGAGGAGGCTTGTAGGGAGCCTCACGGAGGGAGGTTTTAGACGAAAACGACATGGTGCGAATTTTGTGCGAGAGCCAATTAATAATCGTTGAATCGATAACTCCGTCAATTACCACAATGAGCATCGCACTAATGGAGTAAAAAAGCAGAAGCTCAACCACTGTAATAATGATCATTGCTTGAATGAAGGCCGTCGGCTCAAAAGCGTAGGCCACCACCATGATGACTAATAGCGAGCCACACAGAGCGGTCATTTGACGTGAACATATAAATGCCTGAACCCTACTTAACTTGGCTCTTTCCTGAGTCAGCACTCTAACCACTTCTGAGCCAGCCCTCTCAGACATCGCGGAACCGATGGCGCGAGAGGTCCGCCGACACCATGACTGCAGCTCAAAATAACTCTTCCACACCCCTTGCATAAGCTGCCAAAGCGCAAAGATGGATACCAAAGTTATGAGGCAGAAAACAAACGTTTGCATAGGACGAATATAACTTGGCCGTGGTCAAAAGGAACCCCCCAACCGTGGTCACGGTGACCACGGCGTAGATGAGTTTCCGACGTCAGTCACCTCGCTCACCCAGCCAAAATCAGCAGATCCTCGGGATACATCCTAAGAGAGACGAGCCATCTTTTCCGCGATACTGTTACCCAAACTCTGAGGGAGACTTCAGGGACAATCTAGGGACACTTTGGACATGACCCAGCATGACTCGACGTGACCAGACATCGCTCAACATACTGATTTATAAGTATTTATTTTTTAAGTCATTGATCCGAAAGAGCTTTTTTTAGCTTTCATAATGCTGATGTCCCAGGTTCAAGTCCCGGTGTAGCCACCAATCAAGGGTTCGCAGGAACCCCGCAAAGCCCG
>JBKHWB010000138.1:0-2605 GCA_046566745.1 Gammaproteobacteria bacterium
ACATTCTACCCTTGAATGGACCCGCGGCAACACCGCCCGGAAACGACAAGGCCCGGAAAATCCGGGCCTTTTGTGTGGGCTTGGTTAACCTCAGCGTTTGGCCACATGGGCAATGTAGCTGGCCGGATCGACCTGGGTGCCATTGCGCATGACCTCGTAGTGCAGGTGCGGGCCGGAGGAACGTCCGGTCGATCCCATGTAGGCAATCAGCTGGTCCTTGGAAACCAGATCGCCCACCTTGGCCACGACGCTGCGCGCATGGGCATACAGGGTACTCATGCCGTCACCGTGGTCGATGATCACCACATTGCCATAGCCGCTCTTCACACCGGCAAACGTCACGATGCCGGGAGCCACCGCAAACACGTCCGTGCCTTCCGGACCTGCAAAGTCGATGCCGCCGTGAAAGGCTGTCCGACCGGTGAAGGGATCGGTCCGGTAGCCGTAACGGGAAGTCATGTAGCCGCGCCGCACCGGCATGTTGGCCAGGTAAGCAGAAGGAGCCTTGCGACGGTTGCTGAGCTGGCTACCCAGGGCATCCAGCTGGATTTCCTTGTAATCGATCTCTTCCGCCAGGGCGTCCAGCTTCATTTCGAGGGAAGTGCGGTCGGCGAGGACCGTCAGTTCTTCCGTCAGCGGCCCCCCCATCGGCGGCTTTTTGGTGAAATCAAATTCGTCACTCTTGAGATCGGCTGACTCGGCCAGGTACTCGCCCAATGCATCCAGTCGCACCAGTCGCGCCTGCAACTCAGCCATGCGCACGTTCAGTGCGCGCATCTGGTCTTCTTTGCCATCGACAGCCGCAGTGGCGACTTCCGGCGCCAGCACATGGCGCGACGCCAGGTAGAAACTGCCCGCGCCCAGTGCCACGAACATCAGGGCAAAAGCAGACAGTACCAGCGCCATACGGCGCGGCGGCAACTGCACTGTCATCGGGCGCCCGTCCCGCTTGCGACTCAACAAAATAATATTCATAGCACCTCGTCCTGCTTTGTCAGGATGCCGGGATATACTGTTCCCCGGTGTCGCTACCGTCAGTCCGGCGTACCGGACGGAGACCCATGGCCAAACGCCTGCAAAAAACCGCCAGACTTGCCGAAGTCCTGCAAAAGGACTCGTTGGCCGCGTATAAACAGGTGGCCAGCGAACTGGCGCGCCTGAACGAAATCGTCGGGCTCTACCTTGATACCCAGTTGAATAAGGTGGTTCGGGTGGCCTCCTATCGCGAGGGCACCCTGACCCTTGCAACTGCCAACAGCTCGGCAGCGGGCCAATTGCGCTATCTTAGCCGCATACACGTGCAACGTTTACGCCAACACGACGAGTTTTGCGGACTGCTGCGCATTAAAATTGTGAGCGCCTCACCAGATCCGGCATTGCCGGACAAACCGGCAGCTCCGTTACCGCGCCTGAGCCCGGAAACCGGCAGGCTGCTCAGGGATCTGGCCGACTCACTGGGACCGGGGGAGGTTAGCGAAGCGCTGCAGCGCTTGGCAAGCCATGGCAGGACCAACGGCACATCGGCCTGACCACGCTGAATAATAATAACAACCCATTGATTTTATTTGCTTTTTATATCCTACGCTGCCTTGATGTAGGAGATTGGCGCCTGGCCTTCGTCATCAAATGTCACAATTTCCCAGGCATCCGGCTGCTCCAGCAGCGCCCGCACCAACTGGTTGTTCAGCCCATGGCCGGACTTGTACCCCTGGTATTCGCCAATGATCCCGTAGCCCAGCAGGTACAGGTCGCCAATGGCATCCAGCATCTTGTGCCGCACGAACTCGTCCTCGTAGCGCAACCCTTCCGCATTCATGACACCGTCGTCGCCCACGACGATGGCATTGTCCATGCTGCCCCCGAGCGCCAGGTTCTTTGAGCGCAGGTACTCGATGTCGCGCATGAAGCCGAAGGTGCGGGCCCGACTGACTTCCTTTACATAAGCCGTGGTGGAGAAGTCCACCTCGGCATACTTGTGGTCGTCATGGAAGGCCGGATGGTCGAAGTCGATGGTGAAACAAAGCTTGAAACCGTTATAGGGCTCGAACGCAGCGATCTTGTCGCCCTCACGTACCTCAACCCGGCGCTTGATGCGGGCGAGGCGCTTGGGCGCATTCTGCTCGACGATCCCGGCGGACTGGATCAGGAACACGAAGGGTCCGGCGCTGCCGTCCATGATGGGAATCTCGCCAGCCGTGCATTCAATCCGGGCATTGTCGATGCCCAGGCCAGCCAGTGCCGACATAAGGTGCTCGACCGTCGAGAGCCTGACATTCCCTTGCACCAGGCTGGTCGCCATGGAGGTATCCCTCACCAACAGGGCCTTGGCCGGTAACTCCACGGGCGGCTCAAGATCCGAACGCACGAAGACGATGCCGGTATCCACGTCGGCAGGACTCAGGGTCAGGAAAATCTTTTCACCGGAGTGCAGGCCCACGCCACTGGCGCGGATGGTGTTCTTGACTGTGCGCTGTCGCAACATGTGACAAATTATTTCAGGGAGTAAAGGAACGCGATGTTAACAGACACGGCGGCTGCCGCAAGACAGGCCATCGGGAAGAAGAAAGGACCGGTCGGGAGAGTGGGACGACCGGTCCTCTCAAAG
>JBKHWB010000139.1:0-2489 GCA_046566745.1 Gammaproteobacteria bacterium
ACATGCAGTTGCCGCATGCGCTGGATGATGTCCAGTTGCGAGCGCTCGATGATGCCCGCCAGGATGCTCTCGCGATTGGCGAAGTACTGGTAGAGCGAGCCAATACTCATTCCGGCGCGATCCGCGACGCGGTTGGTGGTCATGCCGGCCAGCCCGGTGTCGCGGATCACGGCCATGCCGGCATCGAGAATGCTGTGCACCATCCCGATGGAGCGGGGCTGCCGCGGGATTTTGATCAGTGCCGATTGCGGCAGAAGGTCATCGGGAGGGTACATGGGTGCCTCGGTCATAATGCGAGTACTATGCGAGTAATTTTATACATTAGAGTCGCTTTCTGCCACGGCAGCCGCCCCGGCGGGTCCCGTGGAGTTGCCCAGGGCGGCGAGAACCCTTTGCCGGTTCCGCCGGGGCGATACCCCTGAACTGACTGCCTTTCCGACGAGGCCCCAACCATGCTGAAGCTGATCACCGTTCTGTTGCTGTCTTTCCTTTCGCTGCAGGCCCAGGCCTCGGTCGGCGAATTCCTCTACACCACCAATCGCAGTGCCGAGGCGTGGCTGGCCGGACTGGAAGAAAAAACCACCACCGTGAATGGCGTCGCGTGGCATTACTACGCCCGCCACCCCGGCAAGGGGGACTGCATCGTGCTCGTGCACGGCTTTACTGCCGAGGCCGGCAACTGGTTCCGTTTTGCGCGGCACCTGCCCAAGGACCGCTGCCTCATCGTTCCCGACCTGCCTGCGTTCGGGCAGTCGCCGTACCGGGCCGACCTCGGTTACCGCATTCCGGAGCAGGCCCAGCGCCTGCAAGCGCTGGTGAACACCCTGTCGCCAAAGGGCCGGCTGCACCTGGTGGGCTCGTCGATGGGCGGGCATATCGTGCTCACCTATACGCTGCTGGACCCGCAGCGCGTGGCCTCGCTCACGCTGGTGGATGCGGCGGGAGTGGCGTCTCCGGTGAAGAGTGATCTCACGCTGCAGATCGAGAAGACCGGCCGCAATCCGTTCGATGTGCGCCGCCGCGAGGATTTCGAGACCTTCCTGCCGATGACCATGAGCGACATTCCCTGGATGCCGGGCCTCGTGAAGACGCATCTGGCCGACGAATTCGTTACCCGCAACAACCGCTACCAGTCGATCTTCCGCAGCATCTTTGGCAAGGACATGTCCGATGCGCGACTGGGCGAGGTGAAGGTGCCCACGCTCATCGTGTGGGGGGAGAAGGATCGCCTGCTGCACGTGGCCATGGCCGATGTCTTCCACAAGGGCATCGCCGGCTCGCAGAAGGTGATTTATCCGGATATTGGCCACCTGCCGTTCCTGGAGGCGCCGTCGCGCATGGCCAAGGACTGGAAGGCGTTCTTCAGCAAGGTCGACACGGCCGCGGCGTCCCATTGACGCCCTGCACGAAGCCCTTGAGCATCAGGGGCTTCGTTGAACATGAGTAGGTACCGATGAACCGAATCAAGCGGGCTGTACTGGTGGCCCTGTGTTGCCTGCCGGGCGGAGTGCTCGCCGACCCCAAGCCGGTCGAGATTTCCGAAACGTCGTTCAAGTGTCTCAGCGACATGACGCCGGTGCGCGGCTTTTTCGTGGACAACCTGATCGGCGACATGGAGGGCACCCTGAAGGTGGCCAACTCTGCCACCGGCGGTGTGTATCCGCCCGGCTCCGTCGTGCAGCTCGTGCCCACGGAAGTGATGGTGAAGCGCGAGACCGGCTTCAGTCCCGTGACCAAGGACTGGGAGTTCTTCGAGCTGGACGTGAACAAGCAGGGCTCGGTCATCCGCAAGCGCGGCTTTGCCGACGTGAACAACCGCTTCGGCAAGAACTGTTTTGCCTGTCACCTCGCGGCCAAGCCCGAGTGGGACATGATCTGCGAGAAGGATCATGGTTGCGAAGAACTGCCGATCCCCCAGCACGTGATCACCGCGCTGCAGAAAACCGATCCCCGCTGCAAGGTCAGCGATGCCACGGCCCTGCAGCGCTTTACGTCGTGGATGGTGCAAAAGCTGTCGCCCGAGTGAGGGCGGCAGCGCTACCATGCGCTCGGGCGGGCGCTGTTGACGCCTGCCCGGCCCACGGAGCACCCCATGACGCGTTACGCCATCATCGACTTTGAAACCAACGGGCTCATGCCCGAGGCTGGCGGTCGCGCGCTGGAAGTGGCGGCGGTGATGGTGGAGGACGGCCGCATCGTCGACTCCTGGCAAAGCCTGATGAATCCCGGGGTGTCCGTGCCTCCCTTCATTACCGCGCTCACCGGCATTACGCCCGCGATGGTGCGCGGGGCACCTGCGCCGGCGGAGGCCATGGCCGGTGTCGCCACGTTTGTGGGCGATGCCACGCTGGTGGCGCACAACGCCAGCTTTGACCGACGCTTCTGGCAATACGAGCTCGGGCGCATCCGCCAGGCCTGTGCGCACGAATTCCTCTGCACCGTGCTGCTCGCGCGTCGCCTGTACCCGTGGTCCCCCAATCACAAGCTCG
>JBKHWB010000140.1:0-2478 GCA_046566745.1 Gammaproteobacteria bacterium
ACAGCATTGATGCAAAGAAAGGCCGGCGCTCATCGGCACGCGCCGTCAGGACATGATCCATCAGGATGGCCGCCCCGGTGCTCTGGCCAATCGCCAGCCAGGGCGCCGGCAGGTCTTCGCCATAATCCCGGACCAACGTCTCCAGCATCATCTGGTAGTCGTCAAAATCCGGAATATCGATCCGCGAACCACTGGACAAGCCATGCCCCGGCAGATCCGGAACGACAACGGCAAAGCCCTTTTGCAGACTGTCGCGGATCAGGTGCCGGTAGAGGCCGGCATGATCAAGATAACCATGCAGGATGAACACGGTACCCCGCGCGTCCTCGGGCATGAACACGTGGGTGGCAATGTGGTAGCCGGGCGACTCGAACCAGCCGGCGTAATGCCGGACACCGGGCACCTGCGCCTCCATGTCGATGCCATAGTGGCGTACAAAGCCGGCTACCGCCCCGTGCAGGGGGGCATAGACTGCCAGATCCAGATGAAGAAGTTCGCGCCTGACGGCGTTGATGTCGAGTGACGGCATGCACACAGGCCCACGTTTAGCTGCCTGCGTTTATAGCACGATCCCTCCGCAAAAGGCGTGAAGCGGGCAACACAGCGCTCAGTCAGTCTTGCGCCGTCCGCGGTTCTTGCGCCGATCCGGCTGGATGGCTGCACCCCTGCGCGCGGCACGACGATCCGTCTGCACGCGGCGATCACGGCCGGAACGGCGCTCGACCCCGTCCCAGGTACCCGGAACAATCGGGGCCCCGGCATCGTCCGTCTCCGGCTCCAGATGGGTAATGAGACCCACTTCGGCCAGCGCCTCCAGGTAGCGATTGCCCTGGTCCACTTCGATGTTGCGCTTGATGACGGCCGGCGCGCTGGCCAACAACTCCTGCACTTTCTCCACGGGCGCACGGAAGAGCTGCGCCACGTTGGCATGCACCTCGTCAGGCGTCAGTCCCGGCAGGTATTTGCCGCGAAAAACCAGGCGATAGTACCGACTCATACTGGGGTCCCTGTCTGCTTCAAGATTCCTGACGCCAAGACTAAGACGGTTCCGGCAAACTGCAAAGCCCAATCACCCTGCATGAACGACACGCCCGGCAGTCAAACGGAGGAAGCGGCGGCCCTGCCACCATAAAAAAGGGGACATCATGTGATGCCCCCGTTTTAGCACTACCCGCGGCAACGCCGGGTCAGTTCACACGCTGCTTGAGCAAGCCCTTGGCATACTGCTCGCTCATGACATCCAGCGACGCCGGCTTGATCTTGCTGGCGTTGCCGGCGGCGCCAAAGGCCTCGTAACGGGCAATGCAGATGTCACGCATGGCCACGATGGAGTCCTTGAAGTACTTGCGCGGATCAAACTCGGCCGGGTTCTTCGCCATGTGGCGGCGGATCGCCCCGGTGGCCGCCAGGCGCAGGTCGGTATCAATGTTCACCTTGCGCACACCATGCTTGATGGCCTCGACGATCTGCTCGACCGGCACGCCATAGGTTTCCTTGATGTCGCCACCGTGCTCGTTGATGATGGCCAGCCAGTCCTGCGGCACGCTGGAGGAACCGTGCATCACCAGATGGGTGCCGGGGATGCGGGCATGGATCTGCTTGACGCGCTCAATGGCCAGAATGTCGCCGGTGGGCGGACGGGTGAACTTGTAGGCGCCATGCGAGGTACCAATGGCGATGGCCAGCGCATCCACGTCCGTGTCTTTCACGAAGCGGGCCGCTTCTTCCGGATCGGTCAGCAACTGCGAGTGGTCCAGCACGCCTTCGGCGCCGACACCGTCTTCTTCGCCGGCCATGCCGGTTTCCAGCGACCCCAGGCAACCAATCTCGCCTTCCACCGACACGCCACAGGCATGGGCCAGCTCCACCACGTTGCGGGTCACGCGCACGTTGTAGTCATAGTCCATCGGCGTCTTGCCGTCTTCGCCCAGCGAGCCGTCCATCATCACGGACGAAAAACCGAGCTGGATGGAGCGCTGGCAGATGGCCGGCGAGGTGCCATGATCCTGGTGCATCACCACCGGGATATGCGGAAACTCTTCGATGGCCGCCAGGATGAGGTGGCGCAGGAAAGGGGCGCCGGCGTACTTGCGGGCACCGGCCGAGGCCTGCACGATCACGGGCGAGTCGGTCTTGTCGGCCGCTTCCATGATGGCGCGCATCTGTTCCAGGTTGTTCACGTTGAAGGCCGGAATGCCGTACCCGTACTCCGCCGCGTGATCCAGCATCTGACGCATGCTGATAAGTGCCATGTCTGTTACTCCATTATTTTTTCCGTTCGCCCCGAACCGGTCGGAGGGCGACACCAGTATTCCCGTGCTTCGACACGCTCCGCACGAACGGTAAAACTTACTTGCTCGCCGCTTCTTCCAGCGCCACCACGGCCGGGAGCTTCTTGCCTTCGACAAACTCGAGAAAGGCACCGCCACCGGTGGAGATGTAGGAAATCTTCTCGCTGACACCGTACTTGTCGATGGC
>JBKHWB010000141.1:0-2345 GCA_046566745.1 Gammaproteobacteria bacterium
GCCGGAGTGCGAGTGGTACCAATAGGTGCCGGTCTGCTCCACCTTGAAGCGGTAGGTGAACGTTTCCCCCGGCGGGATACCCTTGAAGCTGATTCCCGGCACCCCGTCCATCTCGAAGGGCAAGAGAATGCCGTGCCAGTGAATGGACGTGTCCACCGGGAGCCGGTTGGTGACGCGGATGGTCACGGTATCGCCCTCCCGCCAATGCAGCGTTGGGGCTGGAATCGAACCGTTGATGGTCGTCGCCATGCGCGGCGTCCCGGTGAAGTTGACTGGCGTTTCCGCGATCACGAGGTCAAATTCCGTACCCTTGAGGACCGGGGCGCTGCCTATCGCGGTGTCGGTGGCATTCGCCCAGACCGGCTTGATGGCCGACGGCAAGCCAAGCAGAAGACCGCCCGCCGCAAGCCCCTGAACGAACCGACGGCGCGGCAGGTCCGGCACCGCCAAAGAAAGCGTAGAACCAGGCATCAAACAATGTTTCATGTGGGGCATCCCTCCAATTCAGATTTGACTGCATCCTGAGGGGGCGCATCCAACATGAATCTGACGACTGCATTACAAATGTGTAATGCGGTGCCGCTGCAGGTGTGGGCTGTGGCAGGATGCAACCATCCAAGTTAGTCTCCTGAATATGAAAATCCTGATCGTCGAAGATGAGCCCAAGACAGGCGATTACCTGAAGCAGGGGCTCACCGAGGCCGGCTTCGTCACGGATCTGGCGCGCGATGGATGGGACGGGCTCGAACTCGCCAAAGCAGGCCACTACGACCTGATGATCCTGGATGTGATGCTGCCCGGCATCAACGGCTGGCAGGTGCTCGAAGGCGTGCGCCGGGCCGGGGTCGACATACCGGTGCTGTTCCTGACGGCGCGCGACCAGGTGGAGGACCGGGTCAAGGGGCTGGAACTGGGGGCCGACGATTATCTGGTAAAGCCTTTCGCCTTTGCAGAGCTGCTGGCCCGGGTGCGCAGTCTGGTACGCCGCGGGCATGGCAGCCTGGAATCCCCCGTCCTCAAGGCGGCCGATATGGAGCTGGATCTTCTACGGCGACGCGCTACGCGGGCGGGGCGCAAGATCGAGCTGACCGCCAAGGAATTTGCCCTGTTGGAGCTGTTTCTGCGCCACCAGGGCGAAGTGCTGCCGCGCAGCCTGATTGCTTCACAGGTCTGGGATATGAATTTCGACTCCGACACCAATGTCATCGACGTCGCGGTACGCCGGCTACGGGTCAAGATCGACGAGGGCTTCGAGCCCCGGCTCATCCACACCGTGCGCGGAATGGGCTATGTACTGGAAGCCGGCCCGGTAGGTGCGGCCTCATGAAATCCCTCTCGCTGACCGCCCGGATCAGCCTGCTCTTTGCTGTGGCGGCAGCGTTGGTCCTGCTTGTAACGGGCTATTTCCTGACGCAAGAGGTGGAAGACCATTTTGAAGAGGAGGACCGGATCGAACTCAGTGGCAAGCTGGCGCTCGTCCGCAACCTGTTCACGCAAGCCTCGAACAGCAAGACCCTGGACCGTCTGCCGCAGCAACTGGACGACGCCCTGGTTGGCCATCATGGGCTTGCCGTCGTCGTGACTGATGCGACGGGGAATATCTGGTTCGCCACCTCGGGCGCGGATTTTCCGCGCACGCTGCTGCAAGCCTGTCAGGCGCGGCCGGCGGCGTGCACGGAGGGTACCTTGCATCAATGGGTGCAAAACGGCGTTAGCCATCGGGGCATGGCCGCGTCGATCACGGCAGGCAGCGGCGGGCCCTACACCGTGGCCGTGGCACAGGACATCGAGCACCACGCGCTTTTCATGGACACGTTCCGCTCGGTGCTGGGAATCGCCATTACGCTGGCCGCCCTGGCCATGGCTGGCCTGGGCTGGATCGTCACCCGCTGGGGACTTTTGCCTTTGCGCCAGGTCACCGACACCGTGGCCGGCATTTCTGCCGAACGTTTGGGTGCGCGCCTTCCGGCTTCGGGGCTTCCGGCCGAACTCATGCCGCTTGCTACCGCTTTCAATGCCATGCTGGCCCGTCTGGATGAATCATTCCGGCGGCTTTCGGAGTTTTCCTCCAACATCGCGCACGAACTGCGCACGCCCATCTCCAACCTCATGACCCAGACCCAGGTCGCGCTTTCCGGTGCGCGCGACAACAACGAATACAAGGAAGTCCTCTACTCCAGCCTGGAAGAATACGAACGCATGGCCCAGATGGTCGGCGACATGCTCTATCTTGCCCAGGCCGACAACGGCCTTCTCACCCCGGGCCGGGAAAGCGTCAACCTTGCCGATGAAACACAGGGCCTGTTCGATTATTTCGAAGCGTGGGCGGAGGAGCGCGGCGTTTC
>JBKHWB010000142.1:0-1953 GCA_046566745.1 Gammaproteobacteria bacterium
CAGAAACTGGCGGCGACCGACATCCACGTCCTTTTCCGAACCGGCTTCATTCTCTGCTGCCTTCAGCTCATCACGATTAGCCATCATTCACCTCGGTATTCAGAGTGTCGCTCGACAACTCCGGGCCAAAAAAAATGGCGTCTGCAGATTGCTCCGCAGGACGCCATTGTCCACAGGGTGTTACCACCGGATTCAATTTTTCCCGATCACCGGGAGCACAACACAGGCTCAACAACACTTGGCAATGTCTCACGACATTCACGAAGCCGTTCCAGCATTGGAAATCGGTCTCGTTACGTAAAGCACTGCATCGGCCGTGCCAACTTTTCAAGTTCCGGGTGAAAACAGCGTTTTTCCTGCCGTTTTCACCATTTGAATGCACATCGTGCCCCACAAAATCCGACATGCACCGATAACTACCCTGCTTTTCCAGTCACTCTGGTGCATGGTCCGCGTCATTCTGGTGACAACACCACGAGCACCAGCATCAAACGCACCACTCCTAACCCTCATGACAGCAGCTTGTTCACCGACAACAGCTTGGCTGCCACATCCGCAATACGCACGTTCTGGTCCATCGCCATCTTGCGCATGGCGTGATAGGCCTCGTCCTCGGTCACCCCGCGCAACTGCATGAGCATGCCCTTGGCGCGGTCAATGTCCTTGCGCTCGTTCAGCTTGTTCTCCGCCACTTTTACCTGCTTCTTCAGGGACTGGTCCGCCTCGAAGCGTGCCTGGGCCACCGTGAGCACGGCCGCCAGACGTCCTTCATCGATGCCTTCCACCACATAGGCCGACACCCCCGCCGAGATGGCGGCCTTGATGGCCGCCGGCTGGCCGTCGTCGCTCACCATCACGATGGGACGCGGCGCATCCTGGCTCACCACGCAAATCTGCTCCAGCACATCGCGCGAGGGCGACTCGGTATCGATGATCACCACATCCGGCGCCAGCGCTTCCACCTTGCCAGGAATCTGCAGCGCCTGGGATACCTCCTCCACCACCTCGCAACCCGCCTGGATCAGCGACTCGCGCAGCTTGCCCACCTGTTTTCTGGTGTCATTTACCAGCAATACTTTCAGCATCACCCCACTCCCGGGCCTCTCGTGCCAAACGTCAGGCACACGCCCCCAGCCCCTGTCACCCGACAAAAGCCACATCTGGGGAAAGGCGATTGCAATGCCTGTGCCAGACTGCCGGAAATGCCCCAAACGCAAGCCGTCCGAAGGATCGCGCCCCCTGCTGCCTCACCCGCCGCTGCCTTGGAACGAGGCACGAGGGCAAGGTGAGGCCGCCGGCGCACCAAACAGGGTCAAAACTCGTCGCCGCGCCCGCCAACGCCTTGCAGAACCGGGCGATCATCCCCATATTGCTGGCAGATCCACCTGACGTAGACGGAATCCCCCCATGAGCATTTCCCGCCCCACAGACATCCAGAACGAAGCGCTGTGGGAGTTCCCGATGCACTACCCGCTCAAGATCATGGGCGAGGCCCAGCACCCGCTGCGCGAGATCATCGCCAACATCCTGCTGCGCCACGTGCCCGGGTTTGATCCGGGCGAGATGAGCGAACGGCCGTCGAGCGGCGGCAAGTACGTGTCGATCAGCGTGACCGTGTACGTCACGCACAAGGAGCAGATCAATGGCATGTACGCCGATTTTGCCGCCTGCGAACAGATCCGCATGGTCCTGTGATGCGACCCGCAGCCCCCGCAACTGCTCCCCTGAGCCCCTTGCACTGCCAGATACCACCTGCATGCTGATCATCAAGCCCCTGGGCATCGTCGACTACCAACCCACCTGGGAGGCCATGAAGGCCTTTACCGATGCCCGCACCGCCGAGACGGATGACGAGCTCTGGCTGCTGGAGCACCCGCCCGTGTTCACCCTGGGCCAGGCCGGCAAGCAGGAGCATGTGCTCGCCCCCGGCGACATCCCGCTGGTGAAGACCGA
>JBKHWB010000142.1:1963-2260 GCA_046566745.1 Gammaproteobacteria bacterium
ACGGCCCCGGCCAGCTAACCGCCTACTGCCTGTTCGACCTGAAGCGGCTGGACATCGGGCCGCGCGCCTTCGTGGAGAAAGTGGAAGACGCCATCGTGAGCGTATTGCAGGAACTGGGCATTCCCGCCGAGGCCAACCGTGACGCCCACGGCGTGTACGTGAACGGCAAAAAGATTGCCTCACTGGGCCTGCGCATCCGCAAGGGCTGCGCCTACCACGGCCTGTCGCTCAACGTGGACATGGACCTGGAGCCCTTCACCCGCATCAACCCCTGCGGCTATGCCGGCCTGCAAATGA
>JBKHWB010000143.1:0-2079 GCA_046566745.1 Gammaproteobacteria bacterium
CATGTCCTTTTCGCGCGGCGAACGCCAGGCCGCCCCCATGCAGAAGCGGCTGGCCCCCTTTTCCCTCGCGTTCAGCGCCTCGCTGACCACCTTCTGGATCTCCAGCAACTTTTCCTTGTCGAGGCCGGTGTCGTAATGACCCGACTGCGAACAGTACTTGCAGTCTTCCGGGCAGGCGCCGGTCTTGATGGACAGCAACGTGCTCACCTGCACGGTGTTGGCATCGAAATGAGCGCGATGCACGGTCTGGGCCTTGAACATCAGGTCCATGAAGGGCAAGTCGAACAGGGCGCGGATTTCATTGCGGGACCAGTCGTGGCGAAGGGTGGGCATGGGGACTTCCTGAAGGGCATCGGGCCGGGTAATGTCCCGGATTCTGTAGGGGGCAGGACGCCCCGTCAACCTGCATGGATAGCCATGGTTAACTACTGGTCTTTTTTTAAACAGGCATTGGCACCTGCCTCTGACTGCCTGCTCTGCCAAACACCCGCCTCGTCAGCGCAGCCCCTGTGCGACGGCTGCCTGGCCGACCTGCCCTGGAACGCCCATGCCTGTGAGCGTTGCGCCCTGCCGCTGCCCCCCGAGTTGCTGCTGTGTGGCGAATGCCGGCCGCGGCCACCACCGCAGCAATCTGCCATTGCACCGCTGCGCTATGTCTTCCCGGTGGACAGCCTGGTGGCCGGGCATAAATATCACCGGCAGCTGGCCTACACCCCGCTGTTTAGCCAGATCCTGCTGGAGGCCATCCGGGCCGCTGACCGCCCCCTGCCCCAACTGGTCATTCCCGTGCCCTTGCACACGCGACGGCTGGCCGAGCGCGGCTACAACCAGTCCCTGGAACTCGCCCGCCCGGTGGCCCGCACGCTGGGCCTGCCGCTGGAAACCCGGCTGGTAAAGCGCGAGCGCCATACCCGGGCCCAGCGCACGCTGGATGCCGCCACCCGCCAGCTCAACCTGGAGCGAGCTTTTGCGGTGGATACCCGGCGCCTGGAGCACCTCGCGTATCCGGTGCATGTAGCACTGGTGGACGACGTGCTCACCACCGGTGCCACCGTCGGGGCCATCGCCGGCCTGCTGCAGCGGCACGGGGTGACCGACATCGACGTCTGGTGCGTGGCCCGCACCCCCTGACGCCCCACGACTCACCGTTTGGTCACAATTCCCCGCTACCGTGACTGGCCCGATGCCCGGGCGATTGCTAGAATGCAAGTACCTTCAAGGATTTAGGTCACTTCCTGACCAGGATTCTCCGCCTATACGACCAGATCTTGCGCACGCCGTCCGGGGTGCAGACCAGTTGCGAGTGACACACGATGCTGATGGCTTTCACGCTGAACAAGGGGTACCTCGAACAGGTCGCCATCAATGCCGCCGCCGATCTGGTGCAGGATGTGATCTGGGTCGATGCGATTGCCCCCAGCGATGAAGAGCGTGAGTGGCTGCGCGAGGCCTATCAACAAGAGTTGCCGACCATTGATGATCTCTACGAGATCGAGGCGACATCACGGTTCTATGAAACCGACAGCGGCCTGCACATCAGCTCCTATTTCCTGAATTACGCCGACGAAAACTCCGAAAACATTTCGGCCGCCTTCGTCTTCAACAGTGATCGCCTGTTCACGCTACGCGAAGAGGAACTGGCGGCCTTCCGCCTGTTCCGCCTGCGCGCCCGCAAGGGGCTGGTCAACCTGACCAATTCCAAATCCATCATGCTCGGCCTGTTCGAAACCAAGGTGGAAAACCTGGCCGACATCCTGGAGCGCGTGGCGGCAGAACTGGAAGAAACCTCGCGCCAGGTGCTAGGCAACGCCGAACACGACGACATGGAATCGCTGCTGACCAGCATTGCGCGGCAGGAAGACGTGAACGGCAAGGTGCGTATCTCGATGATGGACTTGCAGCGCATGCTCTACCTGCTGCTGCGCTCGGGCATCCTGAATGCGGAACAGAGCGAACGCCTGCGCGACATCATCCGTGACTCCGAATCGCTGATCGCGAGTACGTCGTTCCTCTTTGACAAGATCAAGTTCCTGCTCGATACCACGCTCGGCTTCATCAACGTCAACCAGAACAAGATCA
>JBKHWB010000144.1:0-270 GCA_046566745.1 Gammaproteobacteria bacterium
GAACGGTCAACGGACTGCCCGGAACTCCCGGGCACCCGGGGCGACCCTGACCGCAAGACACGCCCTGCACGCCTTGCGGTCAGGGCCGACACACAAGTGCCAGCCGTGACGAAGGGGGGCAAAGCCCCCCTTCGTGTGTGCCACCGTCCCTGGTAGCCGATCGGTTACAAGCCCAGCGCCTTGCGGATCTTGGCGGCTTCGCTGGCGGGCAGCGGAATGTAGCCGTCCTTCTCCACCACTTCCTGGCCCTGCTTGGACAGCACCAGCTTG
>JBKHWB010000144.1:280-1824 GCA_046566745.1 Gammaproteobacteria bacterium
TCTTCTCGTTGGCATCGTAGAACTCGCCGTCCGAGCCCTTCAGCGGCACGGTACGCACGCTGGAGGTCTTGTAGCCCAGGCCGGAGTAGCCGATGCCGTTCAGCGCGGTGGACACCGACTGCACCACCGAGGCGGAACCCGGCTGCTCGTTCACATTCTTCTTGAAGTCACCCTTGCACAGGGCGTTTTCCTTGAAGTAGCCATACGTGCCGGACACCGAGTTACGACCGAACAGCTGCAGGTTCTGATTGGCCAGCGCACCCTTCACGCCCAGCTGACCCCACTTGGTCACTTCCTTCTCATAGCCGCACTTGCGGGTGGCGGAGAAGGCGGCATCCACGAACGGCATGGACAGGCCCTTGATGGGGTTGTCCTTGTGCACGAACACGGCCAGGGCGTCGATGGCCACGGTCACGGCGGTCGGCTTGTAGCCGTGCTTCTTTTCGAAGGCCTGGATCTCGTTGTCCTTCATGGCGCGGGACATGGGGCCGAGGTTGGCCGTGCCCTGTTCCATGGCGGGGGGAGCCGTCGAGGAACCGGCGCCCTGGATCTGGATGTTGACGTTGGGGTACTGCTTCTTGAACGACTCGGCCCACAGCGTCATCAGGTTGTTCAGCGAATCGGAACCGATGCTGGACAGGTTTCCGGACACGCCGGTAGTCTTCTGGTAGGTCGGCAGCTTGGGGTCGACGGCAGCCTGGACGGCGCCGGCGAGGCCGAGGCTGAGTCCGAGGGCACCAATAAGGCTCTTGATCGTCATGACACACTCCTGAAGAGGATTCTGTGGCTCGGACCGAAGTGTAGTCATGAAATATGACAGTATTGTTTCAGTCCAGCCATGTGGGGGTTGCCCCCGGGATGCATCTCACATGTGTGAGCGCTTGTTTACTTTGTGTTCGTGTACTCGTCCAGCACGGCCTGGCTGGGCGCCTTGATGGTCATGCCTTCCGGGCCACCACCGATATTGGCGACACTGACCGTCGGCTCGCCGTGCTGCTCGAACTGCTCCAGCTCCTTGGAGCCCTGCTTGAACACCCAGAGACGGCCGTCTTCGATCTTGGTGACGAAGCCGGGCTTGTCGTAAGGGGTGCTGGCGATGGCCGGCATTACCACGGCGGCGGACAGGGCGACCGCCAGGGACATACGCTTCAACATGATTGGGTCCTCGCTTGGGTTGGCGAGCGCCACGTTAACGGCCATCGATGACGCTTGTGTGACAGCCCGGTAAGACAATTCAGGCAACCGGCCGTCCAGCAACCGCTTATACTGCGCCCAACGCCTCGCGAGACCCCGCCATGAACCGCCATCTAGACCCTGTACCACAACCCCGCGGCGAACTGTGCCTGCAAACGCTGGCCATGCCGGCCGATGCCAATCCCAATGGCGACATCTTCGGCGGCTGGCTGGTTTCGCAAATGGACCTGGCCGGCGGCGTAGCCGGGCGCAAGCGCGCTCGTGGCCGCATCGCCACCGTCGCCATCGACAGCATGGTGTTCCTGCGGCCGCTCAAGGTGGGGGACATCGTCGGCTTTTACACCGAGGTA
>JBKHWB010000145.1:0-1347 GCA_046566745.1 Gammaproteobacteria bacterium
CACTGGCCGAGGAAAAAGTGGAAGGCGAGCGCTTGCTGCTGGCACTGGAAGCGGCGCTGGCCGAAGACGGTGAGGTGCTGCTGGATGCCGGCGAGCGTGAGCAGATCAAGATCGCCATGCAGGAGTTGCGTGAGGCCATGGTGGGTACGGATGCCATTGCCGTGCGCGCCGGTGTGAAAGCCCTTAACGAGGCCAGCGAGCCCTTTGCGGCCCGGCGCATGAACGCCGGTGTGCAGCAGGCCCTGGCCGGACGTCGTGTCGACGAGATTGCAGGAGAATAAGTTCATGCCACAGATCGTGTTCCTGCCGCATCATGAAATCTGCCCGGACGGTGCGGTCATTGAAGCGGAGAAGGGTGAGTCCATCTGCGAAGCCGCCGTGCGCCACGGTATCAAGATCGAGCATGCCTGCGAGATGTCCTGCGCCTGTACCACCTGCCATGTGGTGGTACGCGAGGGCGTGGACTCGCTGAACGAGATGGATGATCTGGAGGCGGACATGCTGGACAAGGCCTGGGGCCTGGAGCCGGACTCCCGCCTGTCCTGCCAGGCGATTGTCGATGACGAAGACCTGGTGGTGGAGATCCCGAAATACACCATCAACCACGCTTCCGAGAAGCACTGACGGCGGGCTGCCCGGAACAGGAGAGACAACATGTCGCTGAAATGGACGGATTCGCGCGAGATCGCGATTGCCCTGGTGGAAACCTATCCGGAAGTGGACCCGAAGACGGTGCGCTTCACCGACCTCATGCAGTGGGTGCTCGACCTGCCGGATTTCGGGGATGATCCCAAGCATTGTGGTGAGAAGATCCTGGAGGCCATCCAGATGGCCTGGATGGACGAGGTCTGACTCGTGACCGATTGGTCGCAATGGCTTTGTCGGCCAAGCCGGGTATAATCGCGCGTCTGTTTCGGGGCACCGTTCCGGTGCTCATATAACCCCTTGAATTCATTAACAAGTTTCGGAGAGTTTCATGGCCGTCGAACGTACCCTGTCCATCATCAAGCCGGATGCCGTTGCCAAGAACGTGATTGGCGAGATTTATGCCCGTTTTGAAAAGGCCGGCCTCAAGATTGTGGCGGCCAAGATGAAGCACCTGAGCAAGGCCGAAGCCGAAGGCTTCTATGCCGAGCACCGCGAGCGCGGTTTCTTCAATGACCTGGTGGCTTTCATGACCTCCGGTCCGGTGGTGGTGTCGGTGCTGGAAGGCGAAAATGCCGTGCTCGCCCATCGCGACATTCTGGGTGCCACCAATCCGAAGGATGCTGCTCCGGGCACCATCCGTGCCGACTTCGCCGTCAGCATCGATGAAAATGCCGGCCACGGCTCCGACAGCACCACGTC
>JBKHWB010000146.1:0-1142 GCA_046566745.1 Gammaproteobacteria bacterium
ATCCGGCAACAACTCGACGAGAACGACTTGCGTCTGGTGCTGATCAATGTACCGGCAGGTGACCTGATGCAGGGGGGCGACGGACTGGCCTGCGTGCCGGGACGCGAGAACGTTTTTCGGCACGCCCTCATTGATGCCCTGCGCTATGCCGATGCCTTGCAGGTACCCACCGTCAATGTACTGGCCGGACGGCAGCCGGAAGGGGAAAACCTTGCGCGATGCCTGCACACACTATCGATGAACCTGCGGCATGCCGCCGAGACGTTCCAGTCGGCCGGCATTACCACCGTCATCGAGGCTATCAACACCTTTGACATGCCCCGCTTCCTGCTGCACTCAGTGAACCAGATGCAGGAAATGCTGGAGGTCGTGGACCATCCCACGCTGAAAATGCAGTTCGACTGCTACCACATGACACGCATGGGCGAGAACGTGCTTCAGTCACTGCAAGCTGATATCGGTTCCATTGGCCATATCCAGTTTGCCGACGCCCCCGGTCGCCACGAGCCCGGCACGGGCAGCATTGATCACCCTGCGATTTTCCGGCTACTGGAGACACTGCCCTATGAGGGCTGGACCGGCGCCGAATACCGTCCTTCCACCCTCACGGAACAGACACTGGGCTGGCTGCAGGCCGCCCGAGGACACGCTTCATGACACACTGCGTATTCTGCGACATCGTAGAAGGCCGCCTGCCGGCCATCACGGTACACGAGGACGAGAAAGTCATCGCCTTCATGGACATCTTTCCGCTGCGACGCGGGCACGTGCTGGTGATTCCGCGCCAGCATCACCGGCAACTGCACGAACTCGACAGCGGGCTGCGCTCACACCTGCTGGATACAGGAACGTGCATTGCGCAGGCGATGTACCGCTCGGCACTGGCGCCGGCTGCCGTGCATTACAACGTCAATGACGGTCCTGCCGCGCACCAGACTGTTCCTCATGTCCACCTGCATGTCTTGCCGCGCTACCGGGGTGACGCAGGCCGCTTTCTGCTGAGACTGCTGCGCAAGCCAGCCGACCTGCTGCTCGGCCCCACGGCACCGGCACCGCTTGAAGCCGACGCACGGGAAATCCGCCGGCAACTGGCCGTATTGCGCTGATCACGCGGCAAACCAGCCGGGGTGGCGCAACAGCCA
>JBKHWB010000147.1:0-994 GCA_046566745.1 Gammaproteobacteria bacterium
GGATTTATCCCGACGCCAATAATGCCCGTCGCACCTGATACAGGTTCCCCAACGCAAACAGTGTGACCAGCTGCGCCGTGTTCTTCGCAAGTCCCCGATAACGCACCTTGGTGTAACCAAACTGCCGCTTGAGTATCCGGAACGGGTGCTCGCCGACCGCACGCAACTGGGCAATCACATGGTTCAGGTTGCGCGTCCAGGCATCCAGCGATTTACCCGGCTTGGCTTTCCGGGCTACCCAGTCCTCGATCAGGTTCTCTTCAAGGTGCGCGTGTATCTGCGGATAGTCATAGCCCCGGTCAGCGCTGATCCGCGCCTCGTCGCCATGCAGGAGATTCTCGAACTGCGACATGTCCGAACTCTTGGCGGTGGTACAGACGACGGTATGCACCAGCCCACTTTGGTCATCTACGCCGATATGCGCCTTCATGCCGAAGTACCATTGATTGCCCTTCTTCGTCTGGGTCATCTCGGGATCGCGTTTACTGTCTCGGTTCTTGGTTGAGGGTGGGGCGGCGATCAAAGTGGCATCGACGGTGGTGCCTTCACGTAACAGCAGGCCTTTCTCGGTCAGCAAGGCGTTCACCTCGGCAAGCAGCCGGGACGATAGCCCGTGGCTTTGGAGCAAGTGACGGAAGTTGAGGATGGTGGTTTCGTCGGGCAGCGTGTCGCTGCCCGCGTCGAGTCCGGAGAAGCGCCGCAAAAGCGGCATATCGTGGAGGGCTTCTTCCATGGCGGCGTCGGAGTAGCTGAACCAGTGCTGCATGAAGTGGATGCGCAGCATGGTGGGGAGCTCGTAGGGGCGGCGGCCATTCCCAGCCTTGGGATAAAAGGGTTCGATCGCCGCCAGCAGACGTGTCCAAGGGACGACGGACTCCATCTCGGATAGAAATTTCTCGCGACGGGTCTGCTTGGGCTTCTTCACAAAGTCGGTGGCGGCAAGGCTGAGCTGTTTCATGGGCAGGAAAGACACAATAGGTAGTGGCGCAATTCT
>JBKHWB010000148.1:0-903 GCA_046566745.1 Gammaproteobacteria bacterium
AGGCCTGCGGGCTGGTCACCTCGTGGATGATCTGGCGGTCGATGTAGATGAGCGCCGAACCGTCGTCCCGCTGTTTCACGAGATGGGCGTCCCAGAGTTTGTCGTAGAGGGTCTTGCCGGACATTGGATTGCCTCGTGTCGACGTGCGCGGGTCACGGGGTCGGGCTGAAGCCCGACCTGCGGGTGGTTTGGGGGTGGATATTGCTGAGGATGCGGAGTCTGGACTTCCCTTCAGGATAATTCCAATTCATCATTTTCATGAATTGAATAACCATATGGAATCCAATGAACCTGGACGGGCTGACGGCATTCCTGGCGGTGGCCGAAACCGGCTCCTTCACCGAGGCCGGCGACCGGCTGTTCCTGACGCAGCCCGCCGTCAGCAAGCGGATAGCGCACCTGGAGGCCACCCTCGGCATGGCGCTGTTCGACCGGGTCGGCCGCGAGGTGCGACTGACCCAGGCCGGCGACGCCCTGCTGCCGCGCGCCCGCGCCATCCTGCTGACCCTGGAGGACACCCGCCGCGCCCTGCGCAACCTCACCGGCGGCGTCGACGGGCGGCTGTCGTTCGGCACCAGCCACCACATCGGCCTGCACCGCCTGCCGCCGCTGCTGCGCGAGTACTCCACACGATTTCCCAAGGTGCAACTGGACATCCGCTTCATTGATTCGGAGGAGGCATGGGAGCAAGTGCTGCACGGCGACATCGAACTCGGCGTGGTCACCCTCCCCCCGGTGCCGGACCGTGACAGTCCGCTGCGGGCCGAAAAGATCTGGGACGACCCGCTGGCGGTGGTCGCCGCCGCCGAGCACCCGCTGGCCGGATTGCGTTCGGTGACCCTGCGCGCACTGAGCCAGCACCCGGCCATCCTGCCGGGGGAACGCACGTTCACGCGACGCATC
>JBKHWB010000149.1:0-900 GCA_046566745.1 Gammaproteobacteria bacterium
GAGATTGTCTATCGCACATCTTTTGACTCATCTGAAGATGCGTTCTCAAAATCAGTTAATGATGCAGTGGCGCTAGCAGAGACGTTCTATAAGAAGAAATGGAGCGGAAGAACATAACCATTCCGTAAGAGACTTCCCGTCAACCCCCGCAAAGTAATCCCGTCGGCCCGGCAACGCCGGGCCGTTCGCTTTTTCCTGATCAACCGCTTTCGCCCTTGCCGCCGCTTCGTGGTCACGGATGCCAGACTGCCATTCCGTAATCGGTCTTGTTGGGCGTGATCGTGCATCGCCCGGACCCATGTATAAACCGCACCCGGAGGCCTCAATCGCTACGCGGTGATGCCGGTGCGCGGGGATCAGCCGCAACACCTGATGGCAACCAACTGGTTAGCCAGGCTCTCTCCGGGTCGGTCTGACCCGTTGACTACATTTGCGCGTCGGCGTGGACGTTAACGCGGCTTGCGATCTATGCGACGCAGGTACCTCCCCGCTGCACCATCGGGTGTTTCAACCAGGCTTCGGGATCGTAGGCTTCGCCGCGCGCGAGCATCGCCCAGATCTGCCGCGCGTGCTTATTGGCGATGGCCACCAGCAGTTTCCCGAACGGCAACCGCGCGGAAAGCTGCAAGATCCACTGTTGTTCCGGCGTTTGCTTTTCGACCGGCGTCATTTTCGCGCGCTGCACGCTGCTGCGAGCACCTTGTATCAGCAGGGTGCGCAGATAGGTATCGCCGCGATAACTGATGCGCCCGAGCACGACCTTGCCACCGGAGCCGAACTGGCGCGGCGTGAGCCCCATCCAGGCGGCGCACTGGCGGCCGTTGTCGAAATCGGCGCCGTTGCCCACGGTGGCGACGATCGCATCGGACGTAATGGGGCCGACGCCGATCATGGCGCGGA
>JBKHWB010000150.1:0-892 GCA_046566745.1 Gammaproteobacteria bacterium
TCGGGGGTTCGAATCCCTCCCAGCGCGCCATATCAAACAAAAGCCCAATCAATGACTTAGTTGTTGATTGGGCTTTTGCATTTCAAGGCCTCAGGCCTTGCCGTGGCAAATCCGTGGCAAATCCGTGTCAGTGGTTTCTGACGCTTCGGGTAGTGATGACGTATTGATGTATGTTGTCACGGCTTCTTTCAGCAGCCAGTTCTCACGCATTGAGTTGCTGCGCCAAGTCAATGCTTAAGTCTACTCATTGGCTGATCGCCTCCATCATGCGCTGCCGACCTTTGCCAGGCTTCCTGCCTCTTGCCGCTCCCGAACTTGCGCTAGAGATCGTTCTTTTCGTGATACATCAGGTCCTCCACTCGGGTTTTACCCCGATTACACGGACGGTTTTAAAAAGCTCGTAAACTTCAAATCCTGTTGTGCAACTCTACGCCGCATTCTCGGATTGTGGAACCTCTCGATATAATCAAAAATGTCTGCCCTTGCTTCATCTCGCGTCCGGTAGCTGCGATGCTGAATGCGTTCGCGCTTGAGCACGCCAAAGAAGCTTTCACAGGCTGCGTTATCACCACAATGACCAACGGCACTCATACTGCTGATCAGTGACTTCTTGCCAAGATAGCGCTGGTAGTCCGTGCTGGTGAACTGACAGCCGCGGTCGGAGTGCAATATTACCTCGCCACGCCCCTGCCGCTGCCATACCGCCATCTGCACCGCGCGAATCGCCATATAGCGATCCTGACGGTGATGCATGGACCACCCAATCACCAATTTGCTGAAAAGATCCAGAACCACACACAGGAACAATTTCCCCTCCAGGGTGTTGATCTCGGTGATGTCGGTGACCCACTTTGTCTCTGGTTCGTTGGCGACGAAGTTCCTGTTCAGCAAG
>JBKHWB010000151.1:0-853 GCA_046566745.1 Gammaproteobacteria bacterium
CATCGGCATGCCCCAGTCCCTCAAGGTAGGGGGCATGGGCGAGGTTCTGCGCAATCCCATCTACTCCACTGGCGTTGGCCTGCTGATGTATGGCCGGAGCAAGCAACTGGAGAAAGGAGCGGGACAGGAGCCGGCACGCAAGCCGGTGTTTGATGCAGGCAGTCTCATCCAGAAAGTCCGTGGCTGGCTGGCACAGAATTTCTGAGGAGTGACCGGGTGAGCGGATTACCCGGCAATAGCAACAAGAAGCGGTAATTATTTTTGAGCGAAGGAGAGTGAGAATGGCAATTTTCGAGTTGGCGGACAGCGTTCCGCAGCACGGCGCAGCGGTGATCAAGGTCATCGGTGTGGGCGGCGGCGGTGGCAACGCCGTTGAGCACATGGTGTCCAGCCAGGTGGAGGGCGTGGAGTTCATTTGCGCCAACACCGATCTGCAAGCACTGACGAAGATGCGTGCCCGCACTCATCTGCAGTTGGGCCAGGGTGTCACCCGTGGTCTCGGGGCAGGTGCGAACCCAGAGGTGGGTCGCCAGGCGGCCGTTGAGGATCGCGATCGCATCCGTGAAGCCCTGAGTGGCGCTGACATGGTCTTCATCACTGCCGGCATGGGCGGTGGAACCGGTACCGGCGGTGCGCCGGTGGTGGCGGAAGTGGCCAAGGAAATGGGCATTCTCACCGTGGGGGTCGTTACCAAGCCCTTCCTGTTCGAGGGCAAGCGTCGCATGGATGTCGCCGATGCCGGCATCGACAACCTGTCGCAGTACGTCGATTCCCTGATCACCATCCCCAACCACCGCCTGCAGGCCGTGCTGGGCAAGGTGTCCATGATCGAGGCGTTCCGCGCCGCCAATAA
>JBKHWB010000152.1:0-833 GCA_046566745.1 Gammaproteobacteria bacterium
CCAGGGCGCCCTTCCACTTCACGCTGAGAACAATACTGGTATGTGTGCGTTGACCCGGCCGAACGTCGGCATGCACAGACGTGCTAGGCACGTGCAGCCCGACCCCAGGGAGCGGTCCACGTGACCAAGACGACTCAGCCCGGCGTCGCGCTCATTGTCTGGATCATCAGCGACGGCAAGCCCGGCCACCTCAACCAGTCGCTCGGGCTGGCCGAGGCGTTGGCGCGCGCGACGCCGGCCGAGGTGATGACCTTTCGTACGCTGCCGCGCCATCGCGCCTGGCTGGCCGTTTTGCTCAAGCGGTTTCCCGGCAGCGGCTTTCCGGCGCCTGATCTGATCGTGGGGGCGGGCCACGCTACGCATGGTTCGATGCTGGCGGCGCGGCGTGCGTTTGGCGGCCGCACGGTCGTGTTGATGAAGCCCAGCCTGCCGCGCCGCTGGTTTGATCTGTGCATCATTCCGCAACACGACGCAGTCGCGGCGGATGCGCGGACGCTGCTGACCGAGGGTGCGTTGAACCGGGTTCGGCCTTCGACTGAGCATGAACCGGACCGTGGCCTGCTGCTCATGGGCGGGGCGTCGTCCCATTTCGACTGGGACAACGACGCACTGAGCCTTCAGATTAAAAGCATACTCGCGCGCACGCCGGGCACGCGCTGGACGCTGACGACTTCACGACGCACGCCGCCCGATTTTTTGTCGGTGCTGCCTGCGGCGCCCAATCTGACGGTGATTTCCCACACTGACACCACACTGGGCTGGTTGCCTGAGCAATTGGCCCGCTGCGGCACGGTGTGGGTCACGCCGGATAGCGCCTCGATGGTGTTCGAGGC
>JBKHWB010000153.1:0-826 GCA_046566745.1 Gammaproteobacteria bacterium
AGGTGGGCCACTTCGATGTTGCCGCTGCAGCCGACCATGACCACCGCGGTGCGCAGCAGGTTGTGCAGCTGGCGGAAGTTGCCGGGCCAGTGGTAGCGCTTGAACAGGTCCATCACCTCCTCGGAGAGGCCGATGTGCTGCCCGTTCTCGCACAGGCTCTTGAGGATCTTGCGCACCACCAGTTCGAAGTCGGTCCGCTCGCGCAGCGCGGGCAGACGCACCACCAGGCCGTTGAGGCGGTAGTACATGTCTTCACGGAAATCGCCGCGCGCGATCATGTCCTTGAGGTTCTTGTGGGTGGCGCAGACCACGGCCACGTCCACATCCACCTCCTTGCCGGCGCCCAGCGGGCTGACCTTGCGTTCCTGTAGGACGCGCAGCAGACGGGCTTGCAGGTGCTTGGGCATGTCACCGATTTCGTCCAGGAACAGCGTGCCGCCGTGGGCCTGCAGAATCTTGCCCATCGCACCTTTCTTGCGCGCGCCGGTGAAGGCCCCTTCCTCGTAGCCGAACAGTTCGGATTCGATCAGCGTCTCGGGGATCGAGGCGCAGTTGACCGACACGAAAGGCTGGCCAGAACGGGGAGAGTCGCCGTGGATGGCCTGGGCCAGGAGGTCTTTGCCGGTGCCTGTCTCCCCCAGGATCATGACCGGAATGTCCTTGCCCGAGACCAGACGCAACTTGTGGATGACGGCCGCCACCTGCGGGTCGCCGGTGTCCAGGTATTGCAGGGTGGACATGTGGGTGCGGCGCGGCACGGCAGGGCGCTGCACCGCTTCCTCGGCTGGAGGGGTCACCGGCGCAGAAGGCGCGGCCTGAGCGCCCG
>JBKHWB010000154.1:0-786 GCA_046566745.1 Gammaproteobacteria bacterium
CCTAGAGACGCCAGTGCTGTTTCTGACCGCGCGCGATGCCGTGGAAGATCGGGTGCACGGCCTGGAACTCGGCGCGGACGATTACCTGGTCAAGCCGTTTGCCTTCTCCGAGCTGTTAGCGCGCGTGCGCAGCCTGTTACGACGCGGTGCCAGCCCCAGCTTGGACACCACGCTGACCCTCGCCGACCTGCGTCTGGACCTGATTCGTCGCCGCGCCGAGCGCGCCGGCCAGCGCATCGACCTTACCGCAAAGGAGTTCGCCCTGCTCGAACTGCTGTTGCGTCGCCAAGGCGAGGTACTACCCAAGTCATTGATAGCTTCCCAGGTCTGGGACATGAATTTCGACAGCGACACCAATGTCATCGAAGTCGCCATCCGCCGCTTGCGCCTGAAGATCGATGATGCCCATCGCAACAAGCTGATCCACACCGTGCGCGGCATGGGCTACGTACTTGAGGAGCGCCAGGACTGATGCGCCGATTGTCGCTGGGCAGCCGTCTGGCCCTGCTGTTCGCCGCCTGTACCGCGGCAGTGTCATTGACTGCCGGGCTGTTGTTCAGCCATGCCAGCAAACACCACTTCGTCGAACTCGACCAACAACTGCTCGGCGCCCGTCTGTCGCAGTTGCGCAGCCAACTGGCCGGGGTCGACTCGGCGGACAAACTGGCCGCCAGACTGCCCGCGCTGCGTGGTGAGCTCAGCCACCAGGCCGATCTCGCGCTGCGTATTCGTGGCGCCGAAGGCGAGCTGTGGTTCCAGAGTCGCCCTGGGCTGCCAGAGGATGCT
>JBKHWB010000155.1:0-774 GCA_046566745.1 Gammaproteobacteria bacterium
TGCCAAAGAGGCCACCTGACCCAATACGGCAAGATCACGGCAAGGCCAGCACTCACCCAATGAGAGGCCGGGGACTTTCCGCACGCATCGCGCACGCGAGAGGCAGAAGATCCGAAAGGCCGAGCCATCACGGGACGGGCAGCAAAAATAATTGGGGGTATCTTTGGGGGTACTTACAAAGAATCGAGAATCAAAAACCCGCACCAGCAAAGGCTTACAGTCTGATATTCGGTAGACGCCACCTCCACCAATTGAACGCCCAGAGCGATACAAAGAAGGCCGGTAAGCCCAGTAAAATCAAGGCTTCCGGCCTTTTTTGTGTCCAGTAGCGACCGAGGACATCCCTTGAAAGCCGGATAACTTGGGGGTATACGTGGGGGTACTACGACACCTTTATGAGTCGATACCCCCAAAATGGCACTAACAGATACCGCCGTCCGAACAGCAAAACCCAAGGACAAGCCCTACAAGAAAGGGGACGCCGGGGGGCTTTTCCTGCTGGTGAAACCCACCGGGGGGAAGCTATGGCGACTCAAGTACCGGATTGATGGCAGGGAAAAGCTACTAGCACTTGGCAGCTACCCAGAGACAAGCCTTGCCCAAGCCCGAGATAGGGCCAAGGACGCACGCACGCTGCTGTCCAATGGGGTAGACCCTAGCGCCCACAAACAAGCCACCAAGGCCGCCAAAAGAGCCAAGGCGGGTAATACCTTTGAGGTTGTTGGTAGGGAGTGGCTTGCCAAGCAATCCCCTTCGTGGACACCCGGGCACGCC
>JBKHWB010000156.1:0-772 GCA_046566745.1 Gammaproteobacteria bacterium
CCCGGATTATCCCGGAATGAAGCCGACCATGGCCGTGCAGGAAGGCGATCAGGTCGAAAAAGGCCAGCTGCTGTTCACTGATAAAAAGTGTGAGGGCGTCAATTACACGGCGCCGGCGGCGGGTACCGTCAAGGCCATTCATCGCGGCGCCAGGCGCGTGCTGTTGTCGGTGGAGATCGAGGTGGCGGCCAGCGAGACGGCCGTCAATTTCGGTGCTCATGAGCGCAGCGCGCTCGCCGGGCTGCCCCGTGATGCGGTGCAGAAGCAGCTGATTGAATCGGGCCAGTGGACCGCGCTGCGTAGCCGCCCGTTCGGCAAGGTGCCGGCGCCGGGGTCGGTACCGAACTCCATTTTTGTTACCGCCATGGATACCAATCCGCTGGCGGCTGATCCGGATGTGATCATCGCTGAGCAGGAAGATGCCTTCCGTGATGGCCTTGCCGTGCTGGCGCGGCTCACTGATGGCCCGGTCTGGGTCTGCCGCGCGCCAACGTCGAAACTGCCATCGTTTGCCGGTGGTCAGATTCGTGAAGAAGTTTTTGCCGGTCCGCACCCGGCGGGCAATGCCGGCACCCATATTCATTTCCTTGATCCGGTCGGGCCGAACAAGATGGTCTGGTCGGTTACGTATCCGGAAGTCATTGCCATCGGCAAGCTGTTCACCAGTGGCGAGCTGGATACCGACCGTGTTGTGGCGTTGTCCGGGCCGCAGGTTAAAGAGCCGCGTCTGGTGCGCACCCGCGTGGGTGCCTCGACCAGCGAACTCACCGCT
>JBKHWB010000157.1:0-766 GCA_046566745.1 Gammaproteobacteria bacterium
CGAGGAGCTCAAGCGCCGACTGGTGCCACGTTTCGTGACCGGCGAGCTCGAGTGCAGCATCGCCTGGACCGAGCCGCAGGCCGGCTCCGACGGCACCGCGATCCGCACCTCGGCCGTCCGCGACGGCGACGAGGTGGTCATCAACGGCAGCAAGATCTTCACCACCTTTGGCGATCGCGCCGACATGCACCTGGTGTACGCGCGCTTCGGCCCCTCCAGCGGTGCCAAGGGCATCGGCACCATCGTCGTCGAGTGCGACCGCCCCGGCTTCACGGTGAAGAAGCTCGAAGGCAAGATGGGCGTGCGCGGCGCGGCCGAGAACGAGCTGTTCTTCGACAACGTGCGCGTGCCGGCTGCCAACATCGTCACCGAGGGCGACCCCGCCAATTCGGCCGGCTTCGTCAGGCCGCTCACCCTCTACAACGGCACCCGCGTCGGCATGGGCGTGATGGCGCTGGGCGTCGCCGAAGGCGCGTTCGACCTGGCGCGCGAGTACATGACCGTGCGCGAGCAATTCGGCCAGAAGCTGGCCGAGATGCAGGGCCTGCGCTGGATGATGGCCGATGCGCTGATCGAGATCGAGGCCGCGCGCTGCCTCTGCTACAAGGCGCTGGCGCTGATCGACGCCGGCAGGCCCGACCCGCAGCTGTGCTCCATCGCCAAGGTCTTCGCCACCGAGATGGCGCAGCGCGTGACCGTGCAGTGCCAGCAGATGTTCGGCGGTTACGGCTACTTCGGTTCGCTGCCGCTGGAGCGCATGGTGCGC
>JBKHWB010000158.1:0-492 GCA_046566745.1 Gammaproteobacteria bacterium
GGCGGACCTGCGGGGCGCCCTGGTCCCTGTGAGCACAACCCACCTGCCGGCCATCACGGACCCGAAAGCCATTGGCGGCTTGCTGCGGGCTATTGATGGTTACGCCGGCTTTTTCGTGACCAAGTGCGCCTTGCGGCTGGCCCCCTTGGTATTCGTGCGCCCTGGCGAACTTCGCAAGGCCGAATGGTCCGAATTCGACCTGGACAACGGGGAATGGAATATCCCCGCGTCCCGCATGAAGATGCGCGAACCCCACCTGGTCCCCTTGTCCCGCCAAGCCGTGGAAATCCTGCGGGAGCTTCACGCCGTAACCGGCCGCGGGCAATACGTCTTCCCAGGGGCGCGGACCAATGGCCGGCCCATGAGCGATAACGCCGTCCTAGCTGCCCTTCGGCGCATGGGCATACCGAAAGAGGAAATGTCCGGACACGGTTTTAGAGCAATGGCGCGGACCGTCCTGGATGAAGTCCTGGGCTTCCGGCCGGATTGGAT
>JBKHWB010000158.1:502-743 GCA_046566745.1 Gammaproteobacteria bacterium
GAACATCAACTGGCCCACGCCGTCCGGGACCCGAACGGCCGCGCCTACAACCGAACGGCCCACCTGACCAAGCGGCGGGAAATGATGCAAGCCTGGGCCGATTACCTGGACGCCCTCAAGGTTGAAAACGTGGTCCCGTTCAAGGCAAAAACGGCATGAGTCCGGCCGCTTTTCCGGCAACCCTTCGTTTTCAAACCGGGAAAACCGGGAAACCGGGGAAACCGCATAACCACGCGGTTTT
>JBKHWB010000159.1:0-740 GCA_046566745.1 Gammaproteobacteria bacterium
AGTCCTTTTTCTCAAGGCCGGCTGTAGGCTCGATATCCATGAAGTCGCGGGAAACGGCGAACCGGAAGAGCTGCCGGAGGTTCGACAGCATCTGGTTGGCCATGCGGTTGGAGCCACGTGACAGGATCTCGTCCAAGATTGCGGCGATATGGCCTTTCCGGATATCCGGCAGTCGCATGTTGCCCAGCACTGGCAGCACATCGGCCTTGAAGGCGCGGATGATCTCGGCGCCCCCATCTTTGCGACGCATGCGGCCATCGCGGTTGGTACGGGTCAGGTAGTGGTCGGACCAGTAGTCGACGAGTTCACTGAGCGTCTGCGGTAAGGGGTTGCTGGCCCATGCCTGGGCCTGCTTGCGCTCGGCTTCTTCCCGCACCACTTTGGGGTCGAGGCCTTGCTGCCGCAGCTTGCGGTATTCGGTTGCTATCTCCCGGGCGTCGGCCAGTTTGAGGGTAGGGTAGGAGCCCAGCATCAATTTGGTGGGGGTGAGGACTCCCGGTCGGCGATAGATATAGAACCAGTCACGCCCGCCGTTCGGCCGGATGCGCAAGCGAAGGCCGTCACCATCGTTCAGGAAAATCTCGACATCCTGAGGGAGGGTGCTTCTGATGGTTCGGTCATTCAGAAGGTTGCTGGCCATGCGCACTCCATGCAAATAGATACCCTGGAGAGCTGGGGTATCTATTAGGGTATCTATTGATCTGAGCGTCGATGATAGGGGGTGAGAAAGCCTGAGTCAA
>JBKHWB010000160.1:0-703 GCA_046566745.1 Gammaproteobacteria bacterium
ACCCCATTCAACGCTGCATTGCCCGACACTGCATCGCGCAAATGCTCATCGGTCAGGTCATTGGCACTCACTCCAGGCTGCGCCCCGGCGATGTGCAGCTGCACGCCCTGACGGCCATGCCCATAACCATGTGGCAAGCTGACCACGCCCGGCATCATTTCATCACTCGATTGCACCTGAACCTCGACGACCCCAGTCCGCGAACGGATCCGCACCCATTGACCGTCCGTCAGCTGCCGCTGCGCGAGGTCCTGCGGGTGCATCAGTAACTGATGACGGGGCTTGCCTTTAACCAAGCGGTGGAAATTATGCATCCAGGAGTTGTTGCTGCGCACATGTCGACGTCCTATCAACAGCAACTCGTCCACCGCCGGTGGCACCTGCTCAGCCAACCGGCGCAAATCGTCCAGTAGCAACTGCGGCGCCGCTTCGACGGCTTGGCTGGGGGTGCGCAAACGCGCCGCCAGGTTCGGCTGTAAAGGTCCGAGGTCGAGCCCGTGAGGAAACCGATCGAGGGTTTCCAGCGACAACTGCCATGTCGAGCCCTCACCATGAGGGCCTTTACGCAAAGCCAGGTCGATCATTTGCGCGGGCGGCAGGGTCGGCTTGAGTTCCACGCCAGCACGCTCGGCGAAGGCCTTGGCCAGACCGACGAAAATCTCCCAGTCGTGCAGTGCACCCTCAGGCTTGGCCAGGATCGCCC
>JBKHWB010000161.1:0-675 GCA_046566745.1 Gammaproteobacteria bacterium
TCGGGCGGCACCCGAAGCATGAGCTTGCCGGAGGCGGGCTTCTCGGGCGCGATGCCCTGCGCCCTGCAATCCGCCAGGAAATCGTCAATCGCGGTAGCAAAAGCGGCATGCAGCTCTGCCACGGTCTCGCCATGAAAACTGATCATGGCGCGCAAGCCGAGGATGCGGCCAACGAAGAGGTTGTCGCGCTCGTCAAACTCGATACGGGCGGTATAGCCCTTGTAGGTCAGGGTGTTCATGGCAAAATGCTAGCAAAAGCTGCTATCAACAGCTAGCACTAGCTGCTAGCACTTCAAGTAAGCTCATCTCAACGGCGAGCACTGTGGGAGCGGCTTTGCCCTTGTGGTACGCAGAGCGCTGCCGCGAACCCACGCCCCCGATAAACTCCCTCTCCCCTACCCCTCCGCCCCCTCCCGCTTCTCGATACTGCTCACCGACACCACCACCGGCTGCGGCCGCTGCAGCAGGTGGAGCAGGATCACCACGCGTTCGTCGCCGTCAAACCGCTGGAAAATGGCGTCGATGTTGGCAAACGCGCCGTGGGTGATGCGCACCGGATCGCCGGGCTGCAGCGGGCTGATGACGGGAGCGCTGGCCAGCCGCGCCTGCAGGGCGTCGACCACCTCGCTCGGTACCGGCTGGGGGTGGCCGTTGAAACCAACCAGGCGCGCCACC
>JBKHWB010000162.1:0-287 GCA_046566745.1 Gammaproteobacteria bacterium
ACGCGTTGGACTGATCGGCCGAAATGGAGCCGGCAAGTCCTCCATGCTCAGAATCCTGGGTGGCCTAGCGCATGCGGACGACGGAGCCCGGCACCTGCAGCAGGGCATTCGCATTGCTTATGTCGCCCAGGAACCCGTTCTGAACGCGGATGACACCGTCTTTCAGGCCGCGTCGCACGGGATTTCAGAAGTGATTGCGCTTCGCGATCTCTATCTGAGTGGTGCTGAAGGGGTGGATCTCGATGCCATACAGACGCAGATAGAAGCCTACGACGCCTGGAACTGGG
>JBKHWB010000162.1:297-637 GCA_046566745.1 Gammaproteobacteria bacterium
GTCACCGAAACGCTCCAACGCCTGCATCTGCACCCGGACGCGCGCATTGGAAGCCTCTCCGGCGGCACCAAGAAGCGTGTGGCCTTGGCGCAGGCCCTGGTTGCACGGCCCGACGTCCTGCTGCTGGACGAGCCCACCAACCATCTGGATCTTGACTCTATCGAATGGCTTGAAGATCTGCTGATCGACTTCAAGGGAAGCATCGTCACCATCACCCACGACCGGAGTTTTCTGGATCGTGTCGCTACACGCATCGTCGAACTGGATCGGGGGCGCTTGCTTTCCTACCCTGGCAATTTTGCGCAGTACCAGGTGCAGAAACAGGAGCAGTTGGCGCAAG
>JBKHWB010000163.1:0-634 GCA_046566745.1 Gammaproteobacteria bacterium
CGGGCTGGAAGTTGAGCTCGATGCCCAGGTGCGGGCACCAGTTCACGTAGACGTGCAGTTGCCCGTCCTTGCGCGCGACCACCAGCGAGTGGCCGTCGACCTCGAAACCTTTTGCGTCTTCGTCGCCGATATCGTCGGCACGGCAGAGGGCAGTCACGACAGTCATCCCGCTCAACTGCCGCGCTGGAATCGCTCGAAGACTTCGAGGTGTTCCATCGGGTGCAGGCGGGGGCCGAAGAACGAAACCACCTTTGCCGCCGCCATGCTGGCCAGCCGGCCGGCTTCCGCGAAGTTCATGCCGCGGTTGATGCCGTGCAGGAAGGCGCCGGCAAACATGTCGCCGGCACCGTTGGTATCGACAGCCTTGACCGGCGTCAGTGCGACCTGGTGCATGGTCTCGCCGTCAAAGGCGAGGGCGCCTTCACCCCCGCGCGTGATGACGAAACTCTGGGCGCTTTGCTTCAGCGCCGTTGCGGCCTCTTCGACGGAACCGCTGCCGGTCCACAATTGCGCTTCGACGTGGTTGCAGAACAGCAGGTCGACGCCGCCGTCGAGCATGGTCGCCAGCCCGTCGCGGAAATACTGGACCATTGCCGGGTCGGAGAACGTCATCGCCACGCGACGACCGGCATCG
>JBKHWB010000164.1:0-607 GCA_046566745.1 Gammaproteobacteria bacterium
AGAGCGCGTCGTTCGCAATGACGAGGTCGAGGGTTCGATTCCCTTTCGGTCCACCAATTTAGATACCAAGAAAGTCCAAAGAAGGCCGGTAAGCCCAGTAAATTCAAGGCTTCCGGCCTTTTTTATTGCCTGCAGTGTCCGAAGACGGCCATTGAAAGCCGAGGGCAGCCGGGGGCAACATTGGGGGCAACTCACCAACCAAAAAACGAGTTGCCCCCAAATGCCCCTCACTGACACCGCTCTGAAAACCGCTAAACCCCAGGAAAAGCCTTACAGGCTATCCGACAGCGGGGGCCTATACATCGAGGTAGCTCCCAGCGGGGGCAAGTGGTGGCGCCTCAAGTACCGCTTCGAAGGCAAGGAAAAGCGGCTGTCACTGGGCACCTACCCGGAAGTCAGCCTCAAGGACGCGCGAGAACGGCGCGATGAGGCGCGCAAGCTTGTAGCCGCCGGGGTTGACCCCAGCGTGCACAGGCAAGCCACCAAGGCAGCCAAAGAGGCGGAGAACGCCAATACCTTTGAAGTCGTTGCCCGGGAGTGGTTCGGCAAACAGTCCGCCACCTGGGCGTCCAGCCATGCGGACAAGGTACTAGCCCGGCTGGAGAAC
>JBKHWB010000165.1:0-603 GCA_046566745.1 Gammaproteobacteria bacterium
CAACAAGATCCTCAAGAAGGACCTCAAAACCGAGTATGCCAACGCGGACAAGGGCGGCTGAGGCCGTCGGCCTCCCGGTGTCCGAGTCCAAAACGTTTCGATCGAAACATTTCAACCCAAGGAGTCAGTGCGATGAACCAGAAAGTTATTGTTGCCGGTGTGGGCATGATCCCGTTCACCAAACCGGGCGCCAGCGAGCCCTATCACGTGATGGGAGAAAAGGCGGTGCGCCAGGCCATGGCCGATGCGCGCGTCGAATACCCCATGATCCAGCAAGCCTATGTGGGCTATGTGTATGGCGATTCCACCTGCGGCCAGCGGGCGCTCTACCCGGTGGGCATGAGTGGCATCCCCATCGTCAACGTCAACAACAATTGCTCCACCGGCTCGTCGGCGCTGTTCCTGGCGCGCCAGGCGGTCGAAAGCGGTGCCGCCGAGTGCGTGCTGGCCCTGGGCTTCGAGCAGATGGCCGCCGGTGCCATCAAGGCCCAGTTCGAGGACAGGCCAACGCCGTTCGAGGAGTTTGACCGGGCCACCGCCGAGCTCGTCGGGCACCCGGAAATTCCGCTGGCCCTTCGTTACTTCGGCGGCGCCGGCAAGGCG
>JBKHWB010000166.1:0-595 GCA_046566745.1 Gammaproteobacteria bacterium
ATGGGGAAGACGCAGGGCATCAAATTCAGGATCAGCCCGCCGAGCGCCGCCCACAGCGCCGCCTGCCACAGCGGCAGCGGGCTGCCGGAGGCGGCCAGCGGCGGCGGCACCGGGCCGGGGGTCGCCGCGATGGTGTAGGCGCCGCGCGCCCCGGCGGCGTCGGTCAGCACCAGCACGCCCTCGATCGGGCCGGCGG
Source organism: Gammaproteobacteria bacterium (assembly GCA_046566745.1). GTDB lineage: Bacteria > Pseudomonadota > Gammaproteobacteria > Pseudomonadales > Moraxellaceae > UBA2031. The sequence goes on from JBKHWB010000166.1 coordinate 197, forward strand.
GCAGCGTAAGCGTGAAAATGCTGCCGCCGCCGGGTGCGTTGCGCGCCGCGAGGTCTCCGCCCAGCGCGCGCGCCAGGCTGCGGCTGATGGTGAGTCCCAGGCCGGTGCCGCCAAAGCGGCGCGTGATCGAACCCTCCGCCTGCGTAAAGGGTTCAAAAATCGTCTCGAGCTTGTCGCCGGGGATGCCGATACCCGAGTCGATGACCTCGACCTGCACGCCGGCGATCGGCCGGCTGGCCTCGAAGCGCAACCGGACCTTGACGCCGCCCGCTTCGGTGAACTTGATGGCGTTGCCGACGAGATTGGTCAGAATCTGCCGGAAGCGCGCCGGGTCCGTGACGATGCGCTCGGGAATCAGGCCGGCGCATTCGAGCGCGATTTCGATGCGTTTTTCTGCCG
>JBKHWB010000167.1:0-326 GCA_046566745.1 Gammaproteobacteria bacterium
CTTCGAGGAACTGTTCCGCGGCACGCTGGATGCCTGCAGCGTGCACCCGCGGCAGGTGGTGGAGCGCGCCCTGCACCTGAATGCTGCCGCCGTCATCCTGGCCCACAACCACCCCTCCGGCGTCGCCGAACCCTCGGGGGCAGACCGCCACATCACCGACCGCCTGCGGGACGCCCTGGACCTGATCGAGGTTCGCGTGCTGGACCATCTGGTGGTCGGCGAGGGACGGCCGGTGTCGTTTGCCGAACGCGGGTGGCTGTAACCCCCTTTGGTTTTCTGCCGAATCCGGTATTATCCGCTGGTCTGCTCACGCGGCACGGGCCGAT
>JBKHWB010000167.1:336-586 GCA_046566745.1 Gammaproteobacteria bacterium
AGCGCGTCGTTCGCAATGACGAGGTCGAGGGTTCGATTCCCTTTCGGTCCACCAGTTCAAGCACCAAGAAAGTCCCAGAAAGGCCGGAAAGCCCAGTAAAATCAAGGCTTCCGGCCTTTTTTATTGCCTACGGCACCCAAAGACAGTCATTGAAAGCCAAAGGCTACCGGGGGCAACATTGGGGGCAACTCACCAACCCGAAAATGAGTTGCCCCCAAATGCCCCTTACCGACACTGCCCTGAAAACTGC
>JBKHWB010000168.1:0-574 GCA_046566745.1 Gammaproteobacteria bacterium
CGCCGTGGTGGTGGTCTCCGCCCATTGGGAAGAAGACGCCTTCGCCGTGACGCGCGCCGCCCATCCGCCGCTGATCTACGACTATTCCGGATTTCCCCAACACACCTATCGCCTCGCCTATCCGGCGCCCGGCGATCCAGCCTTGGCTGACCGGATCATCGCGCTGTTGACCGAGGCCGGTTTGCCTGCCCGCGCCGACGATCGTCGCGGCTTCGATCACGGTGTGTTCGTTCCCTTCAAGCTCATCTTTCCCGATGCCGATGTGCCGATCGTGCAGGTGTCCTTGCATCGAAGCCTGGATCCGGCCCTGCATATCGAGGCGGGTCGCGCACTGGCCCGGTTGCGGCAGGAGGGCGTATTGGTGGTGGGCAGCGGCATGAGCTTTCACAACATGCGCGGCTTCGGCGACCCGCGCTTCGCACCCGTCGCCGACGCGTTCGATGCCTGGCTCGTGGAAGCGCTTGGTCAGGCCGATGCCGACCGCCGACACGAGGCGCTCAAGGCTTGGGGGCAAGCGCCTGCTGCGCGTCTGGCTCATCCGCGCGAGGAGCACCTCCTGCCGCTGATGGTGGCG
>JBKHWB010000169.1:0-573 GCA_046566745.1 Gammaproteobacteria bacterium
CATGGCTGTCCCCTTGCTCATGGGGGTGTTGGGGCTCGGCTTGTCGGTGAGTGCCGGCCTGTCGCTGGGAGCGGTGGCGCTGGCGGCCTTGTTCGGGGTGGCGTTGCGTTGGCGCCGGCAGGAAGTGGTCTGGCCGCTGGTGGCGGTGACGGGGGCCGGCGGCATGTTGCTGGCGCCGGCCGGGCAGTGGCTGTCAGTCCGACTGGATGAAACCTGGCTGGTCGCGACATTTGCTTTACTGGTCATGGTGATTGCCGTTCGCATGTGGCGTCAGGCGGTCACCGACCCCGAGTCTACCCGTGTCTTGCGTGCGGGCGGCGCGACAGCGGAGACCGGCTCGTCGGCGGCTTGCGCCGTGTCACCCTCTGGGCGGTTCGAGTGGCGCTGGCCCTGTATGCAGCGCCTGCTGCTGGCGGGTGCCGTGACGGGCTTGCTGTCCGGACTGTTTGGCGTTGGCGGTGGTTTTGTCATTGTGCCCATGCTGGTGTTGATCAGCGGGTTGGCCATGCCGCAGGCCGTGGCGACCTCGCTGGCAGTGATCGTGCTGGTGTCAGGAAGCGGTTTTGCCGGCTT
>JBKHWB010000170.1:0-568 GCA_046566745.1 Gammaproteobacteria bacterium
CAGTAAGTGCCGGTCTGCTCGACCTTGAAGCGGTAGGTGAAGGTTTCCCCAGGCGCAATGCCCTTGTAGCTGATCCCCGGCACCCCGTCCATGTCGAAGGGCAGGAGAATGCCGTGCCAGTGAATCGACGTGTCCACGGGTAGTCGGTTGGTGACGCGGATGGTCACGGTATCGCCCTCCCGCCAGCGCAGCGTGGGGCCGGGGATCGATCCGTTGATGGTCGTCGCCATGCGCGGCGTCCCGGTGAAGTTGACCGGTGTTTGGGCAATCGTCAGATCGAATTCGGTCCCTTCAAGCACGGGCGCGGTGCCTGTAAGCGTCGCTGCCGGGGTCGCCCAGACCGGCCGGATCATCGGCCCCAGCCCCATCAGCAAGCCACCGGCGGCAAGGCCCTGGACAAACCGTCGCCGCGGCAGATCGGGCATCGCAACTACGGGCGAGAACCGGTTTCGGGTCGTGTGCTTCATGAAATACTGCCCTCCTGACTGATAATTGATCCGCTTCTGCGCACGCGCTGCCACGCGCCTGCCGGCAGGCCGGCGATCGAACGAGGTGCAGTATGCGAGTG
>JBKHWB010000171.1:0-568 GCA_046566745.1 Gammaproteobacteria bacterium
TCCAGGGCACCATTCGCGAAGTGGTGGCCGAGGGTTTCGGTGCGGTCGGCCAGTGGCGCGAGCGCTATCAGGAGCTGGTATGCAAGACGCCGCTGACCACGGCGGACGAAGACGAGCTCGAACAGCTGCAAGGCGATCTCGATGCCAACGACGGCTGGCGCCTCGAACAGCGCCTCGATGCGATGCTGGATCGCCTCGATCTCGACCCCGACGCCCGGGTCGAATCGCTGTCCGGTGGCTTCAAGCGCCGCGTACTGCTGGCCCAGGCGCTGATCAACCAACCCAATCTGCTGCTGCTCGACGAGCCCACCAACCATCTGGACATCCAGCAGATCGACTGGTTGGAAAAATTTCTGCTCGATTTCAACGGCAGCGTGGTGTTCATCTCCCACGACCGCGCGCTGGTGCGCCGCCTCGCGACCAACATCGTCGAGCTGGAGCGCGGCGGCATCACCCATTGGCCCGGCGACTACGACCGCTACCTCACGGGCAAGATGGCGGCGCTCGAAGAAGAAGAACGCCGCGACGCGCTGTTCGACAAGCGCCTGGCCGCCGAAGAGGTCCGGAT
>JBKHWB010000172.1:0-565 GCA_046566745.1 Gammaproteobacteria bacterium
CCAGACAAGGACGATAAATCGTCCTGCCTCCGGGCAATAGCTGTACACTTCGTAATATCGTCGTGTATCCTCATTGTACTCTTCAAAACGCAGCGACTGGCCAGAAAGTGCCACATTGGCAAAGCGTGGAAGCCACAGCCCAGCCAGTTTCGGCACGTATTCATGTGCAGATCGACCGAGGATATCTTTCGTCAAGCCAGTCTGTTGGTAGAAGGCCTCATTGGTGATAATCAGGCGCATGTCTACCGGTCTACCCTGGGCGTTCAGGATGACCTCGCCCAAGGCAAAGCCCTCCGTCATGTTAGCGAAGAGCAGTCGGTACTGCCTTATAGTAAGTCCAGCGCTCTTTCTCGACATTTTTATGCTCTTTATCTCTTACCTTCCGCACCCATCTATCCAAGACTGAGGAAGGTAACGCACTCTCGAGAATGCACAGACTCCCGTCCACCTAGACCGGGGCGTGCGCCTGCTACCGACGGTCCTCCTTGACAAGCCTGATGGTGCTCTACAGACCCGATTGCGCCCCGTCGCCTTGGCAGCATACAGCGCGGCGTCTGCCGCCCTG
>JBKHWB010000173.1:0-553 GCA_046566745.1 Gammaproteobacteria bacterium
CTCGCCGAGCAGGTGGCGCCGCTGGTGGGCACCGGGACACTCATCGTGCCGGCCGTCAACGGCGTGCCTTTCTGGTACTTCCACCAAGAGGGTGGCCGCTTCCAGGGCCGCCATGTCGAGGCGGTCGACCCGGGTGGCCGCATCGGCGGCTGGCTGCCGCTGGACCAGGTGATCGGTGCCGTCACCTTCATCACCGCCGAGAGCGCCGAGCCCGGCCACACGGTGGCGCGCAACCCTCACCTGATGATGCTGGGCGAGCCGGGCAACACCATCAGCCCGCGGCTGTTGGGCGTGTGCGCCGCGCTGGAGCAGTCCGGTATCGAGGCGCGCCCCATCGAGCGGCTGCGCGACAAGCTCTGGACCAAGATCATCGCCAACGTCACCTCCAACCCGCTGTCGGTCACGAGCGGCGCCACGCTCGACCAGATCTACAGCCGCCCGGACCTGCTGCCCACCGTGCGCGCGGTGATGCTCGAAACCGGGGTCTCCTCGTTTTCAGTGCAATAAGTGACGGTACGCAAAGCTAGCACTGGCGCGGGGGTGGTCTGGGTAG
>JBKHWB010000174.1:0-553 GCA_046566745.1 Gammaproteobacteria bacterium
ATCTTGCCGAAACTTGACAATGAGTCGCTGCGAAAACTCAACTACATAGCGCCGATGTGCAAGTCACACAACAGCCAGCCAGACACCGAGTTCAAATCCAAGCCTGACAGCTTTTTTGTCAGCGCAAACAAGGTACTGACCTGCGGTGCCTAGCCTCAATTGATGAGGGCAGGCCGGTGAAAACCGGCCCTTGCTTCATTTTCTGTTTCAGAACAATAAGCTAAGTTGTTTTTTCGAGGTTTTCGCACGATTCCCGGCCGACCCTCTACCTGGATCGGGAACGGTGGCAATCCGTGCTCGACTTCATCGAGACGCTGCCGCAAGGGACGCGCCGCGAGTGTCAGCATTACGAGCGCGTACGCTGGTTGTTCCGCCTGCTTTACGGCGCCTCGCTTCGGGTTTCCGAGGCCGCGCACGCCAAGACCGCCGACCTGTCCCAGCGGCGAGGCAAATGGTGGCTGCGCGTCGTCGGCAAAGGTGGCGGGGCCGGCGATGTGCCCCTGAGCGATGAGTTGATGGCTGATTGGGCGCGCTACCGCCGGTTCCACGGTCT
>JBKHWB010000175.1:0-531 GCA_046566745.1 Gammaproteobacteria bacterium
ATGTTCGTGCTGCTGGCCATCACGGTGATTTTTTTCTACCTGCTGTACGAGGTCTGGCCGTTGTTCCAGTCGGCCAAGGTCGAGCCGCAGGCGCGCCATGCCACGGCCACGGTGGCCGCCCATGTCGATATCGACGAATACCGCGAGACCGGCATCCGCATCGAGGCGGATGGCCGTGTGCAGTATTTCCGGGTCGGTGACAACAGCAGCCTGGGCGAGGCACGCCTGCCGCTGCCGGACGGCGTGACCGTCAGCACGGTGGTGCGCGGCAGCATCACCAGTGCACTGGTCGGATTGGGCTTGTCTGACGGGCGCCTGCTGGTGGTGCAGCCTGTCTATGACACGGCGCTGAGCCAGGACAACCAGCGCGAGGTCACACCGGGGCTGGTCTATCCCTACGGTGAAACCCCTTTGGCACTGGATGACAGCGGCGCTGCCATCGGCGTGTTCGCCCTGCGCGGCGATGACACGCAGCTCACGGTCATGGGCCAGTCCCAAGGTCGTTTGCTGCTCAGTCGTTTCGAGACGGGA
>JBKHWB010000176.1:0-284 GCA_046566745.1 Gammaproteobacteria bacterium
TCAGCAGCAATTGCCGCAACACGCCGGGCGGCAGGCGGTGAATCATGGGGGCCGCGCGCTGACAGAAGCGGGCGCGATCATCGGGCAGCGCGAGGTCCAGTTCGCTCGCCGCCGTGGCGAACAGAAATTCGGAGAGGGGCTGAGCCGACGCGATCAGTTGCGAAAATTCGCCGCTGCCTATCCGTCGCACTAGCGTGTCGGGGTCTTCGCCGTCGGGCAGGAACATGAAACGCACCGCGCGCCCGTCGCCGAGTGCCGGCAGGCAGATATCCAGAGCGCGGCTC
>JBKHWB010000176.1:294-527 GCA_046566745.1 Gammaproteobacteria bacterium
GGCGTCGCCATCGAAGCAGAACACCAGGTCGCTGGTGTGGCGAAACAGCTTGGCGATGTGCTCGTCGGTGACAGCGGTGCCGAGGGTTGCCACCGCGTTGCGAATCCCGAACTGGGCCAGCGCCACCACGTCCATGTAGCCTTCGACCACCAGCAGTGGGGCGCCGCTGCGCAAGTGGGTGCGCGCCTCGTACAGCCCGTAAAGTTCGCGGCCCTTGTGGAATACCGGGGTTT
>JBKHWB010000177.1:0-521 GCA_046566745.1 Gammaproteobacteria bacterium
GGCTGACGCCGAGTTGCCCGCCGAGTCTCTTGAAATCGAGCTGACCGAATCGGTCGCGTTCGGTGATCCGGCGATCTTCCCCGCCCTGGAAGCCTTGCGACAAATCGGTGTGCGCTTCGCCGCCGATGATTTCGGGACGGGGTATTCCTGCCTGCAACACCTGAAGTGCTGCCCGATTACTACGCTCAAGATCGACCAGTCCTTCGTCGCCGGACTCGCCGACGACCACCGCGACCGAACCATCGTGCGCTCCGTCATTCAGCTTGCGCACGGGCTGGGCATGGACGTGGTGGCCGAGGGCGTGGAAACGCCGACCAGTCTCGCACTGTTGCGGCAAGCGGCGTGCGATACGGGACAAGGCTTCCTGTTCGCCAAGCCAATGCCGGCGGCGGCATTCGCCGCCTTTGTCAGTCAATGGAGGGGTGCCACCATGAATGCAAATGATCCGACTGCCACCAGTTGCTGCGTGTGCTGCAAGGAAATCCCGCTCGATGCCGCCTTTACCCCGGAAGGCGTGGAGT
>JBKHWB010000178.1:0-520 GCA_046566745.1 Gammaproteobacteria bacterium
GCTGGATCCGCAAGCGCCTGGAAGGCTTCGGCGACGACAAGGAGTCGATCCGCGCCTTCGGCGAAGACGTGGTCACGGAGATGTGCCGCATCCTGCTCGACCAGGGCGCGCCCGGCCTGCACTTCTACACCATGAACACCAGCGGCCCGACGGTGGCGCTGTGGAAGAACCTCGGCCTGGGCGCGTAGCGCCCTGCCCAACGCGCAGGCGCCCACGGCCTTTGACGCTCAGCCGCCAAGCCCGACCATGCCTACACCGCGCATCTATCTGCCCGCAACCCTGACGCCCGGCACCGAGACCGACCTGGACGCGCGCGCGGCCGGGCACGCGGTGCGGGTGCTGCGGCTGCGCATCGGCGATGCGCTGGTGCTGTTCAACGGCGACGGCAACGACTACGCGGCGGAACTCGTCGAGGCGCGCAAGGACCAGGCGCGCGTGCGCGTCCTGTCCGCGCGTGCGCGCCCCGCCGAATCGCCGCTGAGCATCGAACTGGGCCAGGGCATCTCGCGCGGCGAACGCA
>JBKHWB010000179.1:0-517 GCA_046566745.1 Gammaproteobacteria bacterium
CCACGCCGGCGGCGAGACGCCCGATGGAGGCCAGGCGCTCGTTGTGGGACAGCCGCACTTCCAGCCGGTGCAGCTCGGAAATGTCCTCGACCACGATGACCTGGGAATCGGGGTGGCCGAAGCTGTCGCCATCCTCGATGACAGCGCGGTTGAGGCTGACCCAGTGGGTTTCCCCCTGCGCGATGACCGGCTTGCGGTAGACCTGGGCGCTGGGGCCGTTGAGGAACTCCATGAACAGTTCGCGCCAGGGGGGCGGCAGGCTGCTCAGGCGGGAGCCGATCACCTGCTCGTCGCTGATGCCGGTCAGCTCCATCATGGCGTGGTTCCAGGACAGGATCTCGAGGTCCTTGCCCAGCGAGCAGACGCCGATGGGGAGATCGAACAGGGTCTGGCGGTGGAAGCGGCGCAGCGAATCCAGTTCGGCGGCCAGGCCGGAGAGCCGATCCCGGTAGTCTTCCAGTCGCGACTCGATGTAGTGGATGTCCTCGGCGCTGCCGCCCTGTTCGGTGCGTACCTT
>JBKHWB010000180.1:0-241 GCA_046566745.1 Gammaproteobacteria bacterium
GTGCAGGCAAGAGCACGTTGCTGAAGCTGATCACCGGCACCAGCCAGGCCACCGAAGGCCAGGTTCAGGTGCAGGGCCGCCTGGCCGCGCTGCTGGAACTGGGCATGGGCTTCCACCCCGATTTCACGGGCCGGCAGAACGCGGTGATGGCGGGGCAGCTGTTGGGCGTTGAAACCGAACAGCTTCAGGCCCTGATGCCTGACATTGAGGCCTTTGCCGAGATTGGCGAATACATGGACAT
>JBKHWB010000180.1:251-515 GCA_046566745.1 Gammaproteobacteria bacterium
GCGTGTATTCCAGCGGCATGCAGATGCGCCTGGCGTTTTCCGTGGCTACCTGCCTGCGGCCCGACATCCTGATCGTGGATGAAGCCTTGTCGGTAGGGGATGCGTATTTTCAGCACAAGAGCTTTGAGCGCATACGGGAGTTTGGCCGCCAGGGCACCACGCTGCTGATCGTGAGCCACGACCGCAATGCCATTCAGGCCATTTGCAACCGCGCCATTTTGTTGCGCGATGGTCAGGTGGCGCTGGACGGCGAACCCGAAGCGG
>JBKHWB010000181.1:0-513 GCA_046566745.1 Gammaproteobacteria bacterium
TGCTGCGTGGCCGTGGCGCCAGGAAACCCCCGGAAGACAGCGGGAACTCCTGAGCCCTCCGGCGGGTCCGGGTCATGTAGCAGGAGGAAGCCCCTATGCTGATCCGCCTCGATGATCCTGCCGCGCCTGCGCCCTCCGAGATTACTCCGGAGGCGGCGTGGCTTTCCCGACGGGAACTGCTGGCTGCTGCCGTGTCGGCGCCCCTGGCGCTGCTGCCGCAGCCCGCCGTCGCCAACCCGGCCACCTCGGCTCCCGCGCTGGTACGCGCTGTGCCGGATGATTCGCGGGCGCCTGCGTGGCTCCGGCGACAGGTTGGAGCGCGTCGTGCTACCGCGCACCGGTTGCCCGGTGAAATGTTGACGCCGTATCGCGATGTCAGCACCTACAACAACTTCTACGAGTTCGGTACTGCCAAGACCGACCCGGCGGAGAACGCGAAATCCTTTGTGCCATTTCCGTGGACGGTCCGGATCGATGGCGAGGTCGCCAGGCCCGGTGACTACACGCTGGAAG
>JBKHWB010000182.1:0-512 GCA_046566745.1 Gammaproteobacteria bacterium
GGTGACCGAGTGCATCACCGGGCTGGACCTGGTGGCCTGGCAGATCGCCGTGGCCCGTGGCGAGCCCTTGCCGCTGACGCAGGAGCAGGTGCCATTGAACGGACACGCCATCGAAGTGCGCCTGTATGCCGAAGATCCCTACAACGGCTTCCTGCCGCAAAGTGGCGATGTTGCGCTCTGGCACCCGCCCACAGGCGAAGGCGTGCGCGTGGACCACGGCCTGGCATCGGGCCAGATCGTCAGCCCGCACTACGACCCCATGATCGCCAAAATCATTGCGCACGGTGCCACCCGCGACGAGGCCCGACGACGCCTGATCGGTGCGCTGCAACGCACCCGCCTGCTCGGCCTGCCCCACAACCGTGCCTTCCTCGAAGCCGTGGCCAGCCACCCGGCCTTCGCCGCTGGCGAAACGACCACGGCCTTCATCGCCCAGCACTTCGGCGCTGCGGCGCTGGTGCGGCCCCAGCCCGACTCGCTGGCGCTGGCGCTGGCCAGCACGCTGTGGTTCG
>JBKHWB010000183.1:0-508 GCA_046566745.1 Gammaproteobacteria bacterium
GGGGAAGGTGCAAAATTAATGGTTCATCGCGCCTTACCGGGGAACGCGTCCTTGATTTTGAGGAAGAAGTAGGCTGAGTCGCGGAAGCCGTAGGCCATGCGTTTGATGACCTTGATGCGGTTGTTCACCCCTTCGAGGATGCTGGTGTTCATCGGGAAGATGGCTGAGGCGAGGATGCCGCGCAGGTATTTCTTCAGCCGTTTGGCGAACAGGATGAGCGGAGCCAGCCCGCTGTCCATCGCCATGCGATACCAGTTTCGCCATCGCCGCGCACCCTCCGCCACGCTGGGCGCGAACCAGATTTCCTTTAATGCCGTTTTGAGCAGATAAACCATCGTCAGGGGCGCATTGGCAGCGAGGAGTTCATCGAGCTTGACGCGTTGCGCCTCATCCAGATTGTCCCGGTTCCTGAGCAGCAGCCAGCGGCTCTTCTTGATGACCTGCCGCCCAGCCGGCTGGTCGCGCAGGGCATTGGCCTGGTCCACCCGGACCCGGTCGATCACCTCGC
>JBKHWB010000184.1:0-505 GCA_046566745.1 Gammaproteobacteria bacterium
GTCGCGGCCGGCAGCGTGAGCAGGAACGTGCTCCCGGCCTCGGAGCTCGACTCGAGCCTCAGCTCTCCGCCGAACGAGCGCACGATGTCCCTCGACACGTAGAGGCCCAGCCCCGTGCCCTCGCCGACCGGCTTGGTCGTGAAGAACGGGCTGAAGAGCTGCGGGTGGAGCTCGGAAGGGATGCCATCCCCGTCATCGGTCACCCGCACCAGCACCTGCTCGCCGTGGCGGGAGGCCTCGACCCGCACCGTCACGATCGGCAGCGCCTCCGTCCGGCGGGTCGTCGCCTGAGCGGCATTCAGAAACAGGTTCAGGAAGATCTGCCCGAGGCGGCCCGGCGACGCGAGCACGGGAGGAACGTCGTCCAACCGCAGCTCGAACGTCACCCCCTGCCGCAGTTGGATGCCGCCGAGGCTCACCGCGGAGCTCGCCACCTCCGAAAGGCTCACGGGCCGCGGCTCGAGATCCTCGGCGCGGGGGAACGCCCGCAGGTCCGAGACGATGT
>JBKHWB010000185.1:0-501 GCA_046566745.1 Gammaproteobacteria bacterium
GGCAACACCGGTACGACTCCGGAAGACGCCGAATCCAACCGCGTCTGGTCTGCCGGCCTGGTCATCCGTGACCTGCCGCTGGTGGCGAGCAACTGGCGTAAGACCCAGTCGCTGTCCGAGTACCTGAAAGAACACAACGTCGTCGCCATCGCTGGCATCGACACCCGCCGCCTGACCCGCATCCTGCGTGAAAAGGGCGCCCAGAACGGCTGCATCCTCGCCGGTGACAACATCAGCGAAGAAGCCGCCATCGCTGCCGCTCGCGGCTTCCCAGGCCTGAAGGGCATGGACCTGGCCAAGGTCGTTTCCACCAAAGAGCGCTACGAGTGGCGCTCCAGCGTGTGGGAGCTGAAAACCGACAGCCACCCGACCATCGAAGCTGCCGACCTGCCGTACCACGTGGTTGCCTTCGACTACGGCGTCAAGCTGAACATCCTGCGCATGCTGGTCGCCCGCGGCTGCCGCGTGACTGTGGTGCCAGCCCAGACCCCGGCCAGCGAA